>JAQULS010000198.1 GCA_028749235.1 Acidobacteriota bacterium | reverse complement strand
AGTTCGAGAAATTCCTGACCCTGGAGCCTGACGGCGAGCGGGCCGCTCTGGTCCGCAACATTCTTACCGCCATCAAGAAATAAGCGATGCGATCCCCGTCCTAAGCCTTTCCCAGGCGGAGAGACTTGGGGCGGGATTTTTTTTGCCGAGGAAGCCCGCTCATGGCCAAGAACAAGAAGCCCTCCAACCTCCGCGCCGCGGCCCTGCCCCGACGGACCGGCCTGCAAAGCCGGGCTCCTTGGCCCAAGGACGTCCCGCCGCCGGCCCGCAAGACCCGCCTGGCCCGAATCTGGCCGGTTTTCGTCGTGGCGGCGCTGGCCGCCGCGGCCGGAAGCTATTGGGTCCTGCGGCCCAAACCGGTCAAGCCGGCGCCGTTCCCGCGGGACGCCCGCCTCAACGTGGTGCTGATCACCCTGGACACGACCCGGGCCGACAGGCTCGGCTGCTATGGATACGCGGGCGCCGCGACACCCAACCTGGACGCCCTGGCCCGCAAGGGAGCGCGCTTCGCCAGAGCTTACGCCCAAGTTCCCTTGACCCTTCCTTCGCACGCGTCCATCATGACCGGGCGCAATCCCTATGCCCACGGCGTCCACAACAACGGAACGTACGTCCTGCCTCGCGAGACGCCGACCCTGGCCCGAACGCTGAAGTCCAAGGGCTACCGGACGGCGGCGTTCACGGCGTCCTTTTCGGTCGACTCGCGCTTCGGCCTGGACCAGGGATTCGACGTTTACGACGACGATATCCAGCCCGACTCGCCCTTCAAGTCCGTAAACGGCGAGCGCCGGGCCGAGCAGGTTCTGCAGGTTTTCGAGCCGTGGTTCGAGAAGGCCGCCGCCGGAACCGACCCGTTCTTTGTCTGGGTTCATTTCTTCGACCCCCACCTGCCTTATAACCCGCCCTCGCCGATCCGGGAGGAGTTCACGGGCAATCTCTACGACGGCGAGGTCGCCTATATGGACCTCATCATCGGCCAGGTCATGCTCCGGCTCAAGGCCAAGAACCTGCTCGAGCGGACCCTGGTCGTCGTCGCCGGCGATCACGGCGAGTCGTTCGGGGAAAAGGGAGAGTACGGCCACGGCGTTTTCCTCTACGAGCCCGCCGTCCACGTCCCCCTGCTCATGTACGCCGAAGGCCGCATCCCGGCCGGCACGGTCGTTCCCTCCCGCGTCCGGCTGATCGACATCCTGCCAACCGTCCTGGACGTCCTGGATACGCCCGTGCCGGAAAAAGTCCAGGGCCTCAGCCTGATTCCCTACATCCTCGGCCGCAAGAAGGACGATCTGGACGTTTATCTGGAGAGTTTCTACCCCCGGGAAAATTTCGGCTGGGCCGCCCTGACCGGATTCGTCTCGGGGCCCTGGAAGTATATCGAGGCGCCCAAACGGGAGCTTTACAACCTGCCCGAGGATCCCGGCGAGAAAGCCAACTTGGCCGGCCGGGACAAGACCGCCGACGACCTCAAGGCCAAGCTGCGGGCGGCGCTCAGCCGGGAAACGGCCTCCAGCCGGCGAACCCCGAGCGAATCCGACAAGGCCCGGCTCCGGTCGCTCGGCTACGTGGACTATTCCGACCCGGCCGGCAAAGCCGGCGCCGCCGATCCCAAGGACAAGCTCGAAGAGCTGCGGATGGTCCAGGACGCCGAGAAGGCCGAATACGAGGGCCGCATCGCCGACGCGGCGGTCCTCTACGCCAAGATGGCCGGCCTGCGGCCCGACGCGGCCTCGAGCTACGTCGGCCTGGCCCTGGCTCAGGCCCGGCTCAAGGATTTTCCGGCCGCCGTCGCCACCCTGCGCCGGGGCTTGGATCGTCTTCCGGATTCCGAACTCCTGATGACCCGGCTGGGCTACACGTACCTGGTCATGAACAAGGCCGACGAGGCCTCGGCCGCCATGCGGAACGTCCTGAAGATCAACCCGGCCTCGCTGGAAGCCCTGACCGGGCTGGCCATGATTAGCGAGGGGCGTAATCGCCGGGATGAGGCCCGAGGCTATTTCGAGAAGGCCCTGGCCGTCGAACCCGAAAACCGGACCATCCGGCTGGGCTATGCGGGGAATCTCGCCGCTTCCGGGCGACCGGCCGAAGCCGTTATAGTCTACGAGTCATTGATCCGCGATTATCCCAAGGACGCCGAAGTCCAGCGAACGGTCGGCGCGGCCTACGCCCGGGCCGGGGATTTCGATAAAGCCATCGCCGCTTTCCGCCAAAGCATCGTCCTCGAGCCCGCTCCCGACGCCTATTACAGCCTGGGCTTCTGCTTCCGGGAGAAAGGCGATACGGCCGAGGCGATCGCGAGCTTCGAGAAATTCCTGGCCGATCCGGGAAACGAGCCGGCCGCGAAAGTCCAGAGCGCGCGGGCCGTTCTGGCTCGGCTCAAGGCCTCGGCGCGCTAGCCCGCCCTCGGCCCGAAGCCGGGTCGCTTCCTCGACGACCGCCAGAGCTCCGTCCCTTTCGCCGCGATCCGCCAGTAGCGAGCCCAGTTCGATACGGAGAAGGCAATCACGGGTTTCATAAAGAGCCGGGGCTCGGTAAAAACGGCGCGTGACCGCCTCACTCCAGCCCGTCGCAAAGCCATCCGGGCGGCTTCCCGGCGGCCGCCTTCCACTCGTCTCATTTGGGTCCCCTTGAGCCCATGACGCCGGAAACCCAGGACGGGATCAAGCCGGAGACTTGCCGGTCCGATTGAGATATAAGTGCAGGCTCAACCAAGCAGCCCTCGCGAGGTCCGAATAGGAATTCGTCCTGACGAGGATCATGGCATTGTACCGTTCGTCCGAACGGTGACCCCGGAAATCTATCCCCGGAGATGAACTAAAAAAAAGCCCCACCCCCCTTGCGGGGGGTGGGGCGGTTGGACTAAGCGTAAGCGCTCGGTCGATTCCCCTATTAGAAGGAGAACCGGGCGCCGGCGCGCCACGACCAGGCGCCCATGCGGGCGTTCCACCAGCCGTACGTGGCATACAACTTGTTGACGGTGATCTTTTCGTCCATAATGGTCTTCCAGTCTTTGTAGTTGTCCTTCTGGGCCAGGATCTCGTCGTCCGTCATAACCAGCATCTGGTAGTTGTACTGCATCTGGTAACCAGTGATCGTGGAGGTGTTGGTGAAGTTGCTGATCGTGGCGTTCAAGTTGACTGTGTACTTCTTGGCGATCCGGAGCGTGTACTCGATGTACATATCGGCCCAGGCGCAGAACGGAGTCCGCTCTTCTGTGTCGAAGTAGCCGTCCGGATACATGGTCATGTCGTTGAAGCTCAAGGAAGTGGTCTTCGGCAGGCCCGACCGGCCGTAGGCGACGACGCCGACGGTCAAGCCGAACGGGAAGGCGTAGGAACCATAGGCCTTGATGTAGTGGGTACGGTCGGAGGGCAGGATGCCGTCCAGCGCGTTGCCGTGCAAATCGTACCGTTCAAACCAAAGGTCCCAATACCGCTCGACGTTCGGGGAGTTACGGCCGGCTTCGTCGGAGGACGACAGACCGCCGTAGTTTCCGGTCAGCTTGCTCAGGGTGTAGCTGATGCCGCCCTGCCAGTTGTTGCTGAACCGCTTCTCGAGGGACAGGTTGAGGCCGTAGTACTCGCGCTTGGCCTTGGGCAGCGGCCAATACTCTTCGGACAGCTTGCCGCCTTCGGCGGCCGACGTGGCCCAGCCGAAGCCGGGGTTGCCGATGTAGTAGGCTTCGCTGAAGTTGCCGTCGGCATCCTGAATCATGGCGCCGATGTCCTCAATCGTCCGGATGAGGTGCTTGTAAACGAACCGGGCGCTGAAGGAGATCTCTTCAGTGATCTTCTTGTCGGCGCCGAAGGACAGCTCGCTCTGGGAAACGGGCTTCAGGTTGGGATCGGTGGTATCCCAAGAAACCGTCCGCCAGTTGCGGGAGCCCATGTACGTGCCGCAAGCGGCCTGGTCGGTGGAGTTGTTGACGTCGCCGGAAGCGGCGATCAACTCGTAGTTGTAGTTGTCAAGGGTGTAATAAGAGGTCCACCACTTGAATCCGCCGTAGGCGCCCTCGGCCATGTACAGCTTCATGACGTCGTAGTAGATGCCGAAGCTGGCGAACACCTTCAAGCTGGAGTCGCCGAACACATCATAGATCGCGCCGATACGGGGGGCCAGCTTCTCGGCGAAGGAGAACTGGATCGGCTTGTAGTCGGTGTAGCCTTCATCGGTGGACAGGGAGGGAACATACTCGCTCTCCGTCCGGACGCCCAAGTTCAAGGTCAACCGCTGGCCGATGGTCCAGGAATCCTGCAGGTAAATGGCCCAGTCGTTGCTGGCAACGTTGAAGTTCGAGCCGTAGGCCGACTTGAAATCGTTGCGGAGCGTGTAGTAGCCGTACGTGCCCTGAACGACGACGCCGTCGGGCCGGGTGTAGTACAAGCCCCAATACAGGTTGACCAGGGGGGCCTCGGGGGAGGAAGCAACATCTTCATGCAGCCGGATGTACTGGACGCCCGCCTTGAAGGCGTGCTCGCCGGCCAGATTGAGGTAGTACGTGAAATCGATGTTGCCGCTGACGCGCTCGTTGATGTAGCGCTGGGTGACCGTCGTGCCGGCGCCGTTGGTCCATCCACCATAGTGCTGGAGGTTGGCGGGGATTTCCGGCCAGACCGCCGGGTTGATGTTCGAGGCGTTGAAATAGTAATAGGTGCCGGGAACCTTCAACTGCTGGTTGTTGGTGTTGGTCCGGAAGTAGCCGAACCGGGCGCTGACCAGGAAGTTGTTGCTGACGGTGTAGTCGAGGTTGAAGTTGCCCGACATGTTCGGGTAATCAAAGCCGTACTCTTTACCGGAGGTTAGAAGGGCCAAGCCCGTTGACGGGTTGACGGGCTTCCAGTCCGTGCGGTAAGAATAGTACTTGCTCGACGTGCCGTAGAGGCTGGGGATGCTGCCGCGGGTCTTGGAGAAGTTGCTGACCGCGCTGACGGACACCCGCATGCCCTTGACCGGGGCCGCGGTCAACTTGGCCTGCCAATACCAGTACG
>JAQULS010000197.1 GCA_028749235.1 Acidobacteriota bacterium | reverse complement strand
CTGCTGCGGCTGATGGAGGGACGCACGTCATTCGTCATCGCCCACCGCCTGAGCACGATCCGCGATGCCGATCAGCTGCTTGTCGTCAAGGACGGAGAGATCATCGAGCGGTGGACGCATGAGCGGCTTCACTCCCGGCGCGGTTTTTATTACAACTTGTACATGAGCCAATTCAAAGGGCAGACGATCTAGCGATGCCCCGCCGTTAAAAAATCCCGGAACGACGGGGGAGACCGGCCCGGAGAAGCCCGGGGCTTTATCGGCTCTAGGATTCCGGCGGGACGATCTCCAGCCAGGAGAACCAGATGTGGTGGTTCTTCTTGTACCAGTTCAGGATCGCCAGCAGCTTGACTTGGTTTGGACGCGAGATGACGTCCGCCGGAATGCGGGCGAAATGGACGCGGATGGCGCCGTTCTTGCGGAATTCCAGCGCCTCCGAGCACAGGGTTTGAAGCTCGTTGCGGATGCGCCCCGAGTCGGAGATGCGGACCGGGCGGGTTTCATAGTCCTCGCCCGAAATGAAGCGCGTCAGGAGCGGATTGAAGATGAACCGGCTCTGGTCCAGAGGCTCCCGGAGTTTCAGGGTCATGGTGTAGAGCTTTTCCCCGCGCCTCGACGACAGCCGCACCCGCACACGGTAGCAGTCCTCGGCCAGCTTTTCCACGCCGGGAGCGCCCGTATAGGGGTCGGGATTCATATAACCCGTGACGGCCAGGACGTCCCAGTCCTTTTCCGGGAAGAAGTCGTCGGCTTCGATGGAGGACTTCTGCAGCGGGATGCCCGCCTCGACGGCTTCCCGGATCATGGCCCGGTGCTTGTCGATGGTCTTCTCGTCCGCCGGCCGGCCCAGGATGCCGGCCAGCCGGGCCGCAAAATCCGCCGCTTCAGGATCCAGCCGCATGAGGGAGTGCTCCTTGTCGTAGGGGAGCTTGAAGCTGGAGGAGAAGACGGAAAGAAAGGCGCGCAGGCCGAAAAGCGGAGCCAGGCTGGCCGCCTGCATGGCCTCGGCCGAGGCGGCGTAGCCGTCGCTGAGGAAGAGATGCGTCTCTCCCTTCTCGTCTTGCCAAGACCCGATGCTATAGGTCGGCGCGTAGGTTCCCGACTCGGTGAACGCGGCCATGCCCTTGGGCAGGATCCAACCGTCATCGATGATATGGACGCCCAGCGCTTCCCATTCCCGCCACAAGCCGCTGATCCGTTCGACGCGGCTCTTGCCGCGAAGGGTCCAGACGTGGACGTTCCCCGGCTTGATCCCGGGATAGGTCTTCTGAATGGTCTCCCAGACCATGGCGCGCGGGGTGCGGTAATCGATGAGGATGGAATCCTCTTCGGCCCGGGCGACGACGTCCTGGGGCAGAAGAAGGCTCCCCATGTAGCCCTCATACGGCTTGCTGATGCGCAGCGGCTGATCGAAGACGTGCAGGACGGTCATCGGGCCGGTCGGATCGCCCTTGGCGAAACGGGATGTGTTCTCCAGGGTGTCGATGGCCGCGCCCCAGATGGTGATGCCGGCGGCCCGGATTTCCTTGTAGAACTCGGCCCAGCGAAAGGACGGATCGTTCAACAAACGGACGACCCGCTGGTCCAGCCACTTGGCCACCACGGGACGGGCGTAGACGCGGCCGAAGCCGAGCTGCGGGTTGGAGCCCATCTCGGGCGTCTCGCCGCCCTTGGGCATCAGACCCTCGCCCAGGGAGACCATCACGGCGTGGTTTTCCGGCAGTTGGCGGGTCAGGTACCAGAGGCATTCGCTCATGACGTAGGCGGAGATGGCGTCGGCGTCCTTCTTGACCTGGTTGATCCCGGTCTTGTCCAAAGAGGCGGCTTCGCCGAAGCGGCCGAAAAGCCGGGTGCCCAGCGCGGTCAGAGCGCCGGTCATGGCGAATTGCCGTTCGATGGCCCCGCCCAGGAAGGAAAGGTGCGATGCGAATTCTTTATGGACCGGGCCCCGGACGACGGCGATCTCGACGTCGTCCAGCCAGATATGGAATCGCCCCAGGATGGATTTCGTGTCGAAGGCCCATTGGGCGACGCGGTTCTTGCGGTCCTGGCTCGTGGAATTCATGTTCACCCCTGCGCCTTATTATAATACAGATCCTCGGCTCTTGAATCAGGTGAGGGGGCGGAACGTTCTTGACATCCGCCAATTCGGAATTTATGCTTGTCCCAGGATACAAAATGGGAAGAGGATTGGAATTCCGGTTGGGGGCCGGACGGGGGGGAAAAACAAGTTATCATGGCTAAATTTCTTCTGGTCCGCCCGCCGCTGAGCCTGCGCGTGGCGAGAGCTTTTCACTCCTTCTTGCATCTGGAGCCGCTCGACCTGGAAATAGTGGCCGCCGGGATCGGGCCGGGGCACGAGACGCGCATCCTGGATCTGACGATAAGCCGCGCGCCCAACGCCGAATGGCGGGCCATGCTCCGGGATTTCCGTCCCGACGTGATCGGTTTCGGCAGCTATTCCAACCAGGCGGCGCACGTCAAACGGCTGGCCGCGGCCGCCAAGGCCATGCTTCCCGGCGTGACCGTTCTGGTCGGCGGCGTGCATGCCACGACCATGCCGCTGGATTTTAAGCTGCCGGGAATCATCGACATCGTGGTCCGCGGAGAAGGAGCGACGTCCATACGCCGGCTGCTTCCTTATCTGCTCGATGGAACCACGCCCCCATCCGACGCCGGCATTCTGGCGACCGCCGATCCGTCCTTCGATGCCGCCGCCGCCCTGCCGCTGCCCCCGCTTCCCTCCTATGACGAAGTGCCCTGGCCCCGCCGCGACTTGGTCGACCGCAGCCGCTATTTCTGCGTTTGGTCCGGAACCCCGGGCCGGGCCAAAAGGACGGTCTTCCCCCAGGTGGCCACGCTGCGCACGAGCACCGGCTGCCCCCACCGCTGCTCCTTCTGCGTGGTCCACCATCTCGCGGGCGGCAAGTACCTGCAGCGCAGGCCCGAGGACGTGGTCGACGAGATCGCCGCCGTCCCCGAAGACCATATCTATTTCGTGGACGATGAGATGTACATCAACGTCGAACGGACCACGGCCATCGCCCGGCTCTTGCTGGAGCGCGGCATCCGCAAGCGCTACGTCAGCTGGGCGCGCAGCGATACGATTTGCCGCCACCCCGAACTGTTCCGGCTGTGGCGCGAAGCCGGGCTGGACATGCTCTACGTCGGCTTGGAGTCGATGGAGAGTAAGAACCTGGACGACTACAACAAGGGCGTCGATCCGGAGACCAATCGCCAGGCCGTCGCCGTCCTGGCCGAGCTCGGCATCGTCCTCCATGCCGCGCTGATGGTGAACCCGGACTTTTTGGCCGAAGATTTCATCGCCGTCCGGCGGATGATCCAGGAACTCGGCTCGGCCGAGGTTTCGATCACGGTCTACGGGCCGCCGCCCGGGACCGCCCGGTGGCGGGAACAAGAGCGCGAGTTCATCTGCCCCGACCCGTGCGCTTTCTACGATTCCATGCATACGATCCTGCCGGCCAAGCTGCCTTTGAACAAATTCTACCGGTATTATTCGCTGCTTTACCTGTTCGGCTTTCGCCAGCACCCCGGCCGAAGCCGTCGCTACCGGCCGCCCTTGAAGGATTTGTTTCGCATCGCGGCGGCGGGAGCCAAATGCGGCTACGCGCTGCGCACCATTTACAAGGACTACGACAAGTCGCTGTGGTGAAATGTTCCCCGGCTCATGAACGTAATATCAGTGAGAGGGAATGAGCCATGACGAGATTCTTGGGCCTATTCCTTCCGCTCGCGGCGTTGAGCCTCTTTACGGCGGCCGGCCGGCCGGCCCAGAATGCGGCCGCGGCGGATACGTCTAAAGAAGCCCGCATCGCATATCTGAAGAAGAACGCCATTCCGGTTCGCTCCATCGACATCGCGGACGGAAATCTCAGCGACCTCGAGCCCCTGCGCAAGGCGATCGGCGACCGGCGCATCGTGATGCTGGGCGAAGCCACGCACGGCGACGGCGCGACTTTCGCGGCCAAAACCCGCCTGATCAGGTTTCTCCATGAGCGGATGGGATTCGACGTACTCGCTTTCGAGAGCGGATTATACGACATGCGCAGGGCTTGGTGGGCCTTGCGGGCCGGAGAGAATCCCGTCCAAGCCGTCTCTTTGGGCATCGACGAGATCTGGAGCGCCAGCCGCCAGACGCAGCCGCTATGGAGCTATATCGCCGATCAATTGAAAACGAGCCATCCTTTGGAATTGTCCGGATTTGATATGCAGTTCACCGGAAACGCCTCGCCCGCGTATCTGTTGATGGACCTGGGCGAGTATCTTGCCGGAGCCGGATTGCCGCCGGATGCGGCCGGCGCGGCGGCCCGGGTGATGAACGCCCTGGAGCTGATGCTCAAGGATCCAAGCTTTATAGTAAACGGCAGCGCCTTCAAGAACGTCAAGCCCGAAGACCAAGCCGCCGTCCTGATCGCAGCCCATGATCTCGCCGAAGCGCTCGGCTTGCTTCATCCATCCGATGAGGCGGGCCTGTTCGAACGGGATTTTTGGATCCAGTTTCTGAAAAGCGGCGCCGAGTACTTGGAACAGAGCTGGCACATCAATATCGCGTCGCTGGAGAAGACGGCTATGGATTGGGCGAGCAGCCATAGGGACCGGCAAATGGGCGAAAACTTCCTGTGGCTGGCCAAACGGGCCTATCCGGGGCGCAAAATCATCGTTTGGGCCGCCACGTCGCATATCATCCGCCACCGCGATTTCATCATGAACGCGTACGATCCCATGATTTTGCTGGGTGACTGGATACACCGGGCGATGGGGCCCGAAGTCTACGCGTTGGGATTCACCGCCTATCAAGGCCGATCGGGAGCGGTCGGCATCCCCGGGACGACGGAATGGGCGCCGGCGGCGCCGAACAGCCTGGAAGATCTGCTGTTCTCCGCGGGCTTTGATTATGCCTTTCTGGATTTCCGAAATCCCGCGGCCGGCGGTGCTTGGCTCCGGGAGCCGCTTTATAGCCGCTCTTTCGGCGCCCAGCCCAGGCTGACGGATTGGACCCGTATCATGGATGGGATGTTCTTCAT
>JAQULS010000060.1 GCA_028749235.1 Acidobacteriota bacterium | reverse complement strand
GGTTCCCGTGAAACGGACTTGGCTGGCGGCGATCATTCTGACGGCGGCCGCGGCCGTCCCGTCCCTGGCCCAAACGGCTACACCGCCGCCTCAGACATTCAGCGCCACGGTCTACTTCGACTACAGCTATAACGCCACGAACGACGGGTCCTTGACCGGAACCGACGCGGCCAAGGCCCTGTCCAACAAGTTCGCCTTCCGCCGGGCCTACTTCACCTACGAGAACAAGATCAGCGACTATCTGAAGTTCCGCTTCCGCATCGACGCCGACAACACCTCCAACCTCACCTCGGTCGACTTCGTCAAAGGCACGACCAAGAAGGATGACAAGCTCCGTCCGTTCATCAAGCACGCCTACCTCGAATGGAGCCGCGACTTGCTGCAGTCCAAGTTCGCCATCGGCATGATCGAGACGATGTCCTTCAAACTGGCCGAGGACCGCTGGGGCTACCGCTCCGTGGCCAAGACCCTTCTCGACGGCTATAAGGACATCACCGGCGTCGAAATCGATCAGACCAGCGCCGATTTGGGCCTGACCTGGAAGGGCACAATATCCAAGGAGCTGCGCTTCGGCGTCGGCGTCCACAACGGATCGGCCTACTCCCACGCCGAAACGGACAAGTACAAGAAGATCAGCGGTTACCTCCAGATCGTGCCGGTCGCCGGCATCAGCCTATTCGGCTACGTGGACTATGAGAACCAGTCCGCAAACGATACGGCGGTCACGTACAAGGCCGATGTCTACTTCGATCTCGTTAAAAATCTAAATATCACCTTCGAATGGTTCCGTTACGACAACGCGACCTACAAGACAGCCGGAGAGCACTTCCTTGTCGGCGGTTGGTCGGCTTTCGCGACCTACAAGATCAAGCCCGAAAAGCTCGGCCTGTTCGCCCGCTACGACGCCTACCAGCCGACCAGCCTGGATTCCGGCAAGGACATGAGCCTCGTCATCGTCGGTCTGGACTGGTACGCCTGGGGCAGCAGCGGCCGGCTGCAGCCGAACGTCTGGATCTGGGACTACAACGACGCCCGCCAAGGCGACGTTGTCGTCAACATGACTTTCTTCCTCAGCTTCTAAGACGGATGAAAAACGAAAAGAAAGGAGATATCCCAATGAACGTGAAATGGATCAAGTGGATGGTCCTGACCGGCCTGGCCACGGCCGTCGCCTTCACCCCCGTCCCGCTCTCGGCCCAGGGCCGGATGCTCCAGGTCAAGGGCTCGGACACCATGATCAACCTCGTCCAGATCCTGGCCGAGGAGTACATGGCCAAGAATTCCAAGTCGCCGATCGCCGTCCTGGGCGGCGGCTCCGGCACCGGCGTCACCGCCCTGATCAATGGGACGTGCGACATCTGTGACACCAGCCGGGACTGGAAGAAAAAAGAGCTCGACCTGGCCTGGGAGAAGGGTCTCCAGGTCAAGATGTTCGCCGTGGCCGTCGACGGTTTGAGCATCATCGTCAACGAGAAGAACCCGTTGGCCCGGTTGACCATGACCCAGGTCGGCGCCATCTACCGGGGCGAAGTCACCAACTGGAAGAGCGTCGGCGGTACGGACGGCGCGGTCAGCCTCTACGGCCGGCAGTCCAATTCCGGCACATACTCCTTCATGATGGAGCACGTCATGGGCAATAAGCCATATGCCCAAGCCATGAAGGAGATGAACGGCAACGCCCAGATCATCGAGGGCGTTCTGGCGGATGCCAACGCCATCGGCTACGTCGGGGTGGGCTACGTCGTCGACCAGTCCACCGGCAAGCCGATGAAAGGCCTCAAGATCCTCAATGTTTCCAGGGACACCAAGGCCGAGGCCTTTTCGCCGCTGGATAAAGCCGCCGTCGATACCGGCAAGTATCCCATCGCCCGCCCCCTGTGGATGGCCGTGGGCGGCAAGCCCAAGGCGACCGCCCTCGGGTTCATAGCCTGGATCCTCTCGGCCGAAGGCCAGCGGATCGTCGAGCGCGAAGGCTTCTATCCGATCGGATCCAAGTACGTGGAGATGAATGCCCAGAACATGAAGTGAGTCCGCAGCCTCAAAGGGACGGGGGCCCGACGCCCCCGTTCCTGCGCCTTCGGGGGCGGGCCGACGGGCCCGTCTCCGGGGCCGAATCTCCGGGAGGCTGTCGACTCGAACCCCCCTCAAAGGGAGGGGCCATGAACAAACGAGCGCTGCGGAACCTAAAAGAAAAATCCGTCCGGACATTCTTCTTCCTCAATGGACTGCTGGCCGTCGTCGTCCTGGCCGGGATCTTCCTCCTCCTTCTCGTCTCGGCCGTTCCGGCTTTTCGGGAGATCCACCTGAGGGAGTTTCTCTTCACCAAAACCTGGGACCCGACCTCGCCCCTCAAGGAGACGTACGGCATCCTGGGACAGATCGCGTCCTCCGTCCTGGTGACCCTGGGAGCCATGATTCTGGCCGTCCCCGTCGGCATCGGGGTGGCGGCTTATCTCTCGGACGTGGCCCACGCCCGGGTGCGGGAGATCGTCAAGCCGGCGGTCGAGATCCTGGCCGGCATTCCCTCGGTGGTCATTGGCTTCCTGGGCATCGTCCTGATCGGCCCGGCCCTGGCCAAGCTGTTCGGCCTGGGACACGGCCTGAACGGCTTGAACGGAAGCCTTCTGCTGGCCGTCATGTCGCTGCCGACGATCATCAGCATTTCGGAGGATTCCCTGAGCGCCGTGCCGCCGGCTTACGGAGAGGCTTCCCTGGCTTTGGGCGGATCGCGCTGGCAGACCCTGGTCCGGGTCAAGCTTCCGGCCGCCCTCTCGGGCATCATCGCCGCGGTCATGCTCGGCATGGGCCGGGCCGTCGGCGAGACGATGACCGTCCTGATGGCCACGGGAAACGCCCGGGCCTTTCCGACCGGGCTCATGCAAAGCCTGCGGACCATGACCTCCAACATCGCCATCGAGCTGGGCGAAGTGCCTTATTTCACCACCCATTATTACGCCCTGTTCGCGATCGGCTTGGTCTTGTTCATCATGACCTTCCTGGTCAACATGGTCGCCGATATCGTCCTGCATAAATACCAGCAGAGGGAATCATGATCCGCCGCAAGTCCGTAGCCCAGTTCCTCGGCTTCTGGGCCCTGCGGCTCTCGGTCTGGCTCGTCCTGGGCGTCCTGGCGCTGTTGCTCTACGACATCATCCGCCGGGGCGCCGGCGTCATCAACTGGGAATTCCTGACCAAGCCGCCGCGGCGCGGCATGACCGAGGGAGGCATTTTCCCGGCCATCTTCGGCACGCTCCTGGTGACGATGGTGACCGCCGTCCTGGCCATTCCGGTCGGGATGTTCGCCGCCATCTACCTCAACGAATACGCCCGCCAGAACCGCTTCACCCGCCTCATCCGGTTGTCCATCCGCAACCTGTCCGGCGTTCCCTCGATCGTTTACGGCCTGTTCGGAGTCATCCTGTTCGTCAATCTATTGAAATTCGGAACGTCCATTCTGTCGGCCGGCCTGACGTTGGGCTTGATGACCCTGCCTTGGACGGTCACGGCTTCGGAGGAGTCGCTGAAAACGATCCCCGCCGCCTATCGCGAAGGCGCCCTGGCGCTGGGAGCGACCAAGTGGCAGGCCATCCGGACCAATGTCCTGCCCTATGCCCTGCCGGGCATGCTGACGGGAACCATCCTTGGCCTGGCCCGGGCGGCGGGGGAGACCGCCCCGATCATGTTCACGGGGGCGGCCTTCTCGCTGCCCTTTTTGCCCAAGTCGCTGTCCGATCAGTTCATGGCCCTGCCGTACCATCTTTACATCATGGCCACGCAGCACCACGATATCGCCAAGGTCCGGCCGCTGGCCTACGGCACGGCCCTGGTCCTGGTCGGCATGATCTTCGGACTCAACCTGACCGCCGTCGTCCTGCGCTACCGGCTCCGGCGCCGGAGGAGATGATCCCATGACCGCCCGATCCAAGATCGAAGCCCGCAAGCTCGATTTCTTCTACGGCTCCAAACACGTCCTTAAAGGCCTCGACCTGGCCTGCCCGGAGAAGTCGGTGACCGCGATCATCGGCCCTTCCGGCTGCGGCAAGTCGACCTTCATCCGGACTCTCAACCGGATGAACGACGTCGTGGCCGGGACCCGGCTGGCCGGCCGGATCCTTCTCGACGGAGCCGATATCCACGACCCGGAGATGGATCCCGTGGAATTGCGGCGGCGGGTGGGAATGGTCTTCCAGAAGCCCAATCCCTTTCCCAAGTCGATCTTCGACAACGTCGCCTACGGCTTGCGGATCAACGGCGAACGGCGGCGCGGCCGGCTGGAGGAGGTCGTCGAAAAAAGCCTGCGCGAAGCCGCGCTCTGGGACGAGGTCAAGGATCGCCTGCGGGAAAACGCCTTCGCCCTGTCCGGCGGCCAGCAGCAGCGGCTCTGCATCGCCCGGGCTCTGGCCGTGCGGCCCGAAGTCATTCTCTTTGACGAGCCCTGCTCGGCCATTGATCCGATCGCCACGGCCCGCGTCGAAGATCTCATCCAGCGCTTGAAGACGGAATACACCGTGGTCATCGTCACCCATAACATGCAGCAGGCGGCCCGGGTCTCGGACTATACGGCCTTCCTGATGCTGGGCGAACTCGTCGAGTTCGGCGACACCAAGACGATCTTCACCGCCCCGGTTCGGAAAATGACCGAAGAATACATCACCGGCCGGTTCGGATGAGCCGCTCAGCGCATGGGAAAAACGCGGACGTCGATGTCGGGGCAGTCGCGCATAAGATGGACCAGGCGGCCGGGATCCGCGTCGCCCGTATGGTAAGGATAGAGAATGGCCGGACGAACGGCTCGGGCCCAAGCGGCGGCCATTTCGGGGGACATGGTGAAGGGCCGCAGGATCGGCAGGAAAGCGGCCCGGATGTCCCGCAGGGCCTGGATCTCGGGCACGTTTTCGGTGTCGCCCGCGATATAGACGCGTCCGGCTTGGAAATCGACGACGTACCCGTTGCCGGCGCCGCGGGGATGGAAGGGGACGCCCGCGGACCGCATCCCGGTGACGTTATAGGCCGGAACGGCTTCGACTCGGAAGCCTTGCAGGACGCGCGAATCGCCGTTGCCCAGGCTAACGGCGCCGGGGATCTTGGCCGCGGCGGCCGGCGAGGCCGCCACGATCGTCGCGGGGCCGCGCAGCCGGGCCGTCAAGGCCGGATCGAGATGGTCATAGTGCTCGTGCGTCACCAGGATCAGATCGGCCGCGGGCCATGGGCCCCGGCCCAGCTCCGAGGCCACCGGGTCGACATAGACGAGCCGGTCATCAGCCCTGACAGCGAGCGAGGCGTGGCCGAAAAACGTCAGCTCGATTTCGCCGGCCGGAGAGAAAATGCGGTCGACGGGGGGGATGTTTCGTGCCTCGGTCATGAGCGGCCTCCAAGACGGGATTTCGATCTTTATTCCGGAGCGTCGGCCCGAAAAGATTATAAGGCCGGGGCAGGACGCCGCCAAGCCCCCCGTCCGGCCTTGACGCCGGTTTACATGGGGCATAGTTTGCGTTATAACCGGAGCCGCCGGGGAGGATCGACATGAACGAGCTCGTGGCCATCGTCGAGGATGAAGCCGATTTGGCGGCGTTGACGGCGGAGCATCTCCGCCGGGAGGGATTCCGGGTCGAAACCTTCGGCGAGGCGGAGCGGTTTTTCCGTGCCTTGGCCAAGAAGAAACCGGACCTCGTCGTCCTCGACCTCATGCTGCCCGACATGAACGGCCTCGATGTCTGTCGGTCGCTGAAGAGGTCCGAGGACTGGCGCTCCATCCCGATCATCATGGCCACGGCGAGGGCGGAGGAAACGGACCGCGTCCTGGGGCTGGAGCTGGGCGCGGATGATTACGTCGTCAAGCCTTTCTCGCACAAGGAGCTGACGGCCCGGATCAAGGCCGTTCTCCGCCGCAGCCGGAATCCCGAGGAGGGCGGGCAGGTCTCGGTCGGCGAGGACCTGGTGCTTGATCGCGAACGGTTCGAAGCCCGCTGTAAGGGCAAGCTCCTGGACCTGACCTCGACCGAGTTCCGCATCCTCCTGCTTCTGGCCTCCAAGCGGGGGAGGGTTCTGACCCGGGAGCAGATCCTGGACGAGCTCTGGGGGCACGAGAAGATCGTCCTGGACCGGACGATCGATGTCCACATCAAGAACCTGCGGGACAAGCTGGGGCCCGCCGCCTCCCTGGTCAAGAACATCCGAGGCGTCGGATACAAGGTTGAACCATGAAGCGGAGCGTCTTCCTCAAGGTTCTCGCCGGATTCATCGCCGTCCTGATGCTGGGCAGCCTGCCGATCGTCTTCTCCTCGTTCGCGGCCATGCGCCGAAGCGCTGAGAAAAGCACGGCCGAGCATCTGGAATCGCTGGGCCGGAGCCTGCGGGCCGATGTCGAATCCCGCCTCGACGCGGGAGACGAGCCGGCCCTGGACCTCTGGATCAAGTCCCTGGCGCCGTCCGCGGGCGCCCGGCTGACGGTCGTCGAACGGTCGGGGCGCGTCCTGGCCGACTCGGAAAAGGATCCGGCCGCAATGGAGGATCATCGCTATCGCCAGGAGGTGGCGGAGGCCTTACAGGGGCGGATCGGCATGTCCCGGCGGTTCAGCTACACCGTGGAAGCCCGCATGCTGTATATCGGCCTCCCGCTGGAGAAGGACGGTTCGGTCCGGGCCGTGCTTCGTCTGAGCCGATACATGCGGATCATCGACGAGTTCATCGCCGAGATGAGGAGATCCACTTTCCGCCTGGCCCTGGGCGTTCTTCTCCTGGCCCTGGCCGGGGCGGTCTGGCTCTCTCTCCATTTCACCCGGCCGATCGGCCGCTTGCGGCAAGCCGCGGACCGGGTGGCCGGCGGCGATTTTTCGGTCCGCGTCAAGGGGAGCCGGGCCGATGAGCTGGGAGCCCTGACGACGGACTTCAACCTGATGACCGAGCGCCTGCAAGCGCTCTTCGAGGATGCCAACCGTCAGAAGGACAACCTGGTTCGGACGATCGGCTCCCTCCAGGAAGGCTTGGCCGTCCTGGATCGCGACGGCCGGATCATCCTGGCCAATGATTCCTTCCGCGCCTTGATCGGGAACGCCGACACCGAAGGCAAATACTTTTGGGAAATCCTGCGCCGGCCGCCCCTGCGCGAGCAGATCGAAAGGGTCAGGGCCGAGAAGAGCATCCTGCGCCGCGAAATCCGGCTGGACGAGCGCAGCTTCCTGTGCACCTTGGCCTACCTTCCGCATCAAGACGGCCTGGTCCTCCTGCTGCAGGACCTGACCGAGATACGCCGGGTGGAAGATATCAAAAAAGATTTCGTCGTCAATGCCTCGCACGAGCTCCGGACTCCGATCGCGGCGGTCCTGGGCGCGGCCGAACTTCTGGAGAAGGACGGCGGAGGAATGGGCCGGGCCGCGGCCCTGGAGATCCTCAAGCGAAACGCCTCCCGTCTGGCCGGGATCGTGGAAGACCTTTTGAAGCTGGGCGAGCTCGAGGATCAAGGCTTCCTGCCCGCGCCTCGGCTCGTGACCGCGGAAGAGCTGGCGGGAAGGGTTCTCCCTCTCTACCGGCCGCGGGCCGAGGCCAAGGGCTTGGAACTCGCGGTGGAGATCGCGCCCGGCGTGGCGCCGTTCGCCGCCGATCCCGACTTGATGGAGCATCTCCTCTTCAACCTGATCGACAACGCCGTCAAATACACGGACCGCGGCCGCGTGCTCCTCGCTTTCCGCCGCGGCGGAGGCGAGACGATCATCGAGGTCTCCGATACAGGGCCGGGCATTCCGACCGAGCACCAGTCCCGGATCTTTGAACGGTTCTACGTCGTGGACAAATCGCGCTCCCGCAAGCTGGGCGGGACGGGGCTCGGATTGGCCATCGCCAAGCACGTCGTCCAGCTCCACGGCGGGACGATCGCCCTGCGCAGCGAAGAAGGACGGGGCGCGATCTTCACCGTCCGGATTCCGGATAAGCCGGACGGGACGGCACGGTCCTGACCATGGTCGCAGCGGCGAAGGCCCGGCCAGTCCCGGCGTCGGGCGCCTCCCCGCGGGGGCTCCCGTGACGGCGAGCCGCGGGCTGGCCAGGCTGGAAGAGGCGCGGGCCGAAATCATCGGCAAGGATCTGGCGTTCGAGGCCCCCTATGGACGCCGGCGCATGCTCTATGCCGACTATACGGCGTCCGGGCGCGGACTGGCCTCCATCGAAGCCCGGATACTGGACATCCTGGCCTCTTACGCCAACACCCATACGGAAGACGACTACTCCGGCCGGCGGATGACCCGCCTCTACCATGCCGCTCTCGACCTTATCCGCCGGTTGGTCAACGCGGGACCGCAGGGCAAGGTCCTGCCGGCGGGATCGGGCTCGACGGCGGCTTTAAAAAAGCTCCTGGAAATCCTGGGTGTCTACGTGGCCCCCGTTTTCCGGGAACGCATCGAGGCCGACGGGCCGTTGGCGGCGCGGCTGGACGAAGACAAGCCTATCGTTTTCATAGGCCCTTACGAGCATCACACCAATGAGTTGATGTGGCGGGAGGCGTTCGCCGAAGTCGTCGTGGTCGGGCTGGACGCCGGCGGGCGCATGGATCTCCGCGACTTGGAACGCAAGCTCCGCGCTCCCCGGCGCGAGGGGCGGCTTCGCTACGGCTCCTTCTCCGCGGGATCGAACATCACCGGTCTCCGGACGCCGGTCTATGAAGTCGCCCGCCTCTGCCACGAAAACGGCTGCCCGGTCTTCTTCGACTTCGCGGCCACGGCGCCGTACGTCGAGATCGACATGAACAGGGACCGCGCGTCTTATTTCGACGCCGTCTTCTTTTCGCCCCACAAGTTCCTGGGCGGGCCCGGAAGCTCGGGCGTCCTGGTCATCAACGAGAAGCTCTACCGGACGGACCTGCCGCCAACGACGGCCGGGGGAGGGACCGTCGTCTATGTCGGCCCTTCCGGGCACGATTTTTCCGACGACATCGAGACGCGGGAATCGGCCGGAACTCCCCCCATCCTGCAAACCATCCGGGCCGCTTTGGCCATGGATCTCAAGGACAAGATCGGCGTCGACGTGATCGCCCGGGTCGAAGCGGCCCGGCGGGCCCGCTTTGTCGCGGCCGTCGCCGGCCAGCCGGGGATCGAATGGATCGGCCGGGCCGACGATCCCGAAGCGACGCCGATCCTGTCGTTCAACATTCGGCACGGCGACCGGATTCTCCATCCCAAGCTCGTGGCCCGCCTGCTCAACGACCTGTTCGGGATCCAATCGCGGGCCGGATGCAGCTGCGCCGGCCCCTATGGACACCTGCTTCTGGACATCAACCACGAACGATCCGTGCGCTACCGGCAGGCCATCCAGTGCGGCTACCAGGGCATCAAACCGGGCTGGGTCCGGATCAATATCCACTACGTCTTCGGCGAGGACGACGTCGATTTCCTGGCCCAAGCCCTGGATTTCATCGCCCGCCGGGGAGCCGAATTCCTGCGCGTTTACGCCTTCGACCGGACGACGGGCGAGTGGTTCCAGGCCGAGGAACGGCAGGACGCTCCGGTCCTGTCGATCGACATGAGCCTGTCGCGTCCGCCGGAGGAAGGGAAGCCTCTCGGAGCGGAGCGGGCGCGCTATCTGGCCGAAGCCGAGGCCGCGGCCGGCCGTCTCGCTTCGCTCGGCCCGCCCGTCTACGCCCGGGATCCCGAAGAGATCGAGAGCCTAAAATTCTTCCGATACATCCTGGCCCGCTAGGGCTCCCAGCCGCCGCCCGGCTGTGGTAAAATACTTTTTTATTAGCAACGATTGGAGCTTCGTCATGCCTACGCTTACCGTCGACGGTCAGCCCGTCGATATCAATGAAGAGGGATTTCTTTCGGTTCCGGAATGCTGGAATGCCGCCATCGCGGCCGCTTTGGGCCGGCGGGAGGAAGGCCTGGAAGTCCTGACGCCCGACCATTGGAAGGTCATCGACTTTATCCGGGGCTTCTACCTGGAAACGAAAATGGCCCCCATGGTCCGCAAGGTCTGCCAGGCGTCGGGATTCACCCTCAAGCGGATCTACGAGCTGTTTCCCTCGGGCCCGGCCAAAGGGGCCTGCAAGCTGGCCGGACTGCCCAAGCCCGACGGCTGCGTCTGACCGGACGCCGCCCCTCAGCCGCGAGCCGGCGTCGCGGCGATCTCCCGCACGGCCGCGATCGCGGCCTCGATGTGGGCCTCCGTATTGAAGGGGCCGATCCCAAATCGGACCGCGCCGTGAATCTTGTCCGTCCCCAATTGCTCGTGAACCATCGGGGCGCAGTGGAGGCCCGTCCGGCAGGCGATGTCGTGGTCGACGTCGAGCATCGTCCCGACGTCCGCGGCGTCCAGGCCCTCGATGTTGAAAGCCAGGACCGCGATGTGATCGGTCAAGTCGTCCGCGCCATAGAGCTTGACCCCGGCGATCCCGCGAAGGCCGTCGACGAGCCGCCTTAAAAGGGCCATCTCCTTGTGGTGAATGACGCCGAGGCCCTGCTTTTGGATCCATTCGACGCCGGCGTGAAGCCCGGCGATGCCCATGATGTTCGGGGTGCCGAATTCCAGGCGGTAGGGGTACTCCTCGAGATGCGACCGCTGGGCCGACCGGACGCCCGTCCCTCCCGCCCGGGTCTGACGGACCTCCACTCCCTCGCGAACGTACAGGCCGCCGATGCCCGTCGGGCCGAGCAGGGACTTGTGCCCGGTGAAGGCCACCGCGTCGATGAAGTCGGCTTCCACATCGATCGGGATCTTGCCGGCGGACTGGCTGGCGTCGATGACGAAGGTGATGCCCCGCTCGCGGCAGAGCTTCCCGATGGCCCGGATGGGCTGGACCGTGCCGATGACGTTGGAGGCGTGATTGACGACCACGAGCCGGGTTGCGGGCCTGAAGCGGGCGGCGATCGCCTCGGGCTCGACGAATCCCGCGGCGTTGAACGGCACGTGATCGACCGCGGCGCCGTGATCGCGGACCATGTGGAAAAGCGGCCGTAGAACGGAATTGTGCTCGATCGTCGTGGTCACGGCGTGTTGGCCCGGGCCGAGAAGGCCGAAGATGAGCAGGTTCAAAGCGTCGGTCGAATTGTAGGTGAAGCACAGCCGGTTGGGATCGGCGCCGTGGAAGAAGGCCGCCAGCTGCTTGCGGGTGCCTTCCAGCATCTCGCCGGCTTCCAGGCAGAGATCATATCCGGAGCGGCCGGGATTGACGCCGAACTTGCGATAGAAGCCGTCCATGAAGGTGTAGACTTCCTCGGGCTTGGGAAAGGACGTGGCGCCGTTGTCCAGGAAGATGATTTTGCTCGCGTCGATCATGCCGGCCTCCTCGAATCTCGATTCCAGCGCCGCGCCCTCGCTCTCGAATGGCGGCGAGAGCGAACGACGGCGGAGTTTCCCATACTAGTGGAAGGGCTGCGGAAAATCAATCGCTTCGGCCTTGACATTTGCGGCCGGGAACCATCCAATGAAGGGGTTAAAGGAGACATCTTCATGACCAAGATCGGCATCGTCATCTGCGCCCGCTATCAGAGCTGCGGCGGAGGCAAGTGTTTTCGGGCCATGCGGGAGCGGGCGGGCGCGTTTTCCCGTTACCCCAAGGAGGAGCCTCTTGAAATCGTCGGCTTTTCATATTGCGGCGGTTGTCCCGGGGGAAACATCGAATACGTGCCCGAGGAGATGAAGAAGAACGGAGCCGAAGTCATCCACCTGGCCACCGGGCTTATCGTCGGCTACCCGCCCTGCCCGAACCTGCGGCGGTTCAAGGAGTTCATAGAGACCCGTTACGGCTTGCCGGTCGTCGTCGGCACCCACCCCATCCCTCTGAAGTACAAGAACGTCCATGACCGGCTGCCCTTCTGGCAAGCCGCGAACATGGAAGAATTGGCCGCCGACCTCCTGGCGGAGAGCCGCGAGGTCATGGAAGCCTATAACTAGAAATCGAGCGCTTTCCGGCGTCTCGGTCGCGGATTTGACGCGGCGGCGGCGGCCGGTATAATGGTCCGTCCGAATCGAGCCAGGAGAGTCTCTTCTATGAGTCCCTTTCTTAACGTCCTCGAAAATCAGGTCCAGCTGATCTGCCTGGCCTTCATGGCGGTCGTCTATGTCTTGCGGCTGGCTTGGATACTCCATTTTCGGCCGGTCCGCGAGCGCGGCCTGGCCCAGGGCGACGCCGGTCGGGGGGCCGGATACGCCCTGGCCGGCGTGGCCCTGCCCGGGGCCATGGAATCGATCCGGCGCAAGCCTATCTTTTACGCCCAGTTCCTCCTCTTCCATTTGGGCGTCGTGGCGGCGATCACGGCCACCTTCATCATCCCTTACGCTCCCGGGCTGTTCGAGAAGCGCCTCATTGTTTTGGCTTTCCAAATCGTCATCGGCGCGGCCTGTTTGGCCGGAATCCTGCGCCTCGTCCGGCGGCTGAGCGACCGCCGCCTGCGGGCCGTCAGCCGTCCCGATGACTACCTCTCCATCCTCATGATGATCCTCTTCTTCGGGGCCGGCGTCCTGGCCGTGCCCAACCATCCCCGGGACGGCGAGACGGCCTTGATCGCCTTCTTCATCCTGACGGCTTTCTTCCTGGTCTACGTTCCCTTCTCCAAGATCTGTCACTACCTCTACTATCCGTTCATCCGGTTCGACCTCGGCCGGAGTCTGGGCCATCGCGGAGTCTGGCCGCCGGTTCGGCCGGGACGCGAGTGCGCGCCGCCGGCCGGGAGGCCGTCATGAGAAGGACGAGCGAATCCCGTTCCCGTCAAATCCTCGATCTGCCGCTTGATGTCCGGACGCAGGAGAAGGCCAAGGCCGACAAGGCCCCCTGCGTTGAAGAGGGACGCCTGGCGACCTACCGGCCGGACGGCCGTAACGTCCAGAGATTCCTGGCCCTTTTATCAAAGCGGATGAACCGCCGCCTGGCCCTCTCGATGACCGGCTGCGTCCATTGCGGCCTGTGCGCGGACTCCTGTCACTATGCCCTCGTCTTCCCGGACGATCCCCAGATGACGCCGGTGGCCAAGGCCGACCGGATCCGCAAGATCTTCAAGCGCCATATGGACTGGACCGGGCGGATCGCTCCCTGGTGGGTGGGCGCCAAGCGGCCTTCCGACGACGCCGACTTGAACGAGCTCAAGAACGTGGCCTTCGGGCTTTGCAGCGCCTGCCGGCGCTGCACCTTCAACTGCCCCATGGGTGTAGATACGGCCGGCTTGATCCGCTTCACCCGCGGACTGCTGACCTCGCTGGGCATCGTCCCCGAGGGAATCTTCAACGTCAGCCGCGACCAATGGGACACGGGCAACCAGATGGGCGTTTCAGAGGCCGACTACCTGGAAACGCTGGCCTGGATGCGCGATGAGGTCCGAACGGAGCTCGGGACGGACGCCGTCGACATCCCGATCGACAAGGACGGCTGCGACTTCCTCTACGTCATCAACCCACGGGAGATCAAGTTCGATCCGCGCTCGATCGGCCAGGCGGTCAAGATCTTCCACCTGGCCGGCGAGTCATGGACCATGCCCCGCTGGGGCTGGGACAACACCAATTTCGGCCTGTTTTCCGGCGACGATGCGCTGGGAGCGTTCGTGGCCGACAACGTCTACGAGGCCGCCGCGCGCCTCAAGGCCAAGCGCATCGTCATTTCGGAATGCGGCCACGGCTTCCGCTCGACGCGCTGGGAAGGCTACGGCTGGGCCGGCCGGGACCAGGATGTCCCGAGCGAATCGGTCGTGGTCAGCCTGGAGCGGTGGCTCCGGGAAGGCCGCTTGCGGGTCGATCCGTCGCGCAACGCCCTGCCCGTCACGTTCCACGATTCCTGCAACATCGCCCGCTCCGGCGGCCTGACCGAAGAGCCGCGCCGGGTCCTGCAACGGGTTTGCTCGGACTTCCGGGAGATGACTCCCAACCGGACGGAAAACTACTGCTGCACCGGCGGCGGGGGATTGCTGTCGATGGCCGAATACCGCCCCATCCGGCTGGAGGCGGCGTCTATCAAGGCCCGCCAGCTCGAGGCGACGGGAGCCAAGCTCGTCTGCACGATGTGCCACAACTGCATCGACGGGCTGAACGACGTCATCAAGCACTACAACCTCGACCTCAAGGTCGTACAGGTCCTTGAGCTCGTCGATAAGGCCCTTCTGGTCTAAGAGGCGGACATGAGGATCCACTTGGGCTGGGGAAGCAACCTGGGCGACCGCCACGCCGCCTGGGTCCTCGCCCGCCGCGCCCTGGCCTGCGGCGGCGCGCGGATCGTCCGCGAATCCTCGGTCTGGCGGACGGAGCCGGTCGGATGGCGGGACCAACCCTGGTTTCTGAACGGCGCGGCCGAGGTCGAGACGGATCTGACGCCCTGGCAGCTCCTGCGTTTGGCCAAGTCGATCGAAGCCGCCTTGGGGCGCCGGCCCGGGCCGAGAAACGCGCCCCGGCCGCTCGATATCGATATCCTGCTGATGGAAGAAACCGTCCTACGAACCGCGCTCCTTGAGATCCCCCATCCCCGCTTCCATGAACGGAGATTCGTCCTGACCCCCTTGGCCGAGATCGCGCCGCGCGTCATCCACCCCGTCCTCAAGGCGACGGTGCGGGAGCTCCTGCGCCGCTGCCCGGACCGGTCGGAGGTTCATTCCCTCGGCCCGGCGCAAGAGGAGGCTGAGTGAAGAGGGGGGCTTCCTTCGCGTTTGTGCTGCTGCTCGTTTTCTCCCCGGCGGCGGCTTCCGAAACCGTCGTCCGCGGCCGGGTCCTGGCTCTCGACGGCAAACCCGTGGCCGGAGCGGTCGTCGCAACGACGGGGAAAGACGCGGCCAGGGCGGAAACCGACGCGCAAGGAATTTTTTCCCTGGATGTCGGAAACCAAGCGCGTTTCCGTATCGTCGTTCGCCATCCCGGCTACTACGATGAAAGCCTGAGCCTCGCAGCGGCCAGGACGGGCGAGATCGTCGTCCACATGACGCCGCTCATCCGCCAAAACGAGGAAATCGCCGTCACCGCCCGCCGCTATCCCGAACTCCTAGCCAAGATCCCGGCGGCCCAGACGGTCGTCTCGGCGAACGCCCTGGCCGAACGGATGGCCGCGAACATCACCGAGTCTCTGACCGGGATCGCCGGTTTGGCTCCCCTCGGTTCGGGCGGATTTTCGCTCGTGCCGTCCATCCGCGGCCTGGCCCGCAACCGCATTCTCCTCCTTTTCGACGGCTGCCGGATCGTGAGCGACCGGCGGACCGGTCCGAACGCCTCGTTCGTCAGCCCGGAGGACCTCGAGAGAATCGAGATCCTCCGCGGCCCGGCTTCGATCTTTTACGGCTCCGACGCCATCGGCGGCGTCGTCCAAATGTTCTCGGCCGAGCCCCGGTCCGAGGACGGCATCGGCGGCCGGGTTCATACCGGGTACGGCTCGGTCAACGGCGAAACGGCCTACGGCTTGAGCCTGTCCGGGCGCCAGGGCGCCTGGGGGTTCTACGTCTCCGGCCAGGGACTCCAGGCGGACGCCTATCAATCCCCCCGGGGCGAAGTGGCGCAATCCCAATACGGCCAGAACGGCGTTTTCGGCAAGATCGTCTACGAGACCGAGGCCCGCCGCGTCGGCTTGAGCTTTCTCGGCGGCCGCGGAACCGATATCGGCAAGCCGACCCAAACCAGCGCCACCAAGCCGACCTGGTATCCGCGCGAGAACCAGAACCTGGTCCATCTTTCCTGGCAGGAAAAGTCGTTCGCGGGCGGCGAACTGTCTTTCCGGGCTTACGCCGATCCCAATTTTCTCGAAACCCGGGCGCAAACGATCGCCGGCACCGGCTACGTCTCCAAGGATTCCTTCAGCCGGACCGAGAGCACCGACTACGGGGCCCAGCTTTCCTTCGTCCGGAGCCTGGGCCGGGCGCTCCGGCTGACGGCGGGAATCGATTATTTCGGGCGCCACGGCGTTCAGGCGGATTTGCGCGAAGAATCGTTTGACGCCCTCGGGGCCTTGACTAAGAGCTACGAAGAAACGGCCTATGACGGCGGCCGGAGGCGTGATGTCGGTCTTTTTTTTAGCGCCGATTATACCGGGATACGCGGTTTCGACTTGGTTGGAGGCGCGCGTTGGGATTCGATCGTCCAGAGCGCCCGTCCGGGAGGAGGGGAGACGGAGCTTGAGAGCCGCCAAACGCCGGTCACGGGTTTCCTGGCCGCGTCCTATCGGCTGACGAGCCGGCTCTTCGTCTTCCTTGACGCGGCCACGGCCTACCGGACGCCGGGGCTGTCGGAGCTGTTCTATACCGGGATAACCGGGCGGGGGATGATTATCGCCGAGCCGGACTTGACGCCGGAGCGGAGCCTGAACTGGAGCGCCGGCCTCAAATGGATCGGAGGGCGAGTCTATGCGGCCGTCTACGGCTTTCATTGCGCGATTGACGGCCTCATCGACCGCATCCTTGTCGCTCCCCAAACGTATGCCTACCGGAACGTCGACAAGGCCCGCATCCGCGGCGTCGAGCTGGAAGCGGAAATCCATCCCTCGGCGGATTGGATGCTTTTCGGATCGTTCGCTCTTCTCGATGGTCAAAGCCTGACCACGGATGAGCCGATCAACGACGTTCCGCCCGCCCGCCTGACCTTGGGCGGCAGGATCTTCTGCGGCCGCTTCTCGGCCGAAGCCAGCGCCCTGATCCAGGACCGCAAGGACGATCCGGGACCGGCGGAGATCTCCATCCCCTCGTACGGCGTCTTCAGCCTCAAGGCCGATTATTATCTCCATCCGGTCCGGATATTCCTCGTCGTGGGCAATCTCGGCAACCGGACCTACATCGCGCGGCCCGATCCCGACGCTATGGAGGAGCCCGGCCGGGGCGTCAAGATCGGAGCGAGATGGAGCTTCTAAGCCGGGCGGCGCGCCGTTCAGAACGCATCGGGGATGTGCCGGATCGTGAATGAACCGTCCGCTTCGGCGTCGACGGCCACCACGTCGAATCGGCAGAAAGGGGAGCCCAGGCCGCGATCGCATAAAAAGGCCTCGGCAATACGACGGATCTGCCTCTGCTTGGCCGGCGTGACCGCTTCTTCGGGCGGACCGCAGTCCGGCCCGGTCCGGGTTTTGACCTCGATGAAAACGAGCGTCTCGCCGTCCCGGGCGATCAGGTCGATCTCGCCGCGTAGGGCCCGGTAGCCGCGCTCGACGAGGCGGAAGCCCTGCCGCGCCAGAAAGCGGGCGGCTTCGTCCTCGCCCCGGCGGCCTAGGCGCCGCCTCCCGTCTTGATGATCTTCCACCGTACGCCGTCCTTCGTATCCTCGAGCAGGACACCCGCGGCCAGAAGCTCGCGGCGAATCGCGTCGGCCCGCTGGAAATCGCGGGCTTTCCGGGCCGCCTCGCGGGCCTCGATTTGGGCTCGGATGTCTTCCTCGATCGTATCCCGCGCCTCCCGCTCCGGCAGCACGGCCAGGACGCGGTCGAAGCGATAGAGGCAGTCGGTCAAACCGGCGGCATCGCCGGCCCGAAGTTCGCCGTCCTTGATCAGGGTGTTGGCTTTGCGGACGAGGTCGAACACCGCGGTCAGGGCCGGCGAGATGTTGAGATCATCCTCCAGCCCGGCCAGGAAGCCGCGTTCGGCTTCGGCGGCGATCCGTCCGGCTTCCTCCGTCGTACCGGCGGGGAAGGTCCGCGTCTTCAGCTCGAACAGGAAGTCCGTGATCCGCTTGAGGCCGGCCGCCGCCTGCTCCAGGGCCTCGAAGGTGAAATTGAGGCCGCGGCGGTAATGGGTCGAGATCAGGAAGAAGCGGAGAACGGCCAGATCGACGCCGCGCGCCTCCAGGCTCGCCAGGGTGTAGGCGTTGCCCTTGGACTTGGCCATCTTCTCGCCGTCCACGATCAGATGATGGCCATGAAGCCAGTACCGGACGAAGGGGCGCCCGGTGAAGGCCTCGGATTGGGCGATCTCGTTCTCG
This sequence comes from Acidobacteriota bacterium, assembly GCA_028749235.1. Lineage (GTDB taxonomy): Bacteria > Acidobacteriota > Aminicenantia > Aminicenantales > UBA4085 > UBA4085. The sequence continues at coordinate 1,578 of JAQULS010000060.1, read as the reverse complement.
TGATGGGGAAAGATGTTGTCGATGCCGCCGCAGTGGATGTCGAACGACGGGCCGAGATACTTGGCGCTCATGGCCGAGCATTCGATGTGCCAGCCGGGGCGGCCCGGCCCCAGGGGCGTATCCCAGGACGCCTCGCCTTCCTTGGGCGCCTTCCACAAGGCGAAATCGCGGGCGCTGTCCTTCTCGTATTCATCGGACTCCAGCCGGGCGCCGATACGCTCCGTCGTCCGCAGGTCCTCCGGATGGATACCCGAAAGCTTGCCGTAGTCTGGGAACTTGTCGATGGCGAAATAGATGGAGCCGTCCTTGCGATAGGCGACGCCCTTGTCCAGAAGGCCCTGGATGAGGGCGGTCATCTCGGGGATGTGCTCGGTGGCCCGGGGGTAGACGTCGGCCGGCTCGATCCGCAGAGCCCGCAGGCCGGCCTTGAACTCGGCGATATAGGGCGCCGTGTAGGCGTCCAGGCTCAAGCCTTTCTCATGGGCGCTGCGGATCGTCTTGTCGTCCACATCGGTGATGTTCATGACGTGCATGACCCGCCAGCCGGCGTACTCCAGGGACCGCTTGAGGAGATCCTCGAAGACGTAGGACCGGTAATTGCCGACGTGGGGCGTGTCGTAGACCGTCGGCCCGCAGGTGTACAAGCCGACCCGGCCGGGGACAAGCGGTTCGAAAGGCTCGAGGCGGCCGCCCAGCGTATTGTGGAATTTGAACATGGCGGGTCCATTATAGAAATCCTCCCCCGAAAAGGGAAGGCTCCTCTTGCCGCGAGGCGATCCGATATGTCATAATTTGTCCTCAAGTACGATTCCGCCATTCGGCAGGATTAAGGAATCACCCATGCTCAATATCATCGGTGTCCGGCGAGAGGACAAAAACCCCTGGGAGAGGCGGGCCCCGCTCATCCCGAGCCATATGCGGGACCTTCGCCAGGAACACGGCCTCGGCTTCGTCGTTCAGCCATCCACCATCCGCATCTTCCGGGACGAAGACTATCGGATGGAGGGCGTTCCGGTCGATGAGAACCTGAAGGACTGCTCCGTCATCCTGGCCGTGAAAGAGGTTCCCATCCCTCTGCTCGAGGCGGGCAAGACATACCTTTTCTTCTCCCATACCATCAAGGGCCAGACCCACAACATGCCCATGCTGCGCCGCCTGATGGAGCTCGGCTGCACGCTGATCGATTATGAGAAGATCACCGATGATCAGAACCGCCGCCTCCTTTTCTTCGGCCGTCAAGCCGGTCAGGCGGGGATGGTCGATACCCTGTGGGCCCTGGGTCGGAAGCTCGACGCCGAAGGGACGGCCAATCCTTTCTCCGGCCTGCTTCAAACGTATCACTACACCAGCCTGGTCGAGGCCAAGGAGGAGATCGCCAAGGTCGCCCATTCCATCCGGACGGACGGCCTGCCCGAGTCCCTCGTTCCGTTCATCTGCGGCTTCATGGGCTATGGGCACGTCTCCCAGGGAGCCCAGGAGATCTTCGATCTTCTGCCGATGGAAGAGGTCCCGCCCGAGCGGTTCGGATCGTTTCTCCGCCAGAAGAACTACTCGACCCATCGGGTTTATAAGACCGTC
>JAQULS010000196.1 GCA_028749235.1 Acidobacteriota bacterium | reverse complement strand
CGGCAGTTGGCCCGTTCGCGGAGGTCGAGCAGCAGAAACTCATCGGCCGCGGTCGGGGAGTATTCCGGGTATTTGATATCCACGCCGCGGACCCAGTATCCGTCCTTCTTGAGACGATTGACGAGGTGCGAGGCGATGAATCCGCCGGCGCCGCAAACAAGGGCTTTTTTCATGGCGATAGTCCTTTCTCGTTGAGAGGGCGTATTTTAGCGAAAATGGGGGCCATGGGCAATTATGGTAAGATGGATGGGTGAGGAGGCCCGCTTGATAGGCTTCATGGAACTCATCCTTATCGGCCTCATCGTCGTCGTGATCCTGGGCTTCGCCCGCGTTTCGCGGCACCGAAAATGATCTTTAGGAAGCGCATGAAAGACGCTCCGGGGGAGCCCCTGGGCTACCGGAGCATCTGGTCGCTCAGCTCCCTGGCGCTGAATCTGCCGGTTTCGATCGCGGTGGGGCTGTTCTTCGGCTACGTTCTGGACAAATGGCTGGGCACCAAGCCCTGGATGCTGATCATCTGGACTCTGCTCGGCGTCGCCTCGGGCCTGATGACCCTTATCCGCGGCATCCGCAAGTACGACCCTTAGGGGTCAGGTCTGAATATTCAAGATTTCTTTTACCGAAAAGCGTCACTTTTTACAAAAAACGTCACGAGAAATCTTGAATATTCAGACCTGACCCCAATGTGCTAAAATACCAATTTGCCATGAGTGATCCGGAGACGACATTCGCCGACCCCTTCGAGGAGCGCGTCCTGCGGCGTATTCCCTTCGAAATCGTCGGCCTGGCCGTGGTCTTCGGCCTCGGAGCCGGCCTCCTCTTCGCCCCCCTGACCGGGCTTTTCGTCCTGGCCGGCGGGCTGTTTTCGGCCCTCTCGTTCATGTGGCTCAAAAGCGTCCTGGCCAAGTCCCTGCCTCGGGGCAAAGCCCGCGCCCTGAAGACCGGGATCGCCCTCTACGCCCTGCGCTTCGTGTTGATATTCGGGGTTTTTTTCCTTATAATCCTTCTCTTTCCTAAGAACCTCATCGCGTTCGCGGCGGGTTTTTCGGCGGTCATCCCCGTTTTCGGGGCCGAGGCCGTTGTGGCCCTCGCCCGCGAGAAGTCCATGAAAATATAGCCATGGAACAACTCGAGCACCCCCTCGCCCTCGTCCTGTTCATCAACCGCGTTTTCGGCCGCCCGGTGGCGGCCCTGCTCAAACTGATCGGCATCCAGGTCGCCGATCCGGCCCACTGCATCCCCGATTACGTGGTCATGGTCTTCATCGTGGCCGTCTTCATGATGCTGTTCTTCGGCCTGGCCGCGCGCAAGCTCGCGGTGGTCCCGGGCAAGCTTCAGAACCTGCTCGAATACATCATCGAGTTCTTCGAGGGCCAGCTCACCGACATCATCGGCCCCAAAGGCAAAAAGTTCCTGCCGGTCGTCGGCACGGTCGGGCTGTTCATCTTTTTCTGCAACGTGCTCGGGCTCATCCCCGGGCTGATGTCCCCGACCTCCAAGCTCAACGTCACGATCGGCTGCGCCCTGACCGTTTTCCTCTACTACCATTACCAGGGGATGAAGGCCCAAGGCGTCTTTAAATACCTCAAGCAATTCACGGGCCCCATCCCGGCCATGGCCCCGCTGATGATCCCGATCGAGCTCATCAGCCACTGCTCGCGCCCGATCTCGCTGTCGATCCGTCTTTTCAGCAACATTTTCGCCGAAGACGTCCTGATCGTGGTCATCGCCTCGATCGTCCCCATCTTCCTGCCTCTGCCGTTCATGGCCCTGTCGATCTTCACCGCCGTCCTCCAGGCGTTCGTGTTCGTCCTGCTGTCGTGCATCTACCTCGCCAGCGCGGTCGAGCATGAGGAGGAGTAAGCTATGCCTAAAAGGAGTCTTTCGATGTCCACACGCATGAAAGTGCTTGGTCTTCTGATGTTCATCGTCGTGCTGACCGTCGCCCCGTTGCTGGCCCAGGAAGGGGCCCTGCCGCAGAACGCGCCGCGGGAAGGGCTGCGGGACGCGACACGGGCGGCCCAGGTCGAATCCAAAGCCTCGCTTTACAAGCTGTCGCTCATCGTGGCCGGCGGCATCATCACCCTGGCGGTCATCGCCGGCGCGTTCTGCCAGGCCAAGGCCATCAGCGCGGCCTGCGAGGGCATCAGCCGTAATCCCGGCGGCGCCCCGCACATCCGCTTCCTGCTCCTGCTGGGCCTGATCCTGATCGAGACGCTGGTCATCTACGCCCTGCTGGTGACGTTCATCATCCTGATGGTCAAGTGGGGCCAATACGCCTAGGCGCCCCCTCGGCGGCCCGCCACGGCGGATCGGGGCCCAAGCCGACCATTCTCCCCGGCCGGAATGAAAACCGGCCGGGGAAGGTCCAAGGGACGAAACCGATTCCGCCGGGATCGGGGCGAGCGGCTCGATGACGAACGCGGCGCGGGATTGACAGAACCGCCCGGCGGGAGTAGCGTTTAGCTCAAGTTCATGGCGCCAACCGTCGTTCGCTTGTTGGGAGAGTCGTTCAAGCGGTTCAACGACGACCGCTGCTTCGGCTACTCCGTCATCATCTCCTACTTCATGCTCCTGTGCGCCGTTCCGCTGCTGGCTCTTTTCGCCTGGGGCACGTCGAAGTTCCTGGGCTCGGCCGAGATCGCGGTCCGCAGCCTCAACATCTTCAGCGAGGACTTCTTTGCCCGCCTCGATCCGTCCCTCTTCAAGAGGCTGACGGAGATCTCCAAGAACACCAACTCGCTCGGCCTATTCGGCATCATCGGCTCGATCGTGTCCGGGAGCTTCCTGTTCGGCAACCTCATCAACTCCATCAATATCATCTTCCGGACGAAGAAGATGCGGTCCTTCTTCTACAACCGGCTGATGGAAAACGTCATCATGTTCATCACCGCCGTGATCCTGCTCTTCTCCTTTTCGATCACGGCCGCGTGGACGGCGATCCACAAGCTCATCCAGACCAGCACGGTGGGCTCCGAATACCTCAACCCCAAGGTGCTGCCGTTCGTCGACAACTTCCTGGTCCAGTATCTGATTCCGTTCGCCTTGGGCTTCCTGGTGCTGTTCGTCCTGTACAAGTTCATTCCCGAAACCCGGGTCCATACGCGGGCGGCCGCCTTGGGCGCGGCCATCGGCTCGGTCCTGTGGGAGATCTTCAAGCGCAGCTTCGTCTTCTACGTGGCCCATTTCTCGGCCGTCGGCATGGTCATGTCCAAGTTCCTGGCCGGGACTCTGACGTCGGTCATCTTTTTCCTGCTCTGGATTTCCGCTTCCCTGGCCATCCTGCTCTGGTGCGCGGAGCTCGTCGCCGTATACAACGAGCGCATCGTCGCCCGCTTGGGAGAGGGCGGGGGGGAGCCGGCCTGACCGTTCGTTGAGCGGACTTCCGCATATTCTATTTCCTTGAAAATCGAGCCGTTCGAAGACGGTTTACATAATGAATGAGGCGCCGGGGAGCGTTGACTTACGGTCGGGCGGACCGGTATAATCAGCCCGGTCATTTTTATGATCAAACTCACTTTCTTCTATACTAAGGGGGGGACCGGCAAGACCACCCTGTGCTTCAACTACGGCTGGTATCAGGCCGAAAAACGCGCCAAGCGGGTTCTCTTCCTCGATTTCGACCCGCAGATGAACCTGATCAAATCGTTCGCCGATATCCCGGACAAGGCCTACGAAATGACCCTGGAGGACCTGATCGTCAGGCGCCTGAAGAAGGAGCCGGTCACGCTTTCGCCCTACCTGATCCGGGTCCATCCCAACATCGACATCCTCCCTTGTTCCAACAACTTCTCCCAAGTCGAGGAATACTTGACGGACTACATCATCGAGCGGGTGAACAGGGAGACCCGCAAGCTCCAGTCCCGATACCGGAATCTCTTCCTCAAGCAATTGCTGGATGAAATCATCCTCGAATCGCATTACGATTACGTCCTCATCGATTCCCAGCCCAATTACTCGCTTCTGTCGACGACGGCCCTCCTCTACACCGGGAGGCTGGCCCTGATCGTCCGTCCGGAGCTGTACTCGCTGCTGGATATAAACTACCTGTTCAAGATCGTCGACCTGCTCAAGGAGCGGTTCCAGGCCGAGATCAAGGTCGTCGGCGCCCTCATCAACGGCTTCGAGCCGGCTAAAACCCTTTCCCGAAAAATCGCCGGCGAGTATGAAGCGAGGATCATGAGCCGGGCGCCCGTCCTGCGGCAGAGAATACGGCTGTCATCCCATGTCCCGAACTCGATCACGATGGAGCGGCGCCCGGTGTTCATGACCCATCCCGATTCGTTGGTGGCGCAGGATATGTTGGCGGCGTTTGCGGAGCTGGACGGCCTGATCCAGGCGGATGGGCCGGTCCCGACGTTACCTTAAACCTAGGCAAGGAGGCTTCCATGGCGCAAGTGTTTGAAGACAAGACGGTTCAAAAAAGCGATTCGGAGCGGACGTTGCTGACGATCCAGGGCGAATCGGCGGTTATCAACGGCGATTTCGTCATCAGCCGCTCGATCGAGATCGACTGCGAAGTGCGCGGCAAGCTCGACATTCAAGGCCAAATCATCGTCCAGAAGAACGGCTTCGTCAAAGCCGACGTCAAGACCAAGAATGCCGAGATCATCGGCCGCTTCGAGGGCAGCCTGGAAGCGTCCGGGAACGTTGAGATCAAGGAAACCGGCTTCGTCTACGGGAATATCAAGACCGATTCACTGATCATTTCCAAGGGCGGCATCTTCAGCGGCAAGGTCGAACGGATGAGCGACGTGAGGCCTCCCGAAGACAAGGCCGAAGCGCCGACCGGGAAGGCATCCAAGCCGATCAATCCCCTGGCTGATCCCGAGCCCATAGGAAACTCCAAGCTCGGCCTCTGATTCATGACGCTTAAGGAGCTGGCCGGGCGGCTGGGCTGCCCTTACGAGGGCGACGGGGAGACGGAAATCGCCGCGGTCGCGGCGCCGGAAAACGCCGGCGCCGGAGATCTCATTTTCGTTGCCACGGACAAGTTTCTTCCTTATCTCAAGACAACGCGCGCCGCGGCCGCCGTCCTCGCCCCGGGCATGGATCGCGGCCGCCTGCCCGCCCTCCGCTCCCCCCAGCCGCAGATGACCTTCGTTCGAGCGGCCGATATC
>JAQULS010000195.1 GCA_028749235.1 Acidobacteriota bacterium | reverse complement strand
AAGCCGGCCGGAGCCGGCGGGCCGCCCCCCGGCATGCCCCGACAGATGATGCGCCGCACCGACAAGAAAGTCACCCAAACCATCCCCTATTGGGCCGATTTCTTCCCCAAGCGGAGCGTACCGCTGCCGGCCGCCTATCTCCTGCCCCTGCCGTCCAAGGAGGTCGTGGATAAGCTCCTCCTGCACGGGCTGTTGGTCGAGCGGCTGACGCAACCGGCCGAACTCGAAGTCGTGACGTTCAAGCTCAAGGAGATTAAGGGAGCGGAGCGGATCTACCAGGGGCACCGAACGAACACGGTCAAGGGCGAGTATGCCGTCGAGACGCGCACGTTCCCGGCCGGAACCTGCTATGTCAGCATGGCCCAGCCGCTGGCCACGGTGGCCGCGTACCTGCTGGAACCGGAGTCCGACGACGGCCTGCTCGTCTGGAATTACTTCGATCGCGAGATCGTGCCCCAGTGGAGCCGCGAGCTGGCCTCCTACCCGGTCTTCAAGTTGATGAAGCCCGCGACTCTGGCCAAGCAGACCGTGCGCTGAACCCGAACGGGCGCTTCGGCCGCGAGCGGGGCGGGCTTCCCCCGATCAGCTGGTCTTTTCGGCCACGAATTTGGCCAGGTTGTACACCGCGTTGTTGAAACGGCCCTCGAAGCTGTACTGGGAATAGCCCGTTCCCGCCTTGGCAGACAGGCTGATTTTGGACACCGCCAGCTCTTGGCCGGACTTCGCGTCGATGAAGTGGACGGTCAAGTCGAGCATATCGGAACCCGCCCAGGCCCCGAACATGATCTGGGCTCCGGTGCTCGTCTGTTGCTTATAGTTCACTTCGGAAAACTCGATGATCAGCCCTTCTTTCTTCGGCGGCTCGGCCTTCGACTGGACATGGAGCAAGGTTTTACCGGGCAGGAATTCCTTGACGTACTTCGGGAACGCCTTCAGATTGATCTCGTTGATGAGCTCAACCCATTTGCCCGCTTCATTTCCCTCGAAGCCATAGTCCTTGGCTCTGCCCTCGCCGAAATCAAGCCAGCCGATGCTCAGGGTGGAAAAAGATCCCAGGTTCGCGCTCGGAGGCGTTTCGTTGATGAGCGTATAGTAGCTGGTGCATCCGACCAGCAGCAGCGCCAAGCCCAAGATCAAGATCGCGGCTTTTGTCTTCATCGGCTCCTCCTTGGATTCGATCAAGGGGAATCCGCGGATGGCTCCGCGCGCTGATGATAAGGCCTTGATTCCCCTGTCGATGGAATGAATATAGCCCCCGCTCCGGCCTCTGTCAATACCGGGAGAGGAGGGAAAAGGCCGCTTTACTTTTTCTTTTTCTTGGCCGCCACAAGGTACTTGCCGCAGTTCTCGCAGACATAGATGTCGTTGCTGCCCTCGATGGCCGAGCTCATCTCGGTCGAGACGCTGATGTAACAGCCCTGGCAGACGCCATCGTCGACCTCGGTCACGGCGAATCCGTAGCGTTCGATGAGCTTGTCGAAGCGGGTCAGCAGCGCCTCGTCCAGCTCCTCGCGGATCAGGGCGGCGTGGCTGGCCAGGGTCTTGGCCTGGGCCTTGGGCGCCTTGCGCTTCTTCATTTCGATTTCCTGCAGCTTCTTCAGCAGTCCGGCCCGGCTGACGATCTTGTCTTCCTGGGGCAGATGGAGCTCGATCTCGGCCAGCGCCTGGCAGAGATCGTTCTTGTCGGCCGCCTTGAAAATGCGCTCGCGGAACTCGGGCTTGCGCAAGAAACTGGCCAGGCCGGCGAACAGGTGGTTGAACAGGCCGGGCAGGCCGGGGTTCCAGATGATCAGGATGATCAGGTGAACCTTCTTCTTGTCCAGGGCCTCAAAGTCGATGCCTGAGGCCGAGCGGCCGGCGGCAATGGCCATCTCGCCGCCCGTGTCGACGCGGGCGTGAGGGACGGCGATCCCGTCGCCCAAAGCGGTCGAGACCAGGTTCTCTCGATCGATGAGCCGGGTCAGCAGGACTTTCTTGTTGACGATGAGCTTCTGTTTGGCCAGGACGTCGAGAAGCTCCTCGATGGCCTGGACCTTGTCCTTGGCCTTGAGGTCGTGGATGACTTGGGCGGGCTTGAGATAATCCGAAAAATGAGTGATATCGAGGAGTTCTTTCTTATCCATTAATGCTCCGTATCCTATATATTACAGGCCCGGAGCCCGTGGGTCAACCGACTGACGGGGGTCAGGTCTTAAGATTCAAGATTCGCCCCCGTTTGTTGACGAAAAGACTACGAATATTGTCAGAAATCTTAAATCTTAAGACCTGACCCCAGCTACTGTTTGAGGTTCTCGATCAGTTTCTTGATCCGCTCCTGCCCGGGCATGATTTGAAGGGATTTCTTCCAGGCGAACCCGGCCTCTTCCTTCTCTCCCAGATCGGCGTGACACTCGCCGAGAAGGTTCAGCACCTCGACGACGTTGCCGCGAAGCGACAGGGCCCGTTTGAGCCACGTCACGGCCTCCCGCGTTTGGCCCGCCCCGCGGGCGGCGCGCCCCAGCGTTTCGAAGAGATCGAAGTCCCCGTCCTTCGCCTCCGCCAGGGGCAGAAGGACATCGCGCGCCTTGGCCGGGCTCCCGGCCGTCAAAAGCGCCTTGGCGTATCCGACCGCGTAGGAAGCGACGTTCGGCCCGGCCGCGAAAGCTTTGGCCAGCGATGAAACGGCGGCCTCGACGCGGCCGACGTTCAAAGACTGCATCCCCAGGACATAATCGATCGCGGGATCGCCAGCCGGCGGAAGCGGCTGGGCCGAAACCCACAATCCCGGCACGGTATCCGTCGTCAGCCGCACTTCGGTCTGGGCGGCCAATATCTCGCGCCCTCCGCCGTCGGCGAGACTCGCCCGCAAGGTGTAGATAGCGGCCGCCAGCTTGTCGGCCGCGATCTCCTCCAGCACGGTTCCCGGATCCGGGTAATCTTTAAGCGCCCTTTCCGTGCTCCAGAGCGTCCGGTTATCGCCCGTCAAGGCGAAACGCATGCGGCCCTCGGCCTTGAGGTCCTCGGTCAGGCCCCGCAGCTGCAGGAAAGCGAAGAACCGCGATTTTTCCGGAAAGACGTTGTTGACCGACGGATAGACCTGGACCCGGCCGACCTGGAAGGCCCGCTCGGCTCCGTCGGCCGGCACATTCCGGACAACCTGGCGGGCCAGAATAAGCGGGCTTATGGCCGGTCCTCCCGGCCCCGATACTTCGACCTTCTTTTCGACCGTGGTGAATTCCTTGGTCACCAGGTTCTCCAGGAGAAGCGACAGCGTCCACCGGCCGGGGATCACGGGCACGGCGTCGTAGAGCTGGAAAGAGTTGGCCTGCAGGCGCTTGAGTTCCTCCGGCCGCAAATTGAACGAGACGGACTTCTCCTGCTGGAAGACGGTCTTTCCCGCGTCGTCGGCCAATCTCCAAGTCGTTCGCAGGTCGGCCAGATAGCGATCTTCGTACCGTTCAAACGAGATCGTCTCCGGGACCAGGGCGAGGTGGAGAAACGACACGCCGCCCGGCCCTTCCAATACGGCCGCGGCCGTCCGATTGCCGATGAACTTGACCGAATAACTGACTTCGACGACAGGCCTGTGCTCCAGGATGGCCCGCGTGTAGTTGTCGTTGACCTTTTTCTGCGGATAGCTCTGAACCTCGGCCAGCAAAATGGAAGATTGCAGCCGGCCTCCGATACCCGTCAGCCCCGGCGCGTTCGCCCAGGCGACCGCGATGACGTCCTGGAGCATGCGGTCCGTCAGGACCTCAACGGCCCCCGCGTCCCATTCATCCCAGTCTTCAGGAGCCCCAGCCTCTTTTTTTTTCATCCGCGGATTCAGCACCAGATCCTTGGGCGAGTTGGCGATGGGATTGTAAATGACGTAATCGCCTCCGCCCCTTTGATAGAAAAGGATCCGGAAAAGCGGGATTTGGCCCAAGGCGGGATTGCCCCGGAACGTCCAAATCTCGCTCGGGTTGATGTCGATATCCATGTACCGCTGGACGTCGACCGGCGGACCGAGGGCGATATAGATCCGGCCGCGCTCGGTCTTTCGTCCCTGGAACGGCACGCCTTTCGAAAAGGTCTTGTCGGCGAACGCAAGCCGGCGGTAGTGCTCGTCCTTGAACTCGTTGCGCGGCGTGCCCGGCGTCGGATCGCGCTGGCGCCAGAACTCCACGATCAACGAGTCCCGGTCGGCGTCCGTCTCCAGCTTCTTGAAGACATCGCGCTCGACGGGCGTGATGATGTAGGCCACCTCGTCCTCGAGCCAGGCCTTGTGCTTGGCCGACAAGGGCGTCTTTTGGGAGAAACCGAGGGCGGGAAAAGAGGCGATCAACGCAACGACAAGGAGGATTGATGACTTCTTTCTCATCGTTCTCTTCCTTAAAATCGGATCCGAACGCCCAGGTGGAGGCTCAAGCCGGAGTAATCGAGGATCGCTTCGCCGGCCCCCGAGCCCGGATTTTCCGAAGCCATCATCAGGACCGGAAACGAGCCCCTGGTCGTCGCATAGAGACTGCCTTCTTGGACTTCGTCTTCGTCAGCAAAAGCGCCATAAATCCAGTCGACCGTTTTATCCGATCCTTGCCACCCGGCGGGCTTGGCGAAGCGATAGGTGGCTTGCAGAAAAACAGTGGACCGCGAGTTCACCCGGAAGTCCAGGTCCAGGGCGGCAAACGCCCCCACAAAGGTCCGGCTGGTTTCGATGTTATACGAATATTCGCGCGTCGCCCCGATATCGGTGACATAATCGTAGTTGACGCGAATATCGTATTTGAAGGAAGAGAAGAAAACGGCGGGCCCGGCCGTCACGGAAAGCTCGACCGGGCCGCCGGTCAGGATCCCATAGCGAAGGCCGGGCCGGATGGCGAACGTACGCAATACGGGCGTGGCATAGCAGCCCATGACATGGATTCCTTCTTCGAACTCGAACTTGTTGAATCTTTGGGCCAGGGAATATTCGCCGATAACCCCCACGGCCAGCCGGGGACGAATGCGCCAGAAGAGCCCGGCCGCAAGCTGCATGCCGCCATTCAGGGCATGGTAGTATTCGCTTGAAATGGCATGGCCGAGGCCCTCGATTTTGGTCTCGAGCTCATCGTAGAGGCCGCGGGTCCCGGTGTCGAAGTCGCCTCCGCCGAACATGGCATAGCCTCCGGC
>JAQULS010000059.1 GCA_028749235.1 Acidobacteriota bacterium | reverse complement strand
CCTGATCCTGAGCGCGGCCGTTTGGCTGGCCGCCGCCTGCGTTTCCAAGCCCGTTTCCGACTACCCCGTCGCGGACGTCCCGCTCACGGCCGTCAAGCGCGCCGGCGGCTTCTGGGGAGCCCGCCAGGCGACGGATATCGCCGTGACCATCTCCCACCAGATCAAGGAGAACGAGTCGACCGGCCGCATCACGAACTTCGAGCTCGCCGGCGCGGCCTTGCGGGGAAAAACGGGCGGCAAGTTCGCCTCCCACTATGCCTTCGATGATTCCGATGTCTACAAGACCATCGAGGCGGCCGCTTATGTCCTGATGCTCAAGCCCGATCCCGGGCTGGACAAGAAGCTGGACGAGTGGATAGCCAAGATCGCCGCCGCCCAGGAGCCGGACGGGTATCTTTATACCGCCCGGACCATCGATCCCAAGAAGCCCCACAGCATGTCCGGTCCCGAGCGCTGGGTCAACCTCAAGGACAGCCATGAGCTGTATTGCCTCGGGCATCTCTATGAGGCGGCCGTGGCCCACAGCCAAGCAACCGGCAAACGAACCCTCCTCGATGTGGCCCTCAAGAGCGCCGACTTCATCGTCAAGACCTTCGGCCCGGGCGAAAAGCAGGTCCATCGCGTCCCCGGGCATGAGGAAATCGAGCTGGGTTTGGTCAAGCTCTACCGGGCGACCGGCAAAGCCAAGTACCTCGATCTGGCCCGCTATTTCATCGACCAGCGCGGCAACGCCGCCGGGCACGAGCTTTACGGCGAGTATGCCCAGGACCACAAGCCCGTGCGGGAGCAGACCGAAGCCGTCGGCCACGCCGTCCGGGCGGCTTATCTCTACTCCGGCATGGCCGATGTCTCGGCCCTGACCGGCGACGCGAGCCTGATGACCGCGCTGGACGCGATCTGGGAGGACGTCGTCGGCAAGAAGCTGTATCTGACCGGCGGCATCGGGGCGGCCGTCGGCTGGGAAGGCTTCGGCCCGGCCTTCGATCTGCCCAATCCGAGCGGCTACGCGGAAACGTGCGCCACCATCGCCTATGCCCTCTGGAACTACCGCATGTTCCGGGCCAAGGCCGACGGCAAATATATGGATCTCTTCGAGCGGGCCGCCATGAACGCCTTCCTGTCCGGGTCGGGGATGAGCGGGGACCTGTACTTCTACCCCAATCCGCTGGCCTCCTTCGGCCAGCACGAGCGGACCCCCTGGTTCGGCTGCGCCTGCTGTCCGCCCAACGTGGCCCGCTTCATCGCCGAGATGGGCGGATTCGTCTACGGCCTGGCCGGGGACAAGGTCTACGTCAACCTCTACGCCGCGGGGACGGCGAAGGTCGGAGCGCCCGGCGGTCCGCTGACGATCGGGCAAACCACCGATTATCCCTGGTCGGGCCGGGTCGTTTTAAAGATCGAACCGTCCCGGCCGGAGAAGCTGACGATCCTCCTGCGCATCCCCGGCTGGGCCCAGGGACGGCCCATGCCCAGCGATCTTTACCGCTACGCCGACGCCACGGCCGAGCCGGTGATACTCAAGGTCAACGGCGAAGCGGTCCCGATCACGATCGAGAAAGGCTACGCGGCGGTCTCGCGCGAATGGAAATCCGGCGATACGGTCGAGCTGAGCCTGCCGATGCCGGTGCGCCGCGTCCTGGCCAACGAGGCCGTCAAGTCGGACATCGGACGTGTCGCCGTCGAGCGCGGACCGCTCGTTTTTTGCGCCGAGGGCGTCGACAACGGCGGGCGGGTGGCCGGCCTGGTTCTGGACGATGCGGCCTCCCTGACCGCGGTCCCGAAGCCGGACCTGCTGAACGGCCTGACCATCGTCACCGGACCGGCCGCGGCCATGGAGATCAAGAAGAACAAGCTGACGGGACATCCCCAGCCCCTGACCTTGATTCCTTACTACGCCTGGGCTCATCGGGGCCGGGGCGAGATGGAGGTCTGGATCGCCCGCGAGGCCGGCAAGGCCCGTCCGGCGATGGAGCCGGGCCTGGCGGCCCAGGCCAAGGTCGCCGCGTCCGAGGGCGCCCAGAGGCTCAAGGGGATCAACGATCAGTACGACCCGGAACGGTCCGACGACTCGGTCGGTTATATGCACTGGTGGCCGAAAAAAGGCACCGCGGAATGGGTCGAGTACGACTTCGACAAGCCCGTCCGCCTTTCCGAGACGTCGGTTTACTGGTTCGACGACACGGGCGGCGGCGAATGCCGGGTGCCGGCGGAGTGGCGGGCTTTCTACAAAGCCGGGACGACCTGGGTTTCCGTCCGGACCAAGGATCCCTTCGGCACGGCCAAGGACGCCTACAACACCGTCCGCTTTGCCCCGGTCGCGACGTCCGGGCTGCGGCTCGAAATCCGGTTCCCGAAGGAGTTTTCGGGGGGCATCCAGGAGTGGAAGGTAAAATAAGAAGGGGCTCAGGGCATGAGGGGACGGGCACGCTCGTTTCCCCAGCGAGGAAACTCGCTACGTTCCTCGCTCGCTCTCCTCGCCTCCGGCTCGGAACCATGCCCGCTCGCTCGTCAACGTACCCGTCCTCCTCATGCCCTTCGCCCCTGGTCGGAATTCCGTCCCATAAAGAATGGCGGGGCATGCAGATAAAGCCGTAGTCGTGGAGAAGAACATGAAGAAGAGCAAATGCGCGGTAATGATCGGAATAGGGCTGGTTCTCGCAGCGGCTATTCTTGCCGGTGGGGCATTCGGGCAAGCTAAAAAGACGGCTGCGGCGCCGAACCTCCTGGTCAACGGCTCGTTTGAGCTTTTGGACAACGCGGCGCCGCAGGCCTGGCGGAGCGTCAATTGGGAAGCCCGGGCCGAATTCGCCTCGGACGACGCCTACGCCCGCTCCGGCCTGCGCAGCGTCCGCATCTCTTCGACTATCGGCGCCGATGCCTTCTGGCAGGCGGTTGTTCCGGTCCGGCCTTACGCCAAGTACCGGCTGAGCGGCTGGATCAAGACCAAGGACCTTGTCCCCGGCGGCGGCCAGGGCGCTCTCCTGAACCTGGACGGGTTGGACGTCGGGACTCCGGCGGTGAGCGGAACGCGGGACTGGACCCGGGTCGAGGTCGCTTTCGATACCGGGGCCAACGACGCCGTCGCGGTCAACTGCCTGTTCGGCGGCGATGGTCGGGCGACCGGGACGGCTTGGTTCGACGACCTTCAGTTGATCCTCCTCTCGGCCAAGACCCTTAGGCCCAAGGCGACGATCGAGACGGGCGCTTCGCGCCCCCCGATCTCCCGCTATATCTACGGCCAGTTCATCGAGCACCTCGGCCGCTGCATCTACGGCGGCATCTGGTCCGAAATGCTGGAGGACCGCAAGTTCTATCATCCGGTCGGAGGCAAGGAGTCGCCCTGGAAAACGGTGGGCGAGGCGCGCAACGTCCGGATGAATCCGGTCCTGATTTACGCCGGCGTCCCCGCCCCCGAAATCCGGATGATGGGCGATGGAACGCCCGGCGGGATCGTCCAGGACGACTTGGCGGTCGTGGCGGGGAAGTCCTATGTCGGCCGCATCGTCCTGGCCGGCGATCCCGAAGCCGTCCCGGTCGAAGTCAGCCTGGTTTGGGGGCCGGGGGCGGACGACCGCCGGACGCTCGCTTTCCGGGACGTGCGGGCCGACTACAAAACGTTCCCGCTGGCCTTCACCGCCGAGGGCTCGAGCGACAAGGCCCGGCTCGAGATTGTGAGCCGCGGCAGGGAATCCTTCCGGGTGGCCGCGGCCTCCTTGATGCCCGCCGACAACGTCGAGGGCTTCCGGCCCGATGTCCTGGATCTCCTCAAGAAGCTCAACGCGCCCGTCTATCGCTGGCCCGGCGGCAACTTCGTCAGCGGCTATGACTGGAAGGACGGCTTGGGCGATCCCGACCGGAGACCGCCGCGCAAGAACCCGGCTTGGCTGGGGATCGAGCCCAACGACGTCGGGATCCACGAATTCCTGCGTTTCTGTGAGCTCATCGGAACGGATCCTTATATCACCGTGAACAGCGGGCAGGGCAACGAGACCATGGCCGCCGACGAGGTCGAATACGTCAACGGACCGGCCGACTCGGTTGGGGGCGCCCGGCGGGCCGCGAATGGGCATCCCGCGCCCTGGAAGGCCAGGCTCTGGTCGATCGGCAACGAGATGTACGGCAATTGGCAGCTCGGCCACATGCCGCTCGCCGACTATACCCTGAAGCACAACCGCTTCGCCAACGCGATGTGGGTCAAGGATCCCTCGATCCGTCTGGTCGGCGTCGGGGCGGCCGGCGCGTGGAGCCGGACCATGCTGGCGGAATGCGCTCCCTCCCTGGATTACCTGAGCGAGCACTTCTACGTCCAGTCCCGGCCCGGCCTGCTCAGCCACGTCGGCCAGATGCCGCGCGAAATCAAGCGGATCGCGGACGCCCATCGGGCTTACCGCAAATCGATCCCGGCCCTCAAGGACAAGACGATTCCCGTCGCCTTGGATGAATGGAATTACTGGTACGGGCCCCATGTCTACGGCGAGCTGGGGACGCAGTATTTCCTAAAGGACGCCCTGGGAGTGGCGGCGGGCCTGCACGAATACTTCCGCAACTCGGACGTTTTCTTCATGGCCAACTACGCCCAGACCGTGAACGTCATCGGCGCCCTCAAGACGTCCAAGACAGCTTCCGCCCTCGACACGACCGGCGTCGTGCTCGAGCTCTACCGGAACCATTACGGCACGATTCCGGTCCGCGTGACCGGGGCGCCCGAGCCGCTCGACGTGGCGGCGGCCTGGAAGGACGCCCGGAAGCGGGTCTTGACCGTGGCCGTGGTCAACCCGACCAAGACGGCGCAGACGCTGCCTCTGACCCTCAAAGGCGCCAAGCTGCCCAAGACGGTCAAGAAGTTCATCGTCACGGGCAAGGATGAGATGGCCTGCAACGTGCCGGGACGGGAGCCGGGGGTGAAAGCAATCGAGCTGAACGGCGTCGAGATGGGGAAGAACTTAAATCTGCTCCCGATGAGCGTCACGCTGTATGAGATAACCGTCCGATAGGGGTGCGGACCGGCGCTTTCTATGCTATCCTACGGCGCTTTCCCATGAGTCTCTCTACCCGATCGGCCGCCGTTTCTCCGCGCCAGGGGCTCGCGCGCTTCTGGCTCCCCCTGGAAGCGACCTGGCTGATGATGGCGGCCGAGGGACCCTTCCTGGCGGCGGTCATCGCCCGGCTGGCCGCGCCCAAGGAAAACCTGGCGGCTTACGGAGTCGCCACGTCCCTGGCCTGGATCGTCGAGGCGCCCATCGTCATGATGCTTTCCGCTTCCAACGCCCTCTGCCGGGACGGCGCCGCCTACCGCAAGCTGAGGCGCTTTTCCTTCGCTCTCAACGGCTTGGTCACCGCGGCCATGGCCGTGCTCATCACGCCGCCGGTCTTTAAGCTGATCGCCCGGCACGTCCTGGGCTTGCCGTCGGACATCTCCGCCCTGGCCGGCGGATCCATGATCTTTCTGGTCCTGTGGCCCGGGGCGATCGGCTACCGGCGCTTCTACCAGGGCATCCTCATCCGCGACGGGCGGCCGCACGCCGTCACCTGGGGAACGGTGATCCGCTTGGTGACCATGGCCGCGACCGGGCTCTTCCTGGCCCTCGTCCTCCGCCTGCCCGGCGCCAGCGTCGGTGCGGGAGCGGTAGGTGTTGGAGTCGTCGCCGAAGGCGCGGCCAGCCGGTTCATGGCCCGGCATTCCGTCCGCGCCCTCAAGCGCCAGCGGGACGAAGACTGTCCCTTCGGCCGGGCTCTCACGCTGTCCTCGATACGTAAGTTTTACGTTCCCCTGGCCCTGACGTCTTTCCTGTCGTTCTTCATCAATCCGCTGACGACGTTCTTCCTGGCCCGCGGCCGGCATCCGATCGAATCGCTGGCCGTGCTGCCCGTGGTCCTGGGACTTGTGTTCATCTTCCGCACCGCCGGGATCGCTCTCCAGGAAGTCGTCATCGCCTGCCTCGACGACGAGGGCCGGACCAAGGGCCGCCTGGCGACGTTCACACTCCGCGTCGGCCTTATATCGACGGCCGGGCTGGCCGTGGTCGTCCTGACGCCGGTGGCCCGGCTCTGGTATCATTCGGTATCGGGCTTGTCCCTGGAATTGGCCGCTTTTGCCGTCCTGCCCGGCTGCCTGCTGGTCCTGGTCCCCTTGCTCGAGGCCGTTCTCTCCTACCAGCGCGGCGTCATGGTCAAGACCCGCCGCACCGGGCCGGTCGGAATCGCCGTCGGGGCCCAGCTCGGGGCGACGATCGCCGCCTTCGCCGCGGGCCTCGCCTTCGTTCCCGTCCCCGGCGTGCTGCTGGTCGGCCCCGCCCTCACGCTCGGCTATTTCGCCGGCAACGCCGCGCTCCTCTTCCTGCGCCGGCTCGTTTCCGCGGTCTGACCGGCCGGCGGCATCGTGGAAGAAGGGACTCCCTTCCGATTCCATGGGGACCGGCGGGTCCGTCTATCGGATGACCAGCGGGGCCGTGACGTGCGCCAGCGTTCCCGCGGGCTTGTCTTCGGCGTAGAAATACAGGGTATAGCGGCCCGGATTCAGGCCGAGCGTGGCGATGTCGAACGTCTGGATGACGGTCCCGCCCGCGGCCGCGCTGGCGACGGGAGTGATCGTCAAGCCGAACCGCTCGGCCGTCTCGGTGCTCAACAGCGCGGCCCGGAAGGCCACCCGGTCCCGCTGGGGCCCGAAGTTGGTCATCGGCAGGACGACCCGCAGGGCCGGCACGGCGTTCGACAGCGCGCCGGGGATGGGATCGTACTCGGCCGGATCGAACGGGTAGAGGGACGTCCAGGCGACGGGCGTTCTAGGCCCGGCGGCCAGCCGGCCTTCCCGGTAGACGCTCTCGGCCGCGGGGCCCAGGAGAAGCGGGGTGTGGAGCCGCAGGCCGGCCGGGACGGGAGCGGGAACATAGGCCTTGCAGGAAGCGATCGCCGCGGCGCCCGTTTCCAGGTCGCGGACGACGATGCGGCAGGAGTACTCGCCGGGCGCGAGTGCCACCGACGTCGCGTAGAATATGGATTTGTCGAGAAAGCCCGCCATCGCCTCCTCGGCCCGGCGCATATCGGTCAGATGGTCCTCCGCGTCGAAGACGAACGTCACGATCTCGGCCTTGGCTCCGGTCAGGCGGTCGGCCGTGTTGGACGGCAAGCGGGCCAGGAGCACGACCCGGTCCTTTCCCGTCCCGGGCTCACCCGGCCCGGCCAAGGCTTGCAGATTCCCCATGAGCGGCGCTTGGTAGATGGGCGCGTCGCTCAAGGCCAGGTCGAGCAGGTGGAGCGTCTTCTCGACGGTCGAAAACTCGGTGAAGGGCTTGGGGTTGAAATAGCCCTTCTGAGTCCGGACGTCCAGGCCCTGGCGGGCGACTTCGACCTTGATCTCGTGGAAGGCCCCGTCCCAGGTCTGCCCGATGCTATAGCCCAGGACATAGTAGCTTCCGGTCATGGACTGCAGGTCGGCCAGGTTGCCCTGGTACTCGTTGATGTTCCCGAAATAGCGGCCGCCCGTGCTGTTGGACAGCTTGGACAGGGCGTACAGGCCGGTGACGTCCTCGCTCTTGTAGACGGTGCTGGGGTTTTGGGCGACGCCTCCGGCGGAGAAGATATCCCGGCTGCCGTGGCCGGAGCCGAAGGTCTGATCGTCGTAGTCGAAGAGGGAGGCGGGCTTGGCCGTCTCCCTCGTGTCGAAGGAGAAGATCGAGCTGTTCGAAGCCCCGAGCTCTTGGAAAAGCGCTTCGTAATCCTCGACAAGGACGCGGTCGGGAGCCTCGAACTTGGACCGGTCCGCGACTCCGGACGATCCCTGCGGCGTCCCCTCCGCCTTGCCGTAAATGAGCGAGGAGGCGATGCCGGTCGAAAAAAGGAGCAGGTTCTTGTGGCCCGGGATATAGCGGAAGGCCTTGGCCAGGGCGGTCACGTTGAGGATGAAGGCCCGGGCCTGGCTTCTGGCGTCCTGCCGCCTGACCGAGACGTCCCGCGACAGATCGGCGGCCGTCGATCCCTGGGTGGCCAGCCGCCAGTATTCCTGCTCCACATCGTCCGCCCGCCCGGCGGACGCCTTGACGCTCAGGTCGTCGACGGCTTTACGGACCTTGGCCCGGTCGGTCGTCAAAAACTCATGGATCGTCAAGCCCTTGATCACGGAATAGGAGATCAACCCGACCTCGTCACCCTCGGCCGCGTCCTTGTCCAGGAAGCTCAAGGCCGCCTGCTTGGCCTTGAGGACGCCGCGCGGGCTGTTGAAGGCGAAGTCGATGAACAGGAAGAATTTGCGTCCGAGCGCGGGTTTTTCCGCCGCGGACGCCGGAGCCGGCACGGGCGCGGGAGCGACCGCGACGGCCGGGGGGGGCGTCAACACGTGGCGCTCGAAGTCGGTGATCGGAACGGGCTGCCCGTTGTCGGTGACGGTAAAATCGCCGCGCTCCAAGTCCGTCACGGGCTTGCCCTTCTTATCGGTGACATAAACCTGGACGAGCTTGAGGCCGACCGTGACCTCGTGCAGGAGCGGCTTCTGGGTCCGGACGGCGATCTCCTGGCCGCGGGCGGCCGGGATCCGGAGAAGGCCGGCGGTCCCCAAGGCCGCGGCGAGGAGCCCTAAAACGACAAGCTTTTTTACATCGGAAGGGCGATCCCGGCGAATGTTTGACACGCGTTTTTCCTTTGCTTTCTCTAGTATAGCAAAATACCGCGGAGGGTAGCCATCGTCCGATACCGAACTATGAAGCAAGAATCATGCCCGCCATGCCCCGCCGCGGTCCTTGACACCCGGCCGGAGCCGACGATATGCTGGCCGCGCTTCGGGAGGAACTTCATGAACGAACCCGCCGCGGCCGGAATAAACGGCCCTCCCGGCCTCAGGAGCGAATCCGCGCTCCGCAAGCTCGACCGCATGGCCAAAGCCCTCCGCCATGAGGAGCCCGACCGGGTCCCGATCAGCGACTTTTTCTGGGGGGGATTCCTCCGGCGCTGGCGCGTGGAGTTGGGCCTGCCCGGCGACGCCGACGTCTACCGCCATTACGACCTGGACTGGACCGTCACCACCCCGAACATGGACCCCTGGATCCGCCCCTTCCAGACGATCCGGGAGACTCCGGACGATGTGGTCATCAAAACCGGCTTCGGGGCCGTCATCAACAAGCGCTTCGAAATTCCCATGCCCGAGATGAGGGCTTGGGATGTCGACACGTTCGAAAAGCTCGAGCGGGCGGAGTTCGACGATCCCGCCGACCCCCGCCGCTTCTTCGCCGCCGGGGATAACCAGATCGCCGGCGTCGGTGACGGCTTCCAGCGGAATTCGCCGCCCTGGATCGAGACCGTCCGCGCCCTCCGCCCCGATATCCCCGTCTACGGCAGCATCATCGAGCCCAGCGAGTGCCTGACCCGGCTGGTCGGGCAGGGGAATGCCCTGCTCTGGATGGGCGAGGAGCCGGACCGGATGGGCGCCGTGATCGGCCGCCTCGGGGCTTACTACCTGGAAATGACCCGGGCCCAAATCGGGGCCGCGGCCGGGCTTCTCGACGGATTCGTCATTTGGGGCGACGTGGCCTATAAGAGAAGCACTTTCATGTCGCCCGACTATTGGCGCCGGCACTTCAAGCCCTGGGTGGCCCGGATGATCGAGCGGGCCCACGCCGCCGGGCTTCCGGTCATCTACCACGGCTGCGGCAACGTGGCCGCGCTTCTGCCCGATTTCATCGAGATCGGGATCGATGCCTGCAATCCGCTCGAAGCCAAGGCCGGGCTGGACGTGGTCGATTTGCGCCGCCGCTACGGTCACAAGCTGGCCTTCTGCGGCAACGGCGACATCCGGGTCTTCGAGGCCGGCGATCCCGAGGCGGTGCGCCGCGAGGTTCTGCGCAAGCTCAACGCGGCCCGCGGCGGCGGCTTCATTTTCCAGTCCGACCATTCGGTGACGAGCGGCGTATCGGGGTGGACGTACGACCGGATCGTCAGCCTGGTCCGCGCCTACGGGCGCTACCCGCTGCGCCTCGGATCCTTCGAGGAAAGCGATTGAGGCCATGAACCCTATCCCCGCCAACCTGCCGCTCGGCGTCCTGATGCACGCCGTGGGGGCCTTTTCCGCCGCCACCTGCTACGCGCCCCAGAAGCGCGTCAAGGCCTGGTCCTGGCAGACCTATTGGATCACCCAGGCGGCCTTTTGCTGGTTCCTCCTGCCGATCGTCGGCGCGCTGTTGACGATTCCCGACCTCGCCGCCGTTCTCCGCGAGGCGCCCCGCGGCCCGATGCTTCAGGCCTTCCTGCTGGGCGCGGCCTACGGCGTCGGCGGGACGGCTTTCGGCATCTCCATCCGCTACATCGGCTACTCCCTGACCTACGCGATCGCGGTGGGACTATCGAGCGTCCTCGGCACGCTCATCCCGCCTATCGTCAAGGGCACGCTCGGCGCCACCCTCGGCCAGCCGGGCTCGTCCTGGATCGTAATAGGCATTTCCGTCGGCGCCCTGGGCATCTTCCTGACGGGCCTGGCCGGGCGGCTCAAGGAAACGGACCTTGCCGCCCAGCAGAGGACGGGCGAATTCTCCCTGGCCAAGGGCCTGCTCCTCTCTCTCTTGGCGGGCGTGCTCTCGGCCGTCTACGGCTTCGCCCTCGAGGCCGGCGAGCCCATCGCCGACGTCGCGACCCGCTTCGGCGCCGGTGTCTTCCGCGGCAACGTCGTCTACATCTTCGCCAACTCGGGGGCCTTCCTGACCACGGCGGCCTATTGCCTGTGGCTTCACGCCCGAAACAGGACCTGGGGCGAGTTCCGTCGCCCTGCTCCGTCCCCGTCGCCCGAGCGGCCGCGCCTAGCGCTGAACTATCTTCTGGCCGCCGTCACCGGCCTGCTCTGGTACGGACAGTTCTTCTTTTACAACCTGGGCCACGTCCGGATGGGAACCTACAAGTTCACCTCCTGGGCCGTCCACATGATCATGCTGGTCCTGTTCAGCAACCTGGTCGGCGTCGTCTTCCGCGAATGGCGGCGCTGCCGCCGGCTGACCTTGGCCGTCCTCAGGGCGGCCCTGCTGGTCCTGGTCGGGGCGGTCCTGCTTCTGACGTACGGCAACTATCTTGGCGGCCTGGCCGCCCCATGACGGGGGGCTCGACATGACGCGTTACGGATCGGTAATCGGGCTGGACGAGGCGAGAGTCGAGGAGGACAAGAGCCTGCACGCCGCGATCCGGCCGATGAAAGCGGTCTTCCACGCGGATTGAGCCGGTCCCCCGGCCTTAATCCCGGAAACGGGACTTGGGGTTGATCTTGCGGAAGGTCTTCACGGCGCCGTGGATTTCCTTGAACCATTCCTTCTTGTCGTCGCCCGGCTTTTCCCGCCGCTTCCGCTCCAGGAAAGCCAGCTCCTTGCGCAGCTTCAGCCAGCTCTGGTAGCGGCCCTCGGAAAGGGTTCCCGCTTCCCGGGCCGCCAGGACCGCGCAGCCCGTTTCGCGGGTGTGGGTGCAGTCGCCGAACCGGCAGCCGGCGGCCAGGGCGGCGATGTCGGCGAAGACCTCGTCCATGCCTTCGTCCGACTCCCAAAGCTGGAACTCCCGCACGCCGGGAGTATCGATCAGGAGGGCGCCGCCCGGCAGGGCGATGAGCTCCCGTCGGGTCGTCGTGTGGCGGCCCTTGGAATCATCCTCTCGCACCGGGGCGACAGCCAGGATATCCCGCCCAATGAGCTTGTTGATCATGGTCGACTTGCCGACGCCGGAGGAGCCGATCAGGACGTGGGTCCGGCCGGGACGCAAGCGACGGCGCAGGTCCTCGAGCCCGGTCTCGGCCAGGGCCGATGCGGACAAGGCTTCCACTCCGGGCAGGGCCCGGCGGACTTCGGCCAGGAAGGCTTCCGGCTCGGGTACGAGATCGGCTTTGTTGAGGACGACCACCGGTTCGGCCCCGCTGGCCCGGGCCGTGACCATCTGGCGCTCCAGGCGCCGGACGTTGAAGTCCAAGTCGAGGCCTTGAACGAGGAAGATCGTATCGATGTTGGCCGCCAGAACCTGCTCCTCGGTCCGGCGGCCGGCCGCGTTCCGCGACAGAATGGTCCGGCGGGGGAGGAGGGCGTGGATGATCGCCTTGCCTTCGTCCGGGAAGTCCGCCGCCGCCACCCAGTCGCCCACCTTGGGGAAATCGGCCGGAGCCTCGGCCTCGAAAAGAAAACGACCGGAGACTTCGGCCGCGCGCTCCCCGGCGGCCGTCAAGATCAGGTAATGCTCGCGGTATTCGACCGCCACCCGGCCGAAGACGAAGCCGCGGCCGGTCAGCGCTTCGGCCTCGGCTTGCCGGCCGTCATCCCAGCCGAGACCGCGGAGAACGGCGGCTTCCTCGGGGCGGGCGGAGTCGGACATGATCGGAATCAGTAACCGCGCAGGGATGTGCTGTCGCGGCGCGGCAGGCCGCTCTTGGGGACGCGCTTGAGGACGAGATATTGGATGCCGCGATCCTCGCAGAATTCGCGCTTCTCCGGCCGGTCGCCGTCCTCGTTGACGACGTACAGGTCGGGCTTGATGCGGTTGATCTCGGGCGCGGCGTCAAGCCAGCCGAAGCCGGACCCGATGAAGGCCTGCTTGACGTACTTCACGGCCAGGACCATGTAAAGGCGGGTGTTCTGACCGAGCAGGGGATGGCCCTTGCCCTTGAGCATCCGGATGTTGTCGTCGCCGCCGACGTCGACGAAAAGATCGCCGTACCCGGAAGCCTCTTCGAAGAATCGAATATGGCCGGAATGGAGCCAGTCGTAGCAGCCGCTGACGATGACTTTGCGGCGGTGCGCCAGGCGGGGGGAGAGCGGCATGGCCGGCGGGATTGTGATCAGGTTCTTTTCGGGGATGATCCGCAGCTCAATGCCCAGCCCGTCGCAGAAGGCCTTCTTCTCCACGGCCGCCTCACTCTCGGCCACCGCCCAGATCTGGGGCTTGAAGACATCCAGTCCCGGGACGGCGTGGGCCTCCGGGAGGCCGGAGGCGATGTGGGCGCTCTTGATGAAGCGAAGGGATTGGGTCATGTAGACGCGCTCGCCGGCCGAAAATTTGGCCGGCTTTCCGGTGATCCGCCGGACGGCGGCGTCGGGCCAGACCCAGGCATGGACTTCGCCTATCTTGGCGGCTTCCTCGAGGAAGCGGACCTGGCGGGCGCGCAGGTCGTCGAAGCTTCCGACGACGGCTACGGCTTTCATGACTGGGGGCCTCGCAGGCGGCGATTATACGCCGCGGTCGGGGCCTTTTCAATCGACCGTCTTTTTTCCCGCCTTCTTGAGTTCGTACTGGGACTTGATCCAAGCATGCGTCTTCTTGAGCCCCGTCCGGAGAGGCGTGTCGGGCTCCCAGCCCAGGACTTTCCGGATGAAGGTGTTGTCGGAGTTGCGGCCGCCCACTCCCTTCGGCGCGTCCAGATCGTAGGACCGACGCAGCTTGACGCCGGCGATGCCCTCGACAATGGTCACCAGCTCGTTGATCGAAACCAGCTCGCTCGTGCCCAGGTTGATCGGCGTCGCGATCAGCGCGTCGGTGTGGGTGATGCGGTCGATGCCCTTGACACAGTCGTCGATGTACATGAAGCTGCGGGTCCGGGTGCCGTCGCCCCAGATCTCGATGCGGCCCGACCCGGTGTCGATCGCCTCGATGACCTTGCGGCAGATCGCGGCCGGGGCTTTTTCGCGGCCGCCGGTCCAGGTCCCCCAGGGGCCGTAGACGTTGTGGAAGCGGGCGATGAAGGTCTTCATGCCGCGCTCGGCCCAATACTCCTGGCAGAACATCTCGGAGATGAGCTTCTCCCAACCGTAGCCGCGCTCGGACATGGCCGGATAAGCGTCGGACTCCTTGAGGGCCCGGACCTTGGGATCCTTCTGCAGGTCGGTGTTGTAGACGCAGGCCGAGGAGGAGTAGAAATAGCGCCGGCAACCGGCCTTGTAGGCCGATTCGATCATGTGGGTGTTGATCAGGACGGAGCGAAGGCACTCGATCCGGAAGCGCTCGATGAAGCCCATGCCGCCCATGTCGGCGGCCAGCTGGTATACTTCGATCGCGCCCTCCACGGCTCGCTTGCAGTTGGCCTCCTGGCTCAAGTCGAGGCAGAGGCATTCGACGCCGGGGACGCGCTGGTACCAGTCGGAAAGCGGCTTCTTGTCGACGGCCCGGATGCGGGTGAAGCCCTGGGCCTTGAAATAAGCCGCCAGGCTGCCGCCGATGAATCCGCCGGCTCCGGCGATGACGATCTGGATGTCCTTGGCCGGTCCGGCCGCGGTTTTGACGTTCGCTTTCGGCATGATCTTGTCTCCTGTCGCATGGATGCAACGGGGGCTTTTCGCCCGCCTGAACGAGTCTATCTCTCCGCGGGCCGCCGCGTCCATCCCCCCCGGGGGCTAATTTGGGGGGTGATATGGGATCGTCGGCCTCGTTTGACGGGGTTTCGGGGCTTGTGGTAGAAAAAAGGCAGCGAGACTATGAGATGGGGGTGGCCATGAACGCGAATCCGCGACGAATCAAGGGACAAGCCGGCCTGCGCGGCAGGGGATGGAACGGCCGCCGGGTGATCGCCGTATGGGCCGCGGCCGGAGCCGTTTTCGGCCTGGCCCTCGGCCTCTCCTCCTGCCGTCCCCGCGAAGAGATCAAGGGCTTCGTCTGGAAATCGATGCCCCCGGTCGATTGCCCGTTCCCGCTCTCGACCGAGCTTACCGGCCTGGAGTTCACGGGCCGTCATGCCGAGTACACCGACGCCGACACCTGGTACCCCTCCTGGGCTTCGGACGGCAAGATGTATTCCCCGTTCACCGACGGCCGGGTCGATGAGATCCGCGTCTCCTCGGCCGGCCCGGATGCCGCCGCCGGCCTGGCGATCATCGAGGGGGACGATCCGCTGCGGCTCAAGATCCGTCCGCTCGGCATCAAGCCGGGCTCGCCCGCGCCCTATGAGGGCCGCTACCCCTGCGGCACGCTCGTCCACAACGGCATCTGGTATTACGGAACCTACGCCCTTCTCAACGCCGGGTACGGGCTGAACTGGCCGGTCCTGGGGCCGACGCCGGGCTTCTATGTCTCGGAGGACGGCGGCCTGACCTGGCTCGACCCGCCGCATTCCTGCGAGCCCGGCCGGGCGCTGTTCCCGGAACCCGTGCGCAAGGGCGGGCCGGTCAAGATCGGCGCCCCCCACTTCGTCGACTTCGGCCGCAACATGGAGCACTCGCCCGACGCCAAGGCCTACCTGGTCGGGCACGGGGCCGTCCAGGCCGACATGGAGGACCGCATCGCCAACTTGAGTTGGATCACCGGCGACCAGGTCTACCTTTGCCGGGTCGTTCCCACGCCGGCGACGATCAACGACGGAAGCCGCTATGAGTATTTCGCCGGCCCCGACGAGACGGGCCTCCCGGTCTGGACGCGCGACTTCGAGCGCATCCGGCCGCTGGCCGAATGGGATAACGCCATGGGCTGCGTCACCATCACCTACGACGCGCCGCTCAAGAAATACCTGATGTGCGTCACCGACGGCAGCCTCACGGTCTGGAAATTCGCGACATACATTCTGGAGTCCGACGCGGTCACCGGGCCCTGGCGGCTGGTGACGTACATGAAGGACTTCGGCGAGCAGGCCTACTTCGTCAACATCCCGTCCAAGTTCATTTCCGCCGACGGGCGGACGTTGTGGCTGTGCTACTCGGCCAATTTCACCAACGGCTGGCTGGGGACGAAATTCGCGGACAACCCGCAGGGCAGCCGCTACGGGATGTGCCTGCGCGAAGTGCGCCTGTTGGCCTCGAAGCGCTGAATTTCAGACGGAAAAAGTCAGTCCACGTAGGACAGGAACCACTCACGCGTCTTGGCGAACAGGGCGTCGTGATTCTCGCGCGTGGCGCCCGCCGGCGAGATCGGCGGGCCGATGACGACGTCGACCCGGCCGGGGCAGATCAAACGGCTTCCCTTGTGGTTGATCCGGCCGGCTCCGATCTGGACCATCGGCAAAAGGTCCAGACCCGCTTCGACGGCCAGGATGAAAGCCCCCCGCTTGAAGGGGCCCAGCTTGCCGTCTCTCGTCCGCGTGCCTTCGGGGAGGACGAGGACGGAGAAGTCGGGCTTGGTCCGGATCAGGCGGGCCGCCTTCTTCAGGCTGTCCCGGGCCTTGGCGCTGTTCTTGCGGTCCACCGGGATCGCGCCGATCCGACGGAGCATGGGTCCGTAGAGCGGCCAGCGGAAGTGCTTCTCCTCTTCCATCCCGCGGGCCCATCCCGGGAAGGCGGCATAGAAGACGAAGGGATCGAAGAAATTGACGTGGTTCATGAGCAGGATGTACTGATGCCCCGGCTCGACGTTCTCGCGGCCCCGGACCCGGAGCTGGACGCCGCAGGAGAACAATATGATCCGGCAAACGCTCTTGATCAGGGGCTCGAGACGGCGGCCCCGGTAGACAAGAGCCACGAGAAGGACGAGCGAAATACAGACCACGAAGACCGGGAAGGCGACGATCCAGATCAGGATCGAGCGTATGCGCAGGAAGGCCCGTTTCATGCCAGGAGCGTGATTTCCCGCGGCAGCACTTTGAGCTTCAGCGGGGTCAGGCCCAAGAGCTCCCCGTCCGCCATCAGCCGGAGCGGGGGATCGCTTTCGACCGAGATCTCGGACGCCTGCAGCATCTCGACCTTGGGATGGCTCTTGTGGGTCCCGGAGAAAACCTTCTTGAAGATGGCCAGGATATCGCGCCGGTTGACCTCCCGGAAGACGACCAGGTCGGCCTTGCCGTCGGAAGGATCGGCATCGGGGGCGATCTTCATCTTGCCGCCGGTAAACTTGGAGTTCGAGACGACCAGGGCGCTGTCGCGGATTTCCCGCGCCGTGCCGTCGGCCGTGATCGTGATCCGGTTGTCCATGCCCTTGGCCAGGCGCAGGAGGACCGCCAGGCTGTAGCCGAAAGATCCCAGCGGCTTGAGTTTTTCATTGGTCAGCTTGAGGATGTCGGCGATGAGCCCGGCCCCGATGATGTTCAGGCTGTAACGGCGGACCGTCTCGCCGTTCTGGACGTGGCTGAACTCGACCAGGTCCACCTCCCGCCGGCGGCCCTCCAGGATGCCGTCGATGGCGGCCTCGGGCGATTCGATGCCGAAGTCGCGCAGGAAGGAGTTCCCCGTTCCGGCCGGGATGAGGGCCAGGTCGGGGCGCTTCGCGGGCCGTCCTTCGGCGTAGAGGCCGTTGAGGACCTCGTACGGCGTGCCGTCGCCCCCCAGGCAGACCAGAAGATCGAAAACTTCGCCGGCCGCCCAGCGGCCGAGCTCCACGGCGTGACCGGCGTATTCCGAGAGACGGACGGTCAGGTTGGGGAAAATTTGCCGCAGACGGGGCTCCAAGCGTTCGAAGCAGCGGAAGGCCCGGCCATGCGCGGCTTCCGGGTTGATGATGAGTAAAGTCTTCGTCATCGGCAGCATCGTTCGCTTATAGCATGAGCGGCCGAAAAAGGCAATTTGCCGGCCGCGGGGGATTGCAACCGGTCCCGGTTTAGGGGAGAATCTTGGCGAATCCGCTCGGGAGGCACGTCATGACGAAAACCGCCGTCCGCTTTCTCTCCGCTCTAGCCGCCGTTCTCATCCTGGCCGGCTCCGCCGTCTCCGCGGCCAAGGTCTATTCGCTTCTTTCGCCCGACAAGACCATCGAGGTCAGGATCTCGACCGGCGCCGGCCTGTCCTACGAGGTTCTTTACCGGAAGAAGCCTCTCGTGGCCCGCTCGGCCGTCTCGATGACCCTGGGCGGCGGGACGGTCCTGGGCCGGGCGGGCGTCGTTCAGGACGCCAAGCGCCGCTCCGTGGACAACATCATCAAGCCGTTCGTCCGCCAGAAAACGGCCGCCATCAGCGACCGGTTCAATGAGCTGCGGCTGAACTTCAAGGGCGGCTATGCCTTCATCGTCCGGGCCTACGAGGACGGGGTCGCCTACCGGTTCGTCACCGACATGGCCAAGCCGATCACCGTCGTTTCGGAGCAGGCCGAGTTCACCTTCACGGCCGACCATACGGTCTACTGGCCGGAGGAGGACTCCTTCCAGACCCACCAGGAACGGATCTTCAAGCCGGTCGTTTTGAGCGCGATCGACGATAAAAAGTTCGCCTCGGCCCCGGCCCTGGTCATGGTCGAAGGCGGGCCCAAGGTGGCCGTCACCGAGGCCGACCTGGAAAGCTACGCCGGGCTTTACCTGGCCCGCTCGGCCGAGTTCCCGATGAAGCTCATCGGCGTCTTCCCGGCCTATCCGGCCAATGAGGAGGCCCGCAACGACCGCAACATCGTCGTCACGGCCCGCGAGCCCTTTCTGGCCAAGACGGCGGGCAAGAGAAGCTTCCCCTGGCGGGTCCTGGTGATCGCGGCCCGCGACGGCGATCTCATCGAGAGCACGCTCGTCTACCGGCTGGCCAAATCCGCCGGCGGCGACTTCGCCTGGGTCAAGCCGGGCAAGGTGGCCTGGGACTGGTGGAACGATTGGAACATCTCGGGCGTCGATTTCCGGGCCGGCGTCAACACCGAGACTTACAAGCACTACATCGACTTTGCGGCCGAGAACGGGATCGAATACGTCATCCTGGACGAGGGCTGGTACATGCTCGGCGACCTGCTCTCGGTCAAGCCGGACATCGACATGCCGGCCATCGTCGCCCACGGCAAGTCGCGCGGCGTCGGGATCATCCTGTGGGCCATCTGGAAGACCCTCGACACCCAATTCGACGCGGCCATGGATCAATTCAGCCGCTGGGGCATCCAGGGCCTCAAAATCGACTTCATGCAGCGGGACGACCAGCCGGTCGTCGACTTCTACACCAAGGTCGCGGCCGAGGCGGCCAAGCGCCGCCTCCTGGTCGATTTCCACGGCGCCTACAAGCCCACCGGCCTCTACCGGACCTTTCCCAACGTGCTGACCAGCGAGGGCGTCAAGGGCCTGGAGAATTCCAAGTGGAGCCGCGACGTCACCCCCGAGCATGACGTCACCCTGCCTTTCACCCGGATGGTCGCCGGGCCGATGGACTTCACGCCGGGAGCCATGCTCAACGGCGGGATGAAGGCCTTCCAGATCATCTACAGCCGCCCGATGAGCCAGGGCACGCGCTGTCACCAGCTGGCCATGTACGTCGTCTACGAGAGCCCGCTCCAGATGCTGGCCGACTCGCCTACGAACTACCGGCGCGAGCCGGCCTGCCTGGCCTTCCTGTCCAAGGTCCCGACGGTCTGGGACGAAACCAGGGTCCTGGACGCCAAGGTCGCCGACTACGTCGTGGTGGCCCGCCGCAGCGGCGCGGACTGGTACATCGGCGCCATGACCGACGCGACGGAACGGTCGCTGACCCTAGACCTGTCGTTCCTGGGCCAGGACGTATTCGCCGCCCACATCTACGAGGACGGCGTCAACGCCGACCGGGACGGGAACGATTTTCGGGAGGTCAGAAGAAACGTGTCGGGCAGCGAGCCCCTGACCATCCATCTGGCCCCCGGCGGCGGTTGGGCGGCCCGGCTGACGCCGGTGAAATAGAGCTCGCGCCGGCGCCCCCGCCGGCCGCCGGCTTGACCCGTCCAGGCGGCGGTCTTATGATCCTCGGTGAACACGGCACGCCGCACGCGCCGCAGGGGAGAACCCGGCCATGAACCTGAATGGGACCGAAGTCGCCGAAGACCGGCTGAACGTCCTCATCGTCGACGACGAGGTCAACATCCGCCGGGTCCTGGCCGTTTGTCTGGAAACCCGGGGCCATCGCGTCTCCGCCGTGGGGCGCGTTCCG
>JAQULS010000058.1 GCA_028749235.1 Acidobacteriota bacterium | reverse complement strand
GACGATGGTCACCGGCCGGCCGGGCTCGCCCTCGAGATGATAGAGACCGTCGGAGCCCAGATAGCTGCGGGGCGCCTTGATCTCCATCCGGCTCAAGTCGCGGTTGAACTCGAGGTATCGGGGCTCCTCCTGCCGCTCGACTTTCTGCGGTGGAAGAGGCTCCGACTGCCGGTCGGTTCCGCCGGGCCGCCGCAAATGGGTCGCGAAGTAGACGGCGACGACCAGGCCGAAGGCCGCCAGCCCAACGGCCAGGATCTTGCGCAGACCGAGGACGAAGCGCCAGCCCCGGTCTCCGCCGCGGCCGGAACTCACGGCCGGATCCCCTCGAGCGAGAGCTGGAGGCGGCTTTCGCCGTTGTAGGTCGAGAAAAGGAGCGTGAAGGCGATGTCCACCCGGCCGCCCTTGGGCAGAAGAGGGGCCCAGTCGGCATGATCCCAAGCCACGGCCTCGAAGGTCCGGTCGCCGCTTCGCAGCCACATTTTCAGATGCTTGCTCTTGAGGACCTGGGGGCCGGCCGCGATTTCGACCGCCTTGGCCGCGAAAACGGGGCGGGGATTGCCGACGCCGAAGGGCGCCAGCAGGGCATGGACGCCCAGGAACGTCCGATCGATGTCCGGCAAGGCGACCTCGGCGTCGATCCGCTGCCGCCGGCGCAGAAGGTCGTCGGTGATGCGCGCCTCGGCGTCGGCGTTGGCCGCCCGCTTGAAGGCCGGCAGGTCGTCCCGCTTCAGGGTGCACCCGACCGCGTAGGTGTGGCCGCCGAAGGCCAGCAGGCTCCCGCGGCAGGCTTCCAGGCAGTCGATGAGCGAATACTCGGAGATCGAGCGGCCCGAGCCGAAGGCCTTGCCGTCCTCGTAAGAGAACAGAATGACCGGCCGGTTGAAAGCGTCCTTAAGGCGCGAAGCGACGATGCCGACGATGCCGCGGTGCCAGGCTTCGCTGCCCAGGATGAGAATGCGGTAGCGCTCGTCGAGCCGGCGGGACCGGACTTTTTCCTCGG
Source organism: Acidobacteriota bacterium (assembly GCA_028749235.1). Lineage (GTDB taxonomy): Bacteria > Acidobacteriota > Aminicenantia > Aminicenantales > UBA4085 > UBA4085. Next base: position 19,204 of record JAQULS010000058.1, on the reverse strand, counting down.
CTTGCCGGAAGATGGTCTCCTCGGTCTTCTGCCGCTCGCCGTTGAGCTCGTCCAGGCGGCGGGCGATCTCGCGCGTCTCTTCGATCGAGTCGGAGAAAAAGAGCCGCACCGCCAGCTCGGTCTCGCCCATCCGGCCGGCCGCGTTGATGCGCGGGCCGATCCGGAATCCGACGTCGCCCTCCCCGACTTTGCGGCCGGCCAGGCCGCAGACGTCGAGCAGGCTGTTCAGCCCCGGAGGGGAGGATTCCTTCCGGTTCTCCTGCCGCTCCTTCGCGGCCAGGAGGGAAGCCTCTTCGATCTCCTTCAGCCCCTGCTTGACGAACAGGCGGTTCTCGCCCAGCAGCGGCGCGATGTCGCTGATCGTCCCGATGGCCACCAGCTTGAGGTAGTGCCGGAGGGACCTGGATTTTCCGGCCCGGTCGAAGAGCGCCTGGATCAGCTTGTAAACGACCCCCACTCCGGCCAGGCCCCGCTCCGGGTAGCCGGAGGCGTCCACGACGGGATCGAGGACGGCCAGGGCTTGCGGGATCACGGCGTCCGGCCGGTGATGGTCGGTGACGATGAAATCGATCCCCTCGGCGGCCGCCTTGGCCGCGAACGACCCGGCCCGGATGCCGCAGTCGACACTGATGACGAGGCGGGCGCCGCGGGCCCGGACGACCTCGAGGTGTTCGTCCTTGATGCCGTAGCCGTCCTTCAGCCGCTCGGGGATGAAGTAGTCCGCGATCCCGCCCAGGGCGGTCAGGGCCTTGTGCAGCATGACCGTAGACAGGATACCGTCCGCGTCATAGTCGCCGAAAATAAGGATTTTCTCCCGTTCCGCGACGGCCCGCTCGATCCGCGCCACGGCCGGGGCCATGTCCTTGAAAAGGAAGGGATCGAAGGCGTCGGCCGCCGTGCCGTGCAGGAATTTATGAGCGGCCGCGACGTCGGGGATCTTGCGGTTGACCAGGACTTGGGCCAGGGGCAAGGGAATCCGGAGGTCGGCGGCGAACGACCGGGCCTTTTCGCTTATTTCGGGGATTTCCCAGCGGACGTCTTCCATTTAATTCACAATTTAACATAACGGCCCCGCCCCCGCCACTCTCTCTGCGCTGGATCGGCAGGGGAAGCGGGCCTCTCGATTTTCAGACTGCGGCGAGGGGCGAGAACGTGTTTTGCCCCTCTTGCCCCGCGCCGCTGCGTTGACAGGCGGTCAACCGCGCCCCTATAATCCTGCCATGTTCGGCAACCTGCGGGATAAGCTCTCCAAGACCCGCTCGGCCCTCAAGCAGCGCCTCGACTCGCTGGTCAAAAGCGGCAAGCCGCGCGAGGAGATCCTCGACGATCTGGCCGAAGCGCTCATCCTGGCCGACGTCGGCGTCGCGGCCACGGAAAAGATCATCGCTTCCGTCCGCGAACGGACGAGCAAAACGGACGGCTTTCCGGAAATCCGGGAGGCGCTCAAGGCCGATCTCGTCGAGCGGCTGTCCCGCGCCGCCGCGGCCCCCGGCCCGGCCGCGCCCGCCGGCCGGCTCGCCGTCTGGATGATCGTCGGCGTCAACGGCGGCGGCAAGACGACCACCATCGCCAAGCTGGCCCGCCGCTTCCGTGACGAAGGCCGGAGCGTCGGCCTGGCCGGAGCCGATACGTTCCGCGCCGCCGCCCAAGAGCAACTGGCCGTCTGGGGCGAGCGCCTGGGCCTGGACGTCGTCAAGGGCCGCTACGGCGGCGACCCCGCCTCGGTCGCCTTCGACGCCGTCCACCACGCCCTTCGCACGGGCCAGGACATCGTGCTCGTCGACACGGCCGGGCGCGTGCATACCAACGCCAACCTGATGCAGGAACTGGAGAAGATCAAGCGCGTCCTGGGCCGCGAGGTTCCCGGCGCTCCGCACGAGATCCTGCTCGTCCTGGACGCCACGATCGGCCAGAACGCCCTCGTCCAGGCCCGCGAGTTCCTCAAGGTGTCCGGCATCACCGGCCTGGCCCTGACCAAGCTCGACGGCACCGCCAAGGGCGGTATCGTCGTGGCCATCGCCGACGAGCTGTCGCTGCCGATCAAGTACGTCGGCACGGGCGAAGGAGAGGACGACCTGATCGATTTCTCTCCCGCCGCGTTCGTGGACGCCCTATTCGAATGAACGCCTCGCGCGATCGGGAATACATGGCCCTCGCCTACGGCCTGGCGGCCCGGGCGGCCGGGCGGACCAGCCCCAATCCCTGCGTCGGCGCGGTTCTGGTCAAGGACGGGCGGATCGTCGGGTACGGCTTCCATGAGGCGGCCGGGAAGCCGCACGCCGAAACAATCGCCCTGGAAAGGGCCGGCGCGGCGGCAGCGGGCGCGACGCTCTACATCACTCTCGAGCCTTGCGTTCATTGGGGGCGGACGCCGCCCTGCATCGACGGTGTCATCGCCGCCGGCATCGCCCGGGTCGTCGTCTCCGACCGCGACCCCAATCCGGCCGTCGACGGCCGGGGCCTGGCCCGCCTGCGCCGGGCGGGAATCGCCGCTTCGGTCGGGCTCATGGCCGAGCGGAACCGGGCGCTCAACGCGGCCTATATCAAGCGGGTCACCACGGACATGCCGTTCGTCACTCTCAAGGCCGCCTTGAGCCTGGACGGCCGCATGGCCACCCGGACGGGCGAAGCCCGCTGGATCACGGGCCGGGAAGCGCGCGCCTACGCCCACCTCGTCCGGTCCGAACAGGACGCGATCGTGATCGGGGCGGGCACGGCGCTTAACGACGACCCGCGGCTCGGCGTCCGACTGCCGGGCCGGCCCGCGAAACCGGTGCTGCGGGTCGTCCTGGACGGGGCTTTCCGGCTGCCGCCGAAGGCCGGGATGCTGGCGGATTTTGCGGCCGGGCCGGTGCTCGTCATCGGCCGGGCCGGCGCCGGCGAACGGCGCCGCGCGGCCCTGGATCGGGCCGGCGCCGAAACCATGGTCATGGGCCGGGCGGGCGCCGGGGCCCGGTTGAATCTCCGCGCCGTCTTCAAACGACTGGCGGAGAGGGGCATCACGGCGGTCCTGGTCGAGGGCGGCGGCGAGCTGGCCACGTCCATCCTCGAGCTCCGCCTGGCCGACCGGGGCCTTTTCCTCTTTTCGCCGCGGCTCATCGGCGGCCGCGAGGCGGTCTCGGTCTTCGCGGGCCGGGGAGCGGCCGGTCTCGCGGATTCGCTCAGGCTGCGGGACGCCCGGCTGTTTCGCTTAGGACCGGATTGGGCGGTGGAGGGAGTATTTTAATGTTTACCGGAATCATCCAGTACGAAGGCCGTTTCGCGGGCTTCCGCGAGGGGCGCCGCGAGCTGACCGTCGAGGCGGCGATCCCGTCCGGCAAGCTGGCTCCCGGCGGCAGCGTCGCCGTGAACGGCGTCTGCCTGACCCTCGTTCGAACCGGGAACGGCGTCTTCCATTTCAACCTGTCCCGGGAGACGTTGGCCCGAACGACCCTGGGCGATTGGCGCCCCGGCGCCCGGCTGAATCTCGAGCTCCCGCTCACCCTGGCCGATCCGCTGGGCGGCCACCTGATGTCGGGCCACGTCGATTTCACGACCAAGCTCGTCCGGGCCGTGCCCCGTCGGCCGGGCCGTCGCCTGGCCTTTTCCCTGCCCGCCGCGCAGCGCAAATATTTCATCCCCCAAGGCTCGGTCGGGATCGACGGCGTCAGCCTTACGGTGGCCGCTCTCGGCTCCTCGACCTTCGAGGTCGAGCTCATTCCGGAGACGCTCGACCGGTCCAATCTGTCGGCCCTGCGGGCCGGCGATCCGGTCAACGTCGAATGTGACATGATCGGAAAGTATGTGTATAATCAGGCCCCCGGACGATCCGGATCGCTATAAGGGAGATCCCCTCCGATGCCGAATGCCCCCCGCACCTCCTCGGTCGAAGAAGCCGTCGCGGCCGTTCGCGACGGCCGCATGATCATCATCGTCGACGACGAAGACCGGGAGAACGAAGGCGACCTCATGGTGGCGGCGGACAAGGCGACCGCGGACTCCGTCAACTTCATGGCCCGCTACGGCCGCGGCTTGATCTGCCTGCCTCTCACCCGGGAACGGCTGGAGGAGCTGAATCTCCCGCTGATGGTCCAGGACAACACCGCCCGCTTCCAGACGGCCTTCACCGTCACGATCGATGCCAAGGAAGGCGTCAGCACGGGCATATCGGCGGCCGATCGGGCCCGCACCATCCTGGCCGCCATCGATCCGGCCACCCGGCCGGAAGACCTGGCCCGGCCCGGCCACATTCTCCCGCTGCAAGCCAAGGAAGGCGGCGTCCTGGCCCGGGCCGGACAGACCGAGGCTTCGGTCGACGTCGCCCGCCTGGCCGGCCTGCGGCCGGCGGGCGTCATATGCGAGGTCATGAACGAGGACGGCACGATGGCCCGCATGCCCCAGCTCGAGCGCCTGAGCGCCGAGTTCAGCCTGCCCATCCTGACCGTGGCCGATCTGATCAAGTACCGGATGCGGCACGAGTGCCTGGTCCGGAAGATCGACGAGGCGGACCTGCCGACCGCCTACGGGCATTTCCGGATCGCCGTCTTCGAGGACGAGATCAAGGGCGAGCACCACGTCGCCCTGATCAAGGGCGAAATCGATCCCGAATCCCCCTTGCTCGTCCGGGCCCACTCGCAATGCCTGACCGGCGACACCTTCGGCTCCTGCCGCTGCGACTGCGGCGATCAGCTTCACCGGTCGATGGAGATGATCGAGGAGGCCGGGCAAGGGGTCGTCCTGTACATCCTCAACCATGAGGGGCGCGGCATCGGGCTAACCAACAAGATCCGAGCTTATGCCCTGCAGGACAGGGGCGCCGACACGGTCGAAGCCAATACCCGGCTGGGCTTCAAGCCCGATCAGCGGGACTACGGCATCGGGGCCCAGGTCCTGGTGGCCCTGGGCGTACGCAAGCTTCGCCTCCTGACCAACAATCCCCGCAAGTTCATCGGCCTGACCGGCTACGGCCTGGAGATCGTCGATCGGGTGCCGCTGGAGATCCCGCCCAACGAGGCCAACAGCCGGTACCTCAAGACCAAAAAGGAAAAGATGGGCCATATCCTGGAGACGGTTTAGACCGTGGTCAAGTTCCTGCGCCGGCAGCCGAGCGAGGAATCGGAGGTTCCGGATCCCTTGCTGTCCGAGCTGGCTTTCCCGCGTCCGCTGGACCCGGAAGCCGATCCCCGCCAATTGGCCCGCGAGATCGCCCACAAGCTCGAGATCATCCAAAGCCGGTCGAAAAAGATCCGTCTGCTCCAGGCGGCCGCCGAATCCGACGCCGCCTGGTCGACGCCCCTTCTGGTCGAGCTTCTCGGCGACCCGACGGAGGAAGTCCGCGACATCGCCGTTCGCGAGCTCATCACCCGCGAGGACTGCCCGCTGGACGACCTTTGCGAGCGGCTGACCCGGCCGCCCTGGTTCTCCAAAAGCGCGGCCCTTCGCATCCTGGCGGCCAAGCGGAGCCGTTCCACCGCCAGGGCCGTGCGGGCCGTCGTCGAGGATACCAACGCCGACGTCCGCCGCTCGGCGGCCGTGGCCCTGGGCGAGATCGGCGGAGCGGAAGCGCGGGCCCTTCTCGTCCGGCTGGCCAAGGACAAGAGCCCCTACGTCCGGGCGGCCGCCGTGGCCGGGCTGGACAAGGTGTGCGAGTTCAAGTTCATCTGAGCGGCAGGGTCTTTCCGGGCCGAGCCCGCCTCAACGCGAATCCAGAATGAAGGTGACCGGCCCGTCGTTTTCGATATGAACCATCATCATGGCCTGGAAGACGCCGGTCGAGACGGCGAGGCCGCGGCCCCGCAGGTTTTCGACGAAGGTCCGGAAGAGCTCGGCCGCCCGGGCCGGCTCCTCGGCTTCGTCGAAGCTCGGCCGCCGGCCCCGGTCGGTCGAACCGGCCAGGGTGAACTGGGACACGGCCAGAATGCTCCCGCCGGCCTCGGCCACGGACAGGTTCATCTTGCCCTGTCCGTCGGGAAAGACCCGGAGCTCGGCCGACTTACGGGCCAGCTTTTCGACGTCCGCCGCCGTATCGCCCTTCTCGATTCCCACCAGGAGACAGAGCCCGCGGCCGATGCGGCCGACCTCGACTCCGTCCACCATGACGTGGGCTTGACCGACCCGCTGCAAGACGATTTTCATGTTATTGATAATAAAGGAACGCGTTGACTTTACGGCCGGCTTATTCTATCATAAGCGGCTCCCAAGGAGTCACTCATGGCCAAGCATGTTTCCGCAATCCGCCAGCAGCGCCGCAGCGTTCGCCGCACCAAAATCAACAAGACCAACACGTCCGCGCTCCGGACCGAAGTCAAGAAAGTCCGCTCGCTTATCGAGGATCAGAATAAAGAGTCGGCCCGTAAAGCTCTCCCCCAGGCCTACTCCGTGATCGACCGCTCGGTCAAGAAGGGCACCATCCACGCCAACACCGGCGCCCGCTACAAGTCCCGCCTCGGCCGCCAGGTCGAAGCCGTCAAACCCGCCCCGGCGAAGTGACGATCGGCCGGCCGATCGCCCGGCCGAAATCGTAGAGAAACGCTTCCAGCAAGGGCTTGGCCTCCGTCTCCGTGGTCTTGATCAGCACGTCGATCTCTTCCAGGTTCGTAAGCAGGCGGGTCAGTTCGGCGGCCGAAAGCCGGTCGAGGACGGCGAAATAAGCTTTGAATTTTTCGTTGTAGAGCGTCCGCCACGTTTCCTTGATCTGCGGCCGCACCTCGGCGAAGATGAGCCGGCGGTCGCGGCCCTCGGTCAGGCCGATCCGGCCGAGCAGGAGATCGCGGAAGAAGCCGGCCAGATAGCCCATCAGGACCTGCGCGGCGATGCCCCCGGCCAGGAGTTTGTCGAGGATCAGGACGGCCCGCCCGGTCTGACCGGCCTCGAGGGCGTTGGTCAGCTCCCATTCGTCGAATTCCTTGACCCAGTCCGAGACGGCCAGGACATCGGCCCGCTCGATGACCTTTTTATCCCCCGCGAAAACGGCCAGCTTTTCGAGCTCCGCGTCGATCAGCCTCAAATCTCCGCCCACGGTCTCGACCAGGCGGGAGACCGCGTCGGGAGCGATCTTTTTGCCCAGCCGGGAAACGCTCTCCTGGACCCAGCCGGCCAGCTCATGTTCCTTGAACGGCTTCATCTCCTCGACCCGGACGATGGTCCGGGGCAGGGTATCGAACAGCTTGAACAGGGCCTTGGTCCGGGGAATCTTGCCCTCGAAGAGGACGACCAGGCTCGTCTTGGGCGTCGGGGCGGCGAAGAACTCGCGCAGGACTTCCTTCTCGGGCTCGTCCAAATCGGCCTGGGCGGCCTTGTTCATCTCCACCACGAAGAGCCGCCAGGGCGAGAAGAAAAAAGGGACATTGCGGGCATGATCCAGGATATCGCGCCAGGAGACCGAGGCCGAATCGAACCGCTCTTCGACGGCGGGCTCGCCCTCGTCGGTGGCCAGCTCGCGCTTGAGCCCGTCCAGGAAGCGGCGGGCCGGGAAAAGCTCCTCGCCGTGGAAGAGATAGCCGGCCTTGGCCTCGGCCACCCTAGAATCCTTCCAGGATGGCCACGATCAGGCTGCGGGCGAAGAGCTTGGCCAGATTGTCCAAAGCCTCGGTTTCGGCGGACTCGAAGTCCTGGCCCTGCGGGACCTGGTATTCGGTCGTGAAGTTGTAGGTGGGATTGGCATAGACGATCCGGCCGCTCTTGCTTTCCTTGAGAGAGACATCGGCCACCACGAAAATGTTGTAGCGGTCGGCCGTCTTCTGGTTGGAGAAGGCGATGGGGCTGACGGCGAAAGTCAGGATGTGGCCTTCCAGGACGGCGTCGGCTTCCGCCGCGTTGGTCGTGACCTTGATCTTGCCGCGGGAGGCGAGCTCGTCGATCAAGGCTTTGGTCAGCTTGAGATCGAGCTCGAAGCGGGTCGTCCGGTTCTCGAACAGGGGGATCTGGATGGTCCGGATGCCGGCCGGCAGGAAGCCCGTACCCACGGGGCGGTAGCCGCAGGCCGTGGTCATCATCATCGTCGCCGCGACAGCGACGATGATGGCGCTGGCGCAGGCGGCCGCCTTAGCGTCGGGACGCGGCGCGCCGCGGCGTGGTTTTGAACGTTCGCTCATGGCCGGCTCCAGCACCGTTTTATTCTTAAAAAACGGGGCGCCTGGGATTATACAACGATATTGATGATCTTGCCCTTGATGACGACGACCTTGCGGACGGTCTTCCCGGCCAGAAGCTCCTGGATCCGCGGCAGGGCCAGGGCCTGGGCTTTCATTTCGTCCTCGCCGGTTGCGGGATCGGTCTCGTACTTGTCCCGGATCTTGCCGTTGATCTCGACGACGATGGTCGCCTTCTCGTCCTGGGCCAAGGCCGGATCGTAGGCCGGCCAGGAGGCGCGCAGAACGAGACCCTCATGCCCCAGCCGGCTCCACATCTCTTCGCTCAAATGCGGCGTGAAGGGAGCCATGAGCAGGGCCAGGGTTTCGGCTGCCTGGCGGAGCAGCGCCCGGCCTTCGGCCGAGACGCGCAGAACGTCCCATTCCTTCCGAATGACGTTGACGAGCTCGTGGAAGGAGCTCACGGCCGTATTCAGCCGGAAGCGCTTGCCGACGTCTTCCCCGACCTTCTTGATCGTCTGGTGCAGCTTCTTGCGGAGCCGGGCCAAGGCTTCAGCGTCGGCGGTACCGGCCGCGGATTCATTCTCCAGGGCCAGGACGTCCTGCAGGACGCCCCAGACACGGCCGAGGAAACGGTGGCAGCCTTCCAGGCCGTCGTCCTTCCATTCGAACTCCTTCTCCGGCGGGGCCGCGAAAAGGATGAACAGCCGCAGGGCGTCCGCGCCGTAGCGCTGGATCATGGCGTCGGGATCGACGACGTTGCCCTTGGACTTGGACATAGCCGAGCCGTCCTTGTTGACCATGCCCTGGGCCAGGTAGTGCGGGAACGGCTCGTCCAGGCCGATGAGGCCCAGATCGCGCAGCATCTTGGTAAAAAAGCGGGCGTAGATGAGATGCAGGATGGCGTGCTCGACGCCGCCGATATAGAGGTCGACCGGCATCCAGTATTCGGCCGCCTCGCGGCGGAAAGGCAGACTCGTCTCCTTGGGCGAACAGTAGCGCAGGAAATACCAGGACGAGTCGACGAAGGTGTCCATGGTGTCCGTCTCGCGCCGGGCGGGCCCGCCGCACTTGGGGCAGGTGACGTTGACGAAGGATGGGATCTTTTCCAGCGGCGAACCGGCTTCGCCGGTGAACTCGGCATCGTACGGGATGCGGACGGGCAGGTCTTCGTAGGGGACGGGGACGACGCCGCACTTGGGGCAGTGGATCATCGGAATGGGCGTGCCCCAGTAGCGCTGGCGGGAGATGCCCCAGTCGCGCAGGCGGTACGTGACGGCTTTTTCGCCGAAGCCCTTGTCCTTGGCTAACGCGGCCATCTTGTCCATGGCCTCTTCCGAAGTCAGGCCGGTGAACGGGCCGGAGGCGACAAGGCGCCCGAGGTCCTCGAACAGTTCGCCGGGCTTGCCCGCCGGCGCCCCGTCCTTGGGCACTATGACCTCGGGGATGGGCAGGCCGTACTTTTCGGCGAACTCGTGGTCGCGGCCGTCGTGGGCCGGGACGGCCATGATGGCGCCGGTGCCGTATTCCATCAGGACGTAGTTGGCCAGGAAGATGGGTATGCGCTCGCCGCTGAAGGGATTGACGGCGAAGGCGCCCGTGTCGACGCCTTCCTTCTCGGCCTCGCCGATCGTCCTCTTGAGCCGCGAGGCCGCGATCGTTTTCGATATCCAGGACCGAAGCTCGGCCTCTTTCGGCCCCTTGACCAGGTCCGCCGACAGCGGGTGCTCCGGCGACAGGACCAGGGAGGTGGCGCCGTAGATCGTGTCGATCCGCGTCGTAAAAACGCGAATGGAGCGGTTCAGGGTCGGCACGGGAAAATCGACATAGGCCCCTTCGGAGCGGCCGATCCAGTTCTTCTGCATCAGCAGGACGTGCTCGGGCCACTTGGACAGCTCGGCGTGGCCGTTCAGGAGTTCCTCGGCGTAGGCCGTGATGCGGAGCACCCACTGGGTCATCCGCTTCTGCTCGACTTGGCTGCCGCAGCGCCAGCAGACGCCGCCGGCGGCCTGTTCATTGGCCAGGACGGTGGAGCAGGAAGGGCACCAGTTGACCCAGCTTTCGGCCCGGTAGGCCAGGCCGCGCTCGTACATCTTCAGGAACATCCACTGGTTCCAGCCGTAGTTTTCGGGCTTGCAGGAGTTGACCTCGCGCGACCAGTCGTAGGCGAAGCCCATCCGCTTGAGCTGGGCGGTCATGTGGGCGATGTTGTCCATCGTCCATTTCTGGGGGTGGGTCTTGAACTTGATGGCCGCGTTCTCGGCCGGCATGCCCAGGGCGTCCCAGCCGATGGGATGGAGGACGTTGAAGCCGTTCATCATCCGGTAGCGGGCGATGACGTCGCCGATGCTGTAGTTGCGGACATGGCCCATGTGGATGCGGCCGGAGGGATACGGGTACATCTCCAGGCAGTAGAATTTGGGCTTGCCGGGCTCCTCCCGGACGGCGAAGGCGTCGGCGTCCAGCCAGGCCTTTTGCCAGCGGGCCTCGACGGCCTGGGCGTCGTATTCCTCGTAGGGCGTTGCGGCGGTTTTCTCGCTCATGACACGGATATCCTTGGCCCCGTCTGCGGCCTGGAAAAGAGTCGACCGGTGGGGAAAAAATCACACAAAGTGTAGGGTTTAGGGGAGGGAAAGTCAACTAAGGCTTGCCGTAAATGTTCGTTTCTACCAACCCATTTTATTTGCATAATAGAGAATTCCATATCCGGGATAGAATAAATTGTGATGTTTTATTCCCTGGATTTCTTATGTGATATGATTTTTCATATATAATATTATAGGGGCGTACCGGGATAACGAGATTATAAAGATCCAAAAAGGAATTCGGCGCGGTTTATTGGATTGTTAATGAGAAAGACACTTTGCCGATCTGCTAAGCCTTGGTGGAATGGAACATACAATGGCACTATCCATCGTCTTCCATCAGGCGAGATAGTCCGCGCGGATGCATTAGATTTTCTTGCTTCGCTTAAACCTGAATCAGCCGATCTAATTTTTTTGGATCCGCCGTTTAACCTAGGGAAAGTATATGGCAGGGCATCGCACAAACGCGATCGCCTTGATAATACTGAATACGCAACCTTTATGGACCGAGTTTTACTTGAATGTATTAATATTTTGAAACCAGGAGGAGCCCTTTTTCTTTATCATATACCCAAATGGGCGGCTTCATTTACGTATATACTCGGCCAACACCTCCAGTTCCGACATTGGATTGCCATATCAATGAAGAATGGTTTTGTTCGTGGCAATTATCTATATCCGGCACATTATGCATTACTTTATTATTCTAAAGGTCTGCCAGGTCATTTCCGACGACCTAAAACCCCCCTGCAGAGATGCCGGCATTGTGCTGGCTTAATAAAAGATTACGGCGGTTATAAGCAGTTCGTATCTGATGGCGTCAATCTAAGTGACATTTGGGATGATATTAGTCCCGTAAGACATATCAAGTATAAACATCGTCGCGCAAACGAATTACCTTACGATATCGCAAGTAGGATATTATCGATCGCCGGCTTTTCGGGAGGAATATTAGTAGATCCCTTTGTGGGAACCGGCACTTCAATATTGGCTGCCATTACTCACGATATGTCCTTTGTGGCGTGCGATCGCGATACAGCATCAATTAAAGTTGCGATACGAAGAGTCCTTGCTTCGAGAGAATTTATTAAAAAGGGACAATCATGATCAAAGAAAATGAGATTCTTGCGGAGCCACAAAAGACTTTCTTTATTGATATGCTCACTAGAGATATCGGAATAACGGAGTCTATTCTGGACTTGATCGACAATTCGATTCACAGCCTTATTCGAAAAAAAAATATAGATGTTATGCCAATTATTACAGGAGGATACCAACGAAAAATTTCTAAAGATAATTCTATTCAGATCAAAATAGATGATTCGAAGTTCAGCATCCTTGACACATGCGGCGGCATTTCTCGCGAATCGGCTCGCAATGGAGTTTTCCTTTTTGGCCGTTCTGAAAAAGAAAGAGGCAAATTAGGGCTTGGGCTTTATGGCGTAGGAATGAAACGAGCCTTTTTCAAACTAGGGAAATTAATAAAAATAATTTCTAAGGTTGATCATAATATTTTCCAAATAACAATTAATGTAGACAAATGGAAAAACAGTAAATCCTGGTCATTCGCGTTTGACCCTGACCCTTCTATTGACACGCTCGATCAATTTGGAACTATGATTGAGATCAAGAAGCTTAACCCTCAAATTAGTAAGCTTTTTAATATTCCCTCAATAATAAAAGAGATTAGTGATAGGGTAGCAGAAGCATATATGCTATTCATCAAGAATGGCTTACACATTACTATCAATGGTGAAACTGTAGAGTCCGAATTTCCATCGTTTGCAGTAAAACGAATTACCCCAGCGAGAAAAACTCTTCATGTTGATCGAGTTAAAATTTCTATCATTGCAGGGTTGGCTCCATTAGAATCCAGAACTCCTCATGGTTGGTACGTTTTCTGCAACGGCAGAATGATATTAAATCATGATCAAACAAGATTCACCGGATGGGGAACGGATCGATTTCCGCAATTCCATAGCAAGTATAATCATTTCATAGGCCAGGTTTATTTCTCAAGTACATTTCTTGATAGGCTTCCTTGGGATACGACCAAGAGTCGACTCGTAACTGAAACACCGGTCTATCAAGCAGCACTCAATGAAATGAAAATACAAGCTAGACCAATAATTAATACTCTATCAAAATTCTATCCCTCGCAAACAGAGGAAGAGGAAATGCTTGGGAAAGAACTGCTGCAAGATTCCGAATCTGTAACCGTCGATAAACTCCCGTATAAAGATGTGGCTTTTGGAATCAAAATGAAAAAGAGTCCTCCATCGGAAATTACCATTTCATATAAAAAGCCCCGTTCTGAAGTTGATCGGGCTAAAAAGGCGATGGGAAATAAGCATGTTTCTAACCGCAAGATCGGCGAATTCACATTCGAATATTTTCTAGATAAAGAGACCTAATAATGGAACACCTCGAAGAAAGTTTCGAGAAGTTTAATTATTCAGTTCGACCATCAAAACAGGTTGAACGTAAATTGCTAATGGAAAGTCTTCATTTTCTTGGCCATAAAGCAAATTTATCTATTCGCGATTATACATATTTAGGATTTGGCTCAATATATTACACAGATTTTATACTGTTCCATCGTTATTTATACATCGATAAAATGATATGCGTTGAATCCGCGGACATTCCCAGACGAATGCGTTTTAATCGGCCATACAAGTTCATAAAGTTAAAAATGGGCAAAATATCGGAAGTCATTCCGGATATAAATTTTAATTGTAAGTATGTTATATGGCTTGATTATGACTACGGGTTAGATTTCGGTCCTAATGACAATGAATCCTCAATTTTAGACGATATCGATGCCATTTCGGGAAAATTATACCCTGGCAGTATTTTGATCGTGACTGCTGAGGCTGAGCCGAGATTAAGTAATTTTAAAGAGAACTCTCGGCTTTCCGATACTAAACGCATTTCCCAATTACAGAGTCGGCTACAAGAAACATGCGGATCGATTCTCCATTCAAAAATTCCTAAAAACATATTAATACGCAAAGAAATGCCTGGTTTTATATCCAAAACGATGATTGCGCAAATGACGGCGTCGACAGCAATGAATCATCACAATGTTGTTTTCCATCAAATTGCAAACTATGTTTATGCCGATGGTGCACAAATGGTTACTGTCGGAGGAATTATTGACAAGGCTCAAAAAGCTAGCGAACTTCGCTTGTCAGGAATATATGAACAGGTTTTCGCTGAAAAAGGCAATAAACCAAAGAAGATATCTGTACCTCCCCTCACTATCCGAGAGAAAGAATCGATTGATTCGAAAATTTCTAAATTCCCCAACTCGGCTCAATTTAAACTCAATTTTGAATTGAAACCGGAATTACTGAATAACTATTTAAAATATTATAAACACTATCCATCGTTCCACGAATCGCTAATGTGAATGGTCATCATCTTGCGCCGGAAGTCTGCTGGAGCGGTTTTACGAGTAATTCTGTGCTGAAAGGGGGCCAGTATAAATTCTACTAATTATATCTAAAGAGGCCTGTTGCCGTTACCGTACCTCAGATTGCCTTTCTTAATACTTTTAGCTATAATGCGCACTCGTTCCCCGGGGATTTTGTCGCCTAGCGTCTCGATCCGCTTCCTCAAGACACCGCACAAGCCCGAGCGAACTCATTTCTATAGAACGATTTGAAGGAATTGTCCGCCATGACGACCGCAATCGAAAGCATGCGCAACATCGGCATCAGCGCCCATATCGACTCGGGCAAGACCACCCTGTCCGAGCGGATCCTCTTTTATTGCAAGAAGATCCACAGGATCCACGAGGTCAAGGGCAAGGACGGCGTGGGTGCCACCATGGACCACATGGAGCTCGAGCGGGAGCGCGGCATCACCATCACCTCGGCCGCCACCAGCGTCGAATGGGCGGGTCACCCGATCAACATCATCGACACCCCCGGCCACGTCGACTTCACCATCGAAGTGGAGCGGTCGCTTCGGGTCCTGGACGGGGCCGTCCTCGTCCTCTGCTCGGTCGGCGGCGTCCAGTCCCAGACGATCACCGTCGATCGCCAGCTCAAGCGCTACAACGTGCCCCGGGTGGCCTTCGTCAACAAGTGCGACCGGATCGGGGCCAACCCCTTCAAGGTCCGCGACCAGCTCGAGGAAAAGCTCCGCCACAACGCGGTCCTGATGCAGATCCCGATCGGGCTGGAGGACAAGCTTAAAGGCATCGTCGACCTGGTGACGATGGAAGCCGTCTATTTCGAAGGCCCCGACGGCGAGGACATCCGCCGCACGGAAATCCCCGCCGAACTGCGCGACGAGGCCCGGAGCCGCCGCGAGGCCCTGCTCGACGCGGCTTCGATGTTCTCGGACGAGCTGACCGAGGCCATCCTCGAAGAGCGCGTGACCGAGGACCTCATCCACGCGGCGGTCCGGCGCGGTACGATCGCCCGCAAGCTGACCCCGGTTTTCCTGGGCTCGGCCTATAAGAACAAGGGCGTGCAGACGCTGCTTGACGGCGTCGTTCACTACCTGCCCAATCCCTCCGAAGTCGACAACTTCGCCCTCGACCTGGATGCCGAGGGGAAGGAAATCAAGCTGCAGACGGACCCGACCAAGCCTGCCGTTCTGCTGGCCTTCAAACTCGAGGACGGCCCCTACGGCCAATTGACCTACATCCGGGTCTACCAGGGCCGGATCGAGAAGGGCAGCGAAATCGTCAACACCCGCTCCCGCCAGAAGGTCAAGGTCGGCCGCCTCGTCCGGATGCATGCCGACAGCATGGAAGACATCGCCGCGGCCGAGGCCGGCGACATTGCCGCCCTTTTCGGCGTCGATTGCGCCTCGGGCGACACCTTCGCCGCCCCCGGCCTCAACTACGCCATGACCTCGATCTACGTCCCCGAGCCCGTCATCTCGCTGGCCATCCGGCCGCTCGATAAAATGGCCCAGGACAAGGTAGGCAAGGCCCTCAACCGGTTCACCAAGGAGGACCCCACCTTCCGGACCCATGTCGACCCCGAATCGCACGAGACGATCATCCAGGGGATGGGCGAGCTCCACCTGGACGTCTACGTCGAGCGGATGAAGCGCGAATACAACGCCGAGGTGGCCGTGGGCAAGCCGCAGGTCGCCTTCCGCGAATCGATCACCCAGAAGGTCGAATTCGACTACACCCACAAGAAGCAGACCGGCGGCGCCGGCCAGTACGGCCGGGTCATCGGATACTTCGAGCCCCAGTCGGAATCGCCTTATGAGTTCGTGAACGAGGTCAAGGGCGGGCGCATCCCGCGAGAGTTCATCCTGTCATGCGACAAGGGCTTCCGGGCGGCCATGCGCAAGGGCGAGCTCATCGGCTTCCCCGTGATCGGGGTCCGGATCGTCCTTGAAGACGGCCAGTATCACGAAGTGGACTCCTCGGACAACGCCTTCCAGGCGGCGGCCACGGGAGCCTTCCGGGAGGCTTACCGCAAGGCCAGGCCTCAGATCCTGGAGCCGATCATGAAGGTCTCGGTCGAGGGGCCGGTCGAGTACTCCGGCAACGTCTTCGCCACCATCAATCAGCGGCGCGGCATGATCGTCAGCTCGGTCGAGGACGGCGCCTTCACCCGGGTCGACGCCGAAGTGCCCCTGAGCGAAATGTTCGGCTATTCCTCGCAGCTGCGGTCGCTGACCCAGGGCAAAGCCGAGTTCACCATGGAGTTCCTCAAGTACGGACGCGTCCCCGCGGCCGTGTCCGAGGAACTCATCGCCGCCTACCAGGAAAAGCGGCGCCGGGAAAACGCCTGAACGGGCGCGCAAGGAGACATCCCATGGTCAAAGACGAACTGATCAAAAGAAGCCCCCTGCGGGTGCTCGAGCAAGCCATCCACGGCGGGCTGGGCAAGGGGTATATCGGCGTCCTGGCCTCGCCCAAGGGCGTGGGCAAGACGGCCTGCCTGGTCCACATCGCCACGGACAAGCTGCTGCAGGGCCGCTCCGTCATCCACGTTTCCTACTCCAGCCGGGTCGACTACATCATCAACTGGTACGAGGACATCTACACCGAGCTGGCCAAGAAGCGGAAGCTGGAATCGGCCGTCGACATCCACGACGAGATCGTCAAGAACCGGGTCATCATGAACTTCAACCAGGAGGGGACGCGGACCGAGCAGGTCCTGCGCAGCCTGGAGGCCATGATCGATTTCGGCAAGTTCCCGGCCGAAGCGATCATCGTCGACGGCTACGACTTCACCAAGTCGGCGGTCGAGGACCTGGCCAAGTTCAAGGTCTTCGCCGGCAAGCTCGGCCTCGAGGTCTGGTTCAGCGCCTCGCTCAAGGAAAACGGCGTCCCGATGTACGGCGAGGGCGGCATGCCCGGCCTGCTCCAGGACGCCGCCGCCGCGATCGACGTCCTGATCACGCTGCACGCCGTGGGCGACCACGTCGAGCTGCGGGTCGTCAAGGACAAAGACCACCCCGCGCCAGGGCTACTCAAGCTCAAGCTGGATCCCAAAACTCTGCTCATAATGTAAGAGCGGCTCGGGGCGCAGGGGTTCGCTCTGGCGGAAATTTTTACGCTGTGGCGTCTCGTTTTTCTCGGCGGCTCGGAACTCGCGTCCCGCTTTGATTTAACGGTCGTTGTACGATCCGCTCAGGCATCCTCGCCGTTCGGCCTCTTTCCGGGCCGAATCCCCTCGAAAAACGAGAACACGCTGCGGAATTTTTCCATAAGCGCTTACCCCTGCCGTCCCTCGCCGTGATCGGGGAAGCTCGTTCCTTGGTATAATGGCTAATCATTCAGACAGAACACATACCATGTCTTTAAAGATCCGCCCCAAACCTATCGCTGCCGTCCTGGGATTCTGCCTGCTTGCGCTTGCGGCCAGGCCGGGCGGGGCACAAACAATTAAAGCCACGGACGACGTTGGGACGGTGTTCACATTTCCCACCCCGCCGCGGCGGATCATCTCCCTGGCCCCCAACGTCACCGAAATCCTTTTCGCCCTCGGCCTGGGCGACCGGGTCATTGCCGTAACCCGCTACTGCGACTACCCTGAGGCGGCCCTGGCCAAGCCTAAAATCGGCGGCCTGCTCGACCTCGACTTCGAACGGATCAAGGCCTTCACGCCCGATCTGGTCATCGCCTTTCGCGGCAACCCCCTGAACGCCCTGGACCGGCTGCGCGATCTGGGCCTGCCCATCTTCGCCCTGGACATCTCCGGCGGGCTCGACGCCATACCGCCGCTCATCGCCAAGATCGGGGCGGTCACGGGCCGGACCGCCCAGGCGGACGCGCTATTGGCCGTCCTGGCAACCAAGGAGAAAGCCGTCGCCGCGGCCCTGGCCGCGGCCCCGGCCGCGCCCCGCGTTTTTCTGAGCCTGCAGGGTTCGGGTCTTTGGACGTTCGGGAAGCCGAGCTATTTCAACGACCTCCTGCGCCGGGCCAAGGCGTCCAGCGTCACGGCGGCGATCGACAAGACCTGGTTCGAGTACGGACGGGAGGCCCTGATCCGGGACGATCCCGATGCCATCGTCATCCTGGCCCGCTCCGAAGACGAGTTCCGGACCGCCGTCCGCTGGTACCGCGGCCCCTCCGGCGTGGCCCGCCTGCACGCCGTCCGCGACGGCCGTTTCCTCTTCCTCGACCAGAACGCCGCCAGCCGGTTCGGGCCTCGCCTCTACGATACGCTGACCGACCTGGCCCGGCTCCTTCATCCCGAAGCTTTCGCCGCCCCGCCGCGGCGCTGAACCCGCGGCGGCCCGTTTTCGTACATTCGGATGATGGTGCTACAATGAGCTCTCCGATGATCTCGCTTTTCTACGTAAAAGACGTCAAGGGAGATCACCGTCTGTTTTCCAGCGAGCCCGTCGGCTTGCCGGTCAAGAAGTCCAAGGCCAAAGAGGCCTGGGAGCTGGCCAAGCGCAAGCTGATGCTTCTACCCCAGCGGACTCTGCGCCAGGAGCAGGCCTTGGGCCGGTCCCTGCGGATGACCGAGCCGACCGTGCGCATCCTGCACGGGGCGGCGGACACCAAGCATCTTAATCTCAAGTTCAAATTCTTCCTCAACCGCCAGAGAGGCCGGCGCCTGGCGATGCTGATCGGCGAGCTCATTCTCGTCCCCCCGTCCGGGCTGGTCGCCATCCTGCCGGGGCCCAACGTCGTCTTCTACGCCCTGGCCCTGCTCATCCTGACCCATTGGCAGTCCTTCCGCGGCGTCCGGCACCTGTTGCAAAAAGAGATCATCTACGAGTCCTCGCCCGAGCTCGAAGCCTGGGAGGCGGCGGTCGAGGAGAAACGCGAAGCGGATTTCCCGGCCTTGCTGGCGGCCATCGAGACAAAGTACGGCCTGACGGGCCTGCGTAAAGTGCTCTGGAAGTAGCCCCGGCGCGGTTCAGGCGGCCGCTTTCGCCTCATTCCCCCGATCGAAGCTTGCGGATGATCTCCGTAATCGCCTCGAGATCGGGGAAAGAGATGGCCTTCTCGGGGCGGAGATTCTCGCAGTTGTTGCAGCCGAAGACGCGTTCGAAGGGATTCTAAGCGAGGACAATCGAAAGAGAAAGGAGGGATCGTGTAAGATCCCCCCT
>JAQULS010000194.1 GCA_028749235.1 Acidobacteriota bacterium | reverse complement strand
GTATGGCGTGACTGAAGACAAGAGCGGCCGAAAGGAAGGCCAGGACGAGCATGGCCGTCTGGGTCAGGATGAGAAGGCGGCGGCGCGACATGCGGTCCGCGATCAGCCCCGCGTAGAGCATGAACATCCAGATAGGCACGCCGGCAGCGAAGCCGACGTAGCCGAGGAAAGCCGTCGACCGGGTCAGCTCGAAGATCAGAAAGCCCTGGGCCGTCGTCTGCATCCAGGAGCCGAAGACCGAGACGAGCTGGCCCCAGAACCACAGCCGATAGTTTGGATGACGGAGAGCCGTGAACGTCTGACGCCAGTGGATGCGGCCGTCGTTGGGATTCTCGGCTGGCGATTTCATGGTAGGCGGAGATTTTGGTCCTCCGGCAGCGGACAAGTCAAGTCGGCGGAGGACGATCCCCGGGAGGGAAGAAGGAAATCGGGGAGGTGGGATTTGAACCCACGGCCCCAGCGTCCCGAACGCTGTGCGCTACCAGGCTGCGCTACTCCCCGTAAGAGGCCGTATTATACCCGGTCCGCCGGAAAATACAAAGGAAAATATGATGGCGCGGCCGCGTCCGCTCCGGTATAATGCCTACTTCCCGGTTGACGACCGGGAAGATTTCCCCAGGAAGGACAATCCCATGACGAGATGGTGGCGACTCGCGCCGGACGACCTGGCGGGCGAACTGACGACGGACCTGAACGCCGGATTGACCGCGGCGGAAGCCGCGCGCCGGCTGGCCGCGACGGGTCCGAACAAGCTGCAGGAAAGCAAGGGCCGCACCGCGATCGGCATCTTCTTCGAGCAGTTCGCCGATTTCATGATCTGGGTCCTCATCGGCGCCGCTCTGGTCTCGGGCTTCCTGAAAGAGTGGGTGGACGCGGTGGCCATCATCGCCATCGTCATCCTCAATGCCTGCCTGGGATTCATCCAAGAGCACCGGGCGGAGAAATCCCTTCAGGCTTTGCGGCGGATGGCGGCGCCCAGCGCCCGCGCCGTCCGCGGCGGGGCCCATGTTCAAATGGCGGCCGGCGACCTCGTGCCCGGAGATCTCATCGAGCTTGAAGCGGGCGACAACATCCCGGCCGACGCGCGGATTGTCTGGCACACGGCCAATTTCGCCGTCCAGGAAGCGGGCTTGACGGGAGAGTCCACGCCCGTGCTCAAGTCCCTGGCCGTCCTGGACAGGGACGACGTCCCGCTGGGGGACCGGGCCAACCTGATCTTCATGGGCACCTCGGCCGTGGCCGGCAAGGCCCGGGCCGTCGTGGTCGAGACCGGCATGCGGACCGAGTTGGGCAAGATCGCCGGGATGATCCAAGATATCGGGCGAGAGCAAACCCCCCTGCAGAAGCGGCTGGAGCAATTCGGCAAGTTCGTCATCTTGGCCTGCTTCGTCCTGGTCGGCCTGGTCTTCCTGATGGGGCTCCTGCGCGGCGGCAAGATTCTGGATATGTTTCTGACCTCGGTCAGCCTGGCCGTGGCCGCCATCCCCGAAGGGCTGCCGGCCGTCGTGACCATCGCCCTGGCCCTGGGCGTGCAGCGGATGGTCAAGCGCAACTGCCTGATCCGCAAACTGCCCGCCGTGGAGACGCTTGGCTGCGCCACGGTCATCTGTTCGGACAAGACCGGAACCCTGACCAGAAACGAAATGACGGTTCGGGCCGTGGTCACGGCGCGGCGGACTTTCCAAGTGACCGGGACCGGCTACGAGCCGAAGGGCGAGTTCCTGGTCAACGAGGCCGCGGTCGATCCGGCTGCGGAGCCTGACCTGAGGGAGGCCCTGCGCGCCGCCGTTCTCTGCAATGGGGCGGCCCTGGCCGAGGCCGGAGGCCGTTGGAGCGTCGTGGGCGATCCGACCGAGGGCGCCCTGCTGACCTGCGCCGCCAAGGCGGGATGGAGCAAGGAGGCCCTGGAGGCCGAAGCGGAATACCTGGACGAGATCCCCTTCGACTCCGAGCGCAAGCGGATGACCATCCTGCGCCGGACGGGGGACGGGACAACGGCCTATATCAAGGGCGCGCCCGATATCCTGCTCGATCGCTGCCGAATGATCCTGGAAGGCGGCCGCGAAAGGCAGCTCGAAAAAGCCGACGCGGCCGAGATCCTGAAGGCCACTACGGCCCTCTCGGAGCAGGCCCTGCGGGTCCTGGCCGTGGCCCGGCGGAGGTTCGCCGTGAAACCGGACGCGGCCGCCGCCGACACGGTCGAGTCGGAGCTGACCTTCCTGGGCCTTCTGGCGATGATCGATCCGCCCCGCGAGGAGGCCCGGGAGGCCGTGGCCAAGTGCCGCGCCTCGGGCATCATCACGGTCATGATCACCGGAGACCACAAGGCCACCGCGGTCGCGGTGGGCCGGGAGCTGGGCATGGCCGACGCCGACACCATGGCCCTGACCGGCGAGGAGCTCGACGGCCTCGATGAGGCCGAGTTCGAGCGGCGGGTGGATCACACCCGGGTCTACGCCCGGGTCGCCCCCGAACACAAGCTGCGGGTCGTCCGGGCCTGGCGCAAGAAGGGGGCCATAGTGGCCATGACCGGCGACGGCGTCAACGACGCCCCGGCCGTCAAGGAGGCCGACATCGGCGTGGCCATGGGCCTGACCGGCACGGACGTGACGAAGGAAGTCTCGGACATGATCATCACCGACGACAACTTCGCCTCGATCGTGGCCGCGGTCGAGGAGGGCCGGGGGATCTACGACAACATCAAGAAGTTCATCCACTACCTCCTGTCCTGCAACACCGGCGAGATCCTGGTCATGTTCGTTTCGTCCCTGCTGGGCTGGCCGGTGCCGCTGCTGCCGATCCAGATCCTGTGGGTCAACCTGATCACGGACGGGCTGCCGGCATTGGCCCTGGGCATGGAGCCCGTCGACCCGGACATCATGCGGCGTCCGCCGCGGCGGGCCGACGAGCCGATCGTCGACGGCGCGCGGGGTCGGCTCATCCTGGCCCAGGGGGCCTTCATCGCCATCTGCAGCCTGTTGGCTTTCGCCTTCGTCCTGTTCGTGGAGAAAGAGGGGATCGACCGGGCTCGCACGGCCGCCCTGATCGCCCTGGCCTCGTCGCAGCTTTTCCACGCCTTCAACTGCCGCTGCCAGCGGACTTCGCTCTTCAAGCTGGGTTTGTTCAGCAACCGCAAGCTGCTCCTGGCCTGCGGCGTTTCGCTGCTGCTGCAGTTCGGGATCATCTACGTGCCGTTCGCCCAAAAGGTCTTCAAGGTCGTGCCGCTCGGCGCCCTGGACATCGCCGTCCTGCTGCTGCTCTCCTCCTTCCCCCTCTGGGCCATGGAGTTGATCAAGGCCATTCCCGGCCTGCGCCGGCGCCTGCCCGAAGCCTGAACGCGAGAGGCGCTCCCAGGCCATGATTCAAGTCGAGAATCTCAGCAAGCGGTACGGCAAGCAGGTCCTGTTCGAGGGAATCGGCTTCAAGATCAACCGCAAGGAACGGGTCGGCGTCGTCGGGAGAAACGGCCACGGCAAGACGACCCTGTTCCGGATTCTGGCCGGTAAGGAAGAGCCCGACGAGGGCACGGTGTCCATCCCGCGCAACTACCGGGTCGGATATGTCGAGCAGGAGCTGGATTTCGGCGAAGACACGGTGCTGCGGGAGGCGGCCAGGGGCTTGCGGCCCGAGGCCCGCGACCAGATCTGGCGGGTGGAAAAGATCCTGGCCGGGCTGGGTTTCGCCTCGGCCGACCTGGCCAAATCCCCGGCCGAACTGTCGGGCGGCTTCCAAGTCCGGTTGAATCTGACCAAGGTCCTACTGGCCGATTTCGACATGCTCCTTCTGGACGAGCCCAACAACTACCTCGACATCCTCTCCATCCGCTGGCTGGAGCGGTTCCTCACCGCCTGGCCGAGCGAGCTCATGCTCATCACCCACGATCGCGGCTTCATGGACCGGGTCGTCACCCATACCCTGGCCATCCATCGCCGCAAGGTCCGCAAGATCGAGGGTCAGACCGGCAAGCTCTACGCCCAGATAGCGGTCGAGGAGGAGACCTACGAGAAGACCCGGATCAACGACGAGCGGCGGCGCAAGGAGATCGAGAACTTCATCGCCAAGTTCCGGGCTTCGGCCCAGCTCCAGGGTCTGGTCGAATCGCGAAAAAAAACGCTGATCAAGATGGGACGCAAGGAGAAGCTGGAGACGATCAAGACCCTGAACTTCGATTTCGCCTACCGGACCTATCACGGCAAATACGTCCTCAACGCCGAGGGTTTGACCTTCGGCTACGAGCCAGGCCGACCCCTGATCAGGGACTTCGGGCTCTGCATCGGGGCCCGCGACCGCGTCTTCGTCATCGGCCCGAACGGGCGCGGCAAGACGACCCTGCTCAAGCTTCTGGCGGGCGTCCTGCGGCCCGACGCGGGGGACGTCACCAGCCCGGCGGCCGTGGCCCCCGGCTATTTCGAGCAGACCAACGTCCAGTCGCTCGTCCCGCAGAATACCGTCCTGGACGAGATCCAGTCCGCCGACGCCTGTGTCGAGCCGGGGCAGGCCCGCTTCCTGGCCGGGCTGATGATGTTCGAGGGCGACGACGCCCTGAAGAAGATCACGGTCCTCTCGGGCGGCGAAAAAAGCCGGGTCCTGCTGGGCCGGCTCATCGTCACGCCCGTCAACCTGCTGCTCCTGGACGAGCCGACGAACCATTTGGACCTTGAATCGAGCGACGCGCTGCTGGCGGCCATCGATGCTTTCCCGGGCGCCGTGATCATGGTCACCCATAACGAGATGTTCCTGCACGCCCTGGCCGAGCGGCTGATCATTTTTCAGGAAGGCGGGATCAGCGTGTTCGAGGGATCCTACGAGCGCTTCCTGGACCGGGTCGGCTGGTCGGGAGAGGAGGACAAGGCCAAGCCTTCCGCCTCCGCCGAACCGGGGCCGTCTCCGGACGGGCCGTCGATTCCGGCCCCCCTTCCTCCCAGCCGGAAGGAAGCCCGCAAGATGCGCTCCGAGGTCGTGGCCGAGAAATCGCGCGTCCTGCGGCCGCTGGAGCAGAAGATCGCGGCCCTGGAGAAGAAGGCCGAGAAGGCCGAGGCCGACCTGACCCGGATGAACAAGGAGATCGTCGAGGCCTCGCAGGCCAAGAACGGGGCGCGCATTGCGGAACTCTCCAAGTCCCTCCACAAAAGAAAGAAGGATATCGACGCCTGCCTGGATGAGCTGGAGCCGCTGCTGGCCGAGCACGAGACGAAGAAAGCCGCCTACAATCAGCGGCTGGCGGAGCTGGAGCTCGAGGGCTGACGCTTACTTGTCGCGGTCGGCGT
>JAQULS010000193.1 GCA_028749235.1 Acidobacteriota bacterium | reverse complement strand
CTTCCGATCGCGGCGCAGCGAAGTCCGCGGCCGTCCCATCCGGGTATCGGCTGATCAAGGATTCAGGCCTCAAGGGAGGCGTTCTGATTTCCGACCGGTCTCCGGATACGGCTCCCGGGCCGGCGCTCCAGGCGGCTTTCGATGAAGTCTCAGACTTTTTCGGCGGCCGGCCCCAAGCCGGCGAAGGCTTCGCGGATGATAAAGGCGATCAGAATTATCTGTTCTTCGAGTCTTCGACCGGCGACTCTACCCGGCAGGGAATCGCCTTCGCCGTCCGGATGAGCAACAAGACGAGGCTGGGATTCGCTTTTGCCCCTCCCGAACAGTTCCGCACCGCCTGGCCCGGGCTTCTCAAGAAGGCCTTTCCGGATGAGACCGGCGGGGAAACGAAGAGGGCCGAGCTTCCGGCCATGCAGTGGGCGGAGTATCCGGACCGCAGCGGCAAGATTAAACTGCCCTCGGATTGGCAGATTCTCGAATCCCAGCAGGGAAGCGTACTGGCCAAGGGGCCCCAAGGGACGGCCGCTTTAGGATGGAACGTCCAAGTCTTCACGGATACGTGGATTCGGCAGTTTTACCCGGCGACGATCTGCGCCCCTTATACCGATCCCGTGACCGCTTACGTCAATGTCATGCCGCAATACTTGACCGCGGCGTATTTCCAGAATCAAACTCCGCCGGAATATAAAATCCGAATCGTGGAATCCGCGCCGGTGCAAGCGATCTCCGGCGGGCAATCGGCCATTATTCATGCCGTCTGGGATATGACCGTCAACGGTCAACCCCAGCCGACCGGGGAGGAAATCGCGCTTGTCATCATCGCCCCCACGGCGAGCGACAAATGGCTCTACTACTATTCCTTGGTCAGCTGTCCGTCGGCGGGCTTTCGTGAAAATTTGCCGACCCTGATGGCAATCTGGCAGTCCAACACCGTCTCCAACAGAGTCTTTGAGAGGAGAATCGCGGATGCCATGAAAAACCTGCGCGAAGCGAACCAGATCGTCCAGGACGTCCTGACGAACCGTCAAGAGGCGATGGACCGATCTTTTGCCGACTGGGACGAGTACGTCCGGGGGACCCGCCCGATCAAGGACGAGACCACGGGCGAAGTCCGAGACGCGCCTCTCTACGAGGCCGAAGACATGGTCAATTGGCTGAATGAGAAATCGGGATACAAACGCTATACTTCCATCCGAGCTCGCGACTTGAAGTGAAACGGCGGCCAAGCCGAATCCGTCCTGTCGAAGCGAGGGAGGACTGATTTGTCTGACCGCTTTGCGGTCAGTCAAATTCGTCCTGTCGAAGCGAGGGCGGACAACAAAGATGTATCTTGATCCGTGTTGACTTGCCCCGAGGAGACGTCCTATCCTCAATGGAGAGGTGGACCATGAGACACAAAAACCGGGCGCCGATCTTTCCGATCCTCCTGATCGCGGCAGTCTATGCCTTCACCCAGGCCGCGGGAGACGTCCTGGTCAAGCTGGGCATCGGCCAAGCCGTGGCCCGGCAAGGGACCATCGACGGCCTGACCTCGGGCTCCGTCTACAACGACGTCGCCTTCAAAGCCTTCAAGGCGATGCCGCCGTCCGCCCGGGCGGCCGTGGTCAAATCCGGCCTGGCCTGGATCAAGGCCCATACGGCGACCGCCGATTTCAAGGCCGATTACGCCAAATACCGCGAGGAGCAGAAGCCGAAGCCTCCCGAGGCCGTCCCCACGGTGGACGAATTCCTCAAGAAGCAGCGCCAGGAAATGGAAAAGCAGGCGGCCGAGATGCGCCAGGCCGCGGCCGGCATGGACGCGGCGAACCGTAAGACTCTCGAGGACGGGGTCAAGCAGATGATGGCCCAGATCGAGGCCATGGAGAAGGACCCCGCGCAGAAAGCCCAGATCAAGGAGATGCTCGATGGCCAGCGGGCCGAGGCCAAAACCCGGTACGAGGAGGCGCTGGCCGAGTGGGCCAAGCGCGCTCCGGCCGATCCGAAGACGCTGATCGCGGACCGCATCCGGGAGTTCCTGGAGACGAGCGCGGACGTTGATTTCGCGGCCAAACTGGTCAAGAGCGGAACCGTCATGCGCTTTGCCAACGAAGACTACGAGGGCAAGTCGAGCCAGTGGAAACTCTGCTTCCGGGTCGGCCGGGAGGCGGTGGACGCAGCCCGCGCCTTCGCCGAGGCTTGGCTGGCCGAGCTGGAGAAGTAGGCTTACCCTTTTTGTGCTGACCCCCGTCCCTTGTCTATTATGATTGACGTATGATTGATAATTGTATTACAATCATCTGTGAGATATGCCTGCGGGAGAACAACAATGCGCTATGTGAGCGTCCGCGATTTGAATACCAAGCCCAAAGAAGTATGGGATAAGGTCAAGGAGGCGGATGTCGTCCTCACTTCGAACGGGAAGCCGATCGCCATTCTCTCGGGAGCGGATGAATCCAATCTGGACGCCCGCTTGCGGGCGCTCCGCCGCAGCCGGGCCTTGATGGCCATGGAGGAAATGCAGAAAACGGCGGCCGCAAAAAAGATCGACCGCTGGCCGGAGAAGCGGATTGAAGAAGAGATCCGCGCCGTCCGAAAATCCCGACGGGCATGATCGTCGTCCTGGATACGAACGTCCTTGTCGCGGGGCTGTTGAAGCCGTTCGGCCCTTCCGCTGCCGTCCTTCGTCTGATCCTCACCGGAACGATTTCGATGGCTCATGATTATCGGATCCTGGCTGAATACCGGGCCGTCCTCGCCCGGCCCGTCTTCGGTTTCGGAATTTCCTCCATCGACGCTCTCCTGGCTCAGTTCGAAGAAGAGGGAATTCCCCTAACGCCTCCGCCCGCGGCCGTTTCTTGGCCCGATCCCTCCGCTGCGCCCTTCTGGGAAACCGCTCTGGCAGCGGGGGCGGAGTTTCTTATCACCGGGAATAAAAAACATTTCCCGGCGGATAAAAATGGTCCCCGAATTCTATCGCCGTCCGAGTTTCTAGCGGTTTTTCGGAGAGGATGCTAGGACTCCGCCCGGCGGCCGAGCGGGTTTATTTCCAGATGATTCTTTGTACCACGAATTTGCGGAATCCGTTTTCTTTTTCTTGGTAAGCATAGAAAAGGCCGTTTTTCATGGTCGCGTATTTCGAGCCGTAGTGGAGCCCCATCCAAAAAATGTCCAGACTCTTGCGGCCGATGAAAACGCCGTCGGAGCTGAAGATGTCCCAAAGGAACGCTCCCGGTTGATCGCCCGTTTCATAAGTCATCACGAATAGCCGGCCCTCATCATCGGCGAAAAGCGCGGCGATGGGAGGCAGGGGGTTCGGGAAGTAGTCGGTTATGCCCGGCTGATCGACGTTCGGTCCGAGAACGGATTCCTTGATCTCTCGAGTGGGGGCGACGGGGCGATACTCCTTGCGGATCTTGCGCCGTAGATTCCCCTCCAAATCGTAGTCGAGAATCTCATAGCCGCGATCTTGGTTGGCAATATAGATATGGCGAGAGGCTACCCGCCAAAAGAAAAAGCCGGCGAACCGGGCCTTTCCCTCCTCGGTGGTCGTGGGTTTATGGTCGAGCTCCCTGATTTCGGAGAAGTCGGAACGGCTGAGACAAAGGACCATTTGATAGGCAACCCCTTGGGACATCCGTTTGTGATGCGCGGTCTTTTGGATCACAAACCGGTCGTCATCGAGAGGAAAGAGATAGGAAATCGAGGTGCCGGGCCGGAACTCCTGAACGGCATTCCCATTCGGATTGAAGACGATGTATTTGCTCATTCGATCGGTCAGGGCGATGCGGCCGTCGTCGAAGACCCGATCCAGGAACGGCCACTCGATCTCTCCCGGACCCTGCCCGTAGCGTCCAAACGAACCGATCAATCGCCCTTGCGCATCGAAACGGTAGATGAAGTTCTTTTGGTTCTTGAAGGCGACGATCGTGATATTGCCCTGACCATCGACGCCGAATTCGCCCGCCTCGCCCATGCCCGCCTTGGCCAAAGCCTCGTTTTCCGTGTCGATCGCCATGACCGGCCGCAGGTCGAACGTCGAAGGCTGATGAGGCACCTTGTACGGTTCGAGGTGATTGAGGACGACCTCCACGCCGTTCTCCCGGATGCGGTCGATTTTCCCCTGCCCTCCGCATGATGCGGCCAGGGTGGAAATGATGAGAACGAAAAAGGCTGCCTTCTTCAAGGATTCCCCCCTCAGTCGGCCTTCCAGCCTATGATACGACATACGGAAGGGAAAGATTTAGGGCTCAGCCGAATCCGTCCTGTCGATACGAGGGAGGACTGATTTGTCTGACCGCTTCGCGGTCAGCCGAATCCGTCCTGTCGAAGCGAGGGAGGACTGATTTGTCTGACCGCTTCGCGGTCAGCCAAATCTGCCGGTGATGTAGTCTTCCGTCCGCTTGTCGCGCGGGCGGGTGAAGATGTCGGTCGTCCGGCCGAACTCGACCAGCTCGCCCAGGAGCATGAACCCCGTCTCGTCGGAAACCCGGGCCGCCTGCTGCATGTTGTGGGTGACGATGACGATGGTGTAGTCGGACTTGAGCTGGTGCATCAGCTCCTCGACCTTCAGGGTGGCCATGGGGTCGAGCGTCGAGCAGGGCTCGTCCATCAGCAGGACTTCCGACTTAACGGCCACCAGGCGGGCGATGCACAGCCGCTGCTTCTGCTCCAGGGACAAGTCCAGGGCGCTCTTCTTCAGCCGGTCCTTGAGCTCGTTCCAGAGCCCCACCGCGGCCAGGCTGCGCTCGACGATCTCCTCGAGCTCGCCGCCGTGGGCCATGTGATGGACGCGCGGCCCGAAGGCGATGTTCTCGTAGATGCTGATCGGGAAGGGGTTGGGCCGCTGGAAGACCATGCCGACCTTCTTGCGCAGCGCCGTCATCCCGGTTCCGGGGGCGTAGATGTCCTCGCCGTCCACGAGGACGCGGCCTTCGATCCGGACGCCGTCGACGAGGTCGTTCATCCGGTCGAGGCAGCGGAGCAAGGTCGATTTGCCGCAGCCCGAGGACCCGATCAAGGCGGTGATGGATTTTTCCCGGATATCGGCCGAGACGTCGATCAGGGCCTGAAACTCCCCGTACCAGAGGCTGAGGCCCTGGACCCGGATCTTGGGCGTGCTCATCCGAAACGCCCCACGATGTAGTCTTCCGTCCGTTTATCGCGCGGGGCGGTGAAGACGGCGCCCGTCGTCCCGATCTCGATCAGGTCGCCCATCAGGAAAAAGGCCGTCCGGGTCCCGACCCGGGCCGCCTGCTTGGTGTTGTTGGTGACCAGGACGATGGTCCGCGTCTTCTTGAGCTCGAGCAT
>JAQULS010000057.1 GCA_028749235.1 Acidobacteriota bacterium | reverse complement strand
TCTCGATTTTTTGCGCCGGGTTCTGGATTTTATTTTCCGGCAGCCGGTCCTTGGCCTTCTTGCCCGGGATCCTGTTCAAGACAATCGTTTTCATATTCTTTCTCCTCGCCGGCCGGCCTTACGGGAGCCGGGTCCGCCATGGTTATTATCGTTTCGATTATCCACCCGACACTTCATCTTAACGCAGAGCGTGACGATTAGGAAAACCCCCTGGCCCGATTCAAAAGCGGGCTGAGATCCCTCGCGCCTATGGGAGTCTCAAACGCCGGCAACGGCGCCCTGGTCGGAAGGGAGGGGAACGGGCGGTTTCCGGTCTCCCAGCACCAGCCGGACCTGGTGCGTGCCGCCGTCATCGACGAGAGGGATGGAGCATGGGTCGACCGGTGCGCCATCCAGTTCCGCCTGCGCGATCCCCCGGCACCGACGCGCGGGGTTCGAG
This sequence comes from Acidobacteriota bacterium, assembly GCA_028749235.1. Classification (GTDB taxonomy): domain Bacteria; phylum Acidobacteriota; class Aminicenantia; order Aminicenantales; family UBA4085; genus UBA4085. The sequence goes on along the minus strand of JAQULS010000057.1, from coordinate 19,922 downwards.
ACCGCGATCTCGTAGCGCGTCCGGCCGCATCGCCAGATGATCGCGTAGTCGAGCCAGGACGACGGGATGCAGGGGTCCATCTCGAACGTCGAGCCCCGGCGGCGGAGCCCGAGGATGCTCTCGAGGCCGGCGCGATACATGACCCCCGCGGAGCCGGTATACCACGTCCAGCCGCCGCGCCCGGCATGCGCCGGGTCGGCGTGGACGTCTCCGGCGATGACGTAAGGCTCGGCCATGTAGCGCCCGACGCCGGTCGCGGTCCGGGTATGGTTGACCGGATTGAGCATATGAAAAAGCTCCACGGCCTCGTCGCCGCTGCCCAGCCGGGCCATGGCCATGACCACCCAGAGAACCCCGTGCGTGTATTGGCCGCCGTTCTCACGTACGCCGGGGGGATAGCCCTTGATGTACCCGGGATCTTGGTCGGATTTATCGAAGGGCGGAGAGAGCAGCAGAATAACTTGCGGCCCGCGCCGAACCAGGTGAGTGCGGACGGCGTCCATGGCGCGTTCCGCAAAGCGCACGGGAACCGCGCCCGAGAGCACCGCCCAGGCCTGGACGATGGCGTCGATCCGGCACTCGTCGTTCTGGGCCGAGCCCAAAGGCTTGCGGTCGTCATAATAGCCGCGCCGGTACCACTCGCCGTCCCAGGCCTGCTCCAGCGTGTTCCCGAGCCGGCGGGCCTCGCTGCGGTAGCGCTCGGCTCGGGCCTGGTTCCCCCGGGCTTCGCATAGCGGCGCGAACTCGCTCAGGACCAGGTGGAGAAAAAAGCCCACCCAAACGCTTTCCCCTCGCCCTTCGCGGCCCACGCGGTTCATGCCGTCGTTCCAGTCCCCGCTCCCCATAAGGGGAAGGCCATGGGCGCCGATGGTCAGTCCGCGGTCGATGGCGCGCAGGCAATGTTCGAAGATCGAGCCCTTCTCGGCCGAGATACGGGGTTGAAGATAGGCGTCCTGCGCTTCCGGAGCGAGCGGCGGGGCCTCCAGGAAGGCCGCCGGCTCATCCAGCACGTCCACGTCTCCCGTCGTCCGGACGTAATGCGCCACGGCATGAGGAAGCCAGAGCAGGTCGTCGGAACAGCGCGTTCGGGTGCCCCGGCCGCTCGGCTCATGCCACCAGTGCTGGACGTCGCCTTCGAGGAATTGCCGGCCCGCGGCCCGCAAGAGATGTTCTCTGACCAGATCCGGCCGGGAGGGCGTCAAAGCCATGACGTCCTGAAGCTGGTCGCGGAACCCAAAAGCCCCGCTTGGCTGGTAGTAAGCGGACCTGGCCCAGAGTCGACAGCTCACGTCCTGATAGAGCAGCCAGCGGTTCATCATCAGATCGAAGGAGTCGTCGGGCGTGCGGACCTGGATCGTGTCGAGGATGTCGTCCCAGCTCCGACGCGCGGCTTCCCGGGCGATTTCCGCGGCGTCCACGCGCCCATGCCGGCGCAAAAGCTCGCGGGCCTCGTCTCCATTCTTGGCTTGCCCCAGCAGGAACACGAGGCGGCGGATCTCTCCGGGTTCAAGAGCGACGGTGACGTGCAGCGCCGCGCAGGGATCGAGCCCCGCCCCGAAACGGCCCGAGAGGATTTCACGGCGCAGCGCCGCCGGCTGCGCCAGGGAACCGTTGCGACCCAGGAACGACCCGCGATCTCCCGTCGCCGAGCGCAGACCTTCGCCGGCGTGGGCGAAAGCCGTACGCCCCGCGAACTCCCGGTTGTAAGGATTCCTGGCCAGGATCGCTCCGGTCGCGGCATCGAGCTCCGTTACCACATGCGTGTTCTGGCCCGGCCGCGGAGGCCCCAGCACCCATTCATTGTATGCGAACACGCTCAAACGACGTGCTCGTCCGCTTTCGTTCGCGAGCGTGAGCAACGAGAATTTCACGGGGTCCTTCGCGTCCACGAAGACATCCAGATCCTGGCGCAAGCCGTGCGCCGCGCTGGCGAAACGAGTCAGCCCGGCGGAATGCCGGATCACGAAGCGGCCGTCTCCGCCCTTGCGGGGCATCGGGCCCGGCGTCGGGGACCAGGTCTCTCCGGTCTCATCGTCGCGGATGAAGATCGCCTCGGCCGTGGGGTCGGATACGGGGTCGTTCGCGAAAGGCGTGAGGCGGTTCTCGCGGCTGTTCTCGGACCAGGTGGTGGCCGACCCGGAGGCCGTGACGATCGTCCCGAAAGAGGGATTGGCGATGACGTTGGCCCAAGGCAGGGGCGTTTCCCGGTCCGCCTCGAGGACGATCACGTAATCGCGCCCGTCTTCGGAGAAGCCGCCCAGGCCGTTGGCCAGGACCAGGGGAGGGACCTCCGTCTTCGCCTCTGACTCGGCGGCCGGGTTCGGCTCTCGAGAGGGGACGAATTCCGCAGGCTCCTGCCGCACCGGATCGGGCCGGTCGAGTTGGTTGGCCAGATCTCCCCGCTCGCCGCTTAAGACGGCGCTCGCCACGCCCGTGAGGAGAATGCGCTCGGCTTCGGTCATGCGGTCTCCGCGAAGCAGGTAAGCCCCTCCGGGCCGATGCTTCCATGTCCTCCAGGGCCCGTTGTCGAGGAGGGCCGCGAGCAGCGAGTGCATCTCGTCGAGGTAGCTCACGGGGTGTTCATTGAGGATCACGACGTCGGCGCTCAAGCCCTTGAGCCGCCAGTACTCCTGGGCCTGCAGGACTTGGCGCACCAGCGGCAGGTCGTCTTCTTCGACGACCCGGACGAGAAGGATGGGAAGATCCCCCGAGATGCCGTGCGGCCAGAGGCCCTCCTGGCCGAGAATGTTGCGGGCCAGAAGCTCCGGGCTCGCGCGGAGCCCTCCGTCGGTATAGAGCACGCGCGAAGCCAGGCGTTCAAAAAGAAGGGCTTGTTCGCTCGATATGCCGAGGTGGTGGAGGCCGCTTTGCGCATGCGCGAAGGCGAGGGCGAAGGTCCGCGCCGCGGCGCTCGGTTCGTGGTAGCGCTGGGCGAGAGCCAGGGCCGTCTCCCGGGAAGACGCCATCCCCGTGGCCAAGGACAGCCTCATACGGCCGCCCGGCTCAAGGCGGATACGCTGCCGGAGGCTGACGACGGGGTCGAGCACGAACCCGGTCGTGCCCGACAAGGAGCGTCCATCGAGGGCCTGGGGGTTCCCGGGACCGCGGCCGCGACCCAGGAAGCGCGCCCGGTCCGTCTCCCATTCCACCGGCCCCTGCTTCCGCCCTTCGAGGCTCAAAACGTGAATCGCCCAAGCGCCGGGCTCGTCCGGCGCGCGCACCCGGCGATGGCAGAGGAGGGCGGCGGCTTCGGGAATATATTCCGTCTCGACGAAAAGCTTGCCGAAGGCCGGGTGGGCCAAGTCGTCGGCCGGCGGGGCCAGGACGATCTCGGCATAGCTCGTGATCTCGATCTCGCGGGAACGATCGCCGTGGTTGGTCACCGCCAGGCGCCGCACTTCGACATCGTCCTCGTTCGAGACCGCGATATCGAGCTGGGTGGCGATGTCGTCGTCGCGGCGGCGAAAGGTCGCCTTCTCCGCGAGGAACGAGACGAAATAGTCCTCCGGCTCCTTGGCGGTGGGATGAAAAGTCGCCGACCACACGGAACCGCTTCGCACATCGCGCAGATAGAGGAACTGGCTTCCCGGATCGCGGGTCGGATCCTCCCGATGCCTGGTGACCGCGCGGCCGCGACAGAAGCTGGCGCCCCCTCCCGCATTCGTCACGACGGCCGTATAGTTGCCGTTGGACAGGAACTGCGCGTGAGCGAACTGCGTATGGGGCGACCGGAAGCGGCGAACGGCCAGCGCGGGCAGCGGGCCGGCCACCCGGGTCTCCTCGACCGGCCGCGGCTGGGTGATGGGCACCTGACGCGGGATCCGCTCCTGCAACAGGAGCTTCGTGGCCTGGACGCGCGGATCGGCATGAAAACGCTCCACCATCGGATCGCCGAGGAGGGCGTTGGCGAGGGACACGAGGGTCATCCCCTGGTGATGGGCCATGAAGGCCCGGACCACCGTTCCCCGCGTGAGGCCCGCTCTTCTGCCGACGCTTTCGGGCTCCTCGGCCTTGCCATGCGTGTAATCGATAGCCTCATAGTAGCCGTAGGCGCCTGCGAGGCCTTCCACGGTCAGGCGCCGCAGATTGCGGACGGCCTCCGCGGGCTCGAGCCCGGCGGCGAGAGCGGTGGCGTAGGGGGCGACCACCAGTTCGTCGCCCAGGCCGCGTTTCAGGCCGAGACCGGGGATGCCGAAGGCCTTATATTGATAGGTGCCGTGCCGGTCGACGAGGTTGTAGGCGGACTCCGAGATGCCCCAGGGCACGCCGCGATCCTTGGCATACTTGATCTGCCGCCGCACGGCCATCCGGCACGTCTGGTCGAGGAGCGTTCCCGGATAGCTCTTCATGAAGAGGAGCGGCATCAGATACTCGAACAGCGTGGCGCTCCAGGACAGGAGGGTGGGCATCCCGTCGACGCCGGTGATGAGCCGCCCCAAGTGGAACCAATGCGCTTCGGGGAGGTCGCCCTTGGCGATGCCGATGAAGCTCGCCAGCCGCGATTCCGAGGCCAGGAGGTCGTAGAAGGAAGCATCCAGCCGGCCCGGCCCCTCGGCGTCGGCGAGACGATAGCCGATCGAAAGGATCCCGCGCCGCGGATCGTAGAGGAACCGGAAGCTCATCCCGTCCGCGAACCGGGAGGCGCGGCCCGCCAGGTCAAGGAGCCGCCGGGAGAGATCGACGGCGGCCGAGGCGGCGGCAGGGGCCCCAGGCTTTGACTGGGGATCCGCTTCCGCCGCACTCAGCCGCGTTTTGACCTCGCGGATGAGTGCCGCGTCCGGCGGTCGCCGGCTCGCCTGGCGCAATCCTTCCGCCAGGATTAGGAGCGCTCCCGCCAGGTTGCCGCTGTCGACGGTGGAGACGTAGGCCGGCGGGAGAGGCGCCAGGCTCTGCGTGTCGTACCAGTTGAGAAGGTGACCATCGAAGCGTTCAAGGCCCTCCATCGTGGTCAGCGCGGCCTCGATCCTGGAGGCGAGCTCATCCGTCCGAATGAATCCGAAATCGTGGGCGGCCAGGGCGGCGAGCAACCCCATGCCGATGTTCGTGGGCGACGTCCGGTGGGAAACCCTGGGATCCGGCGTCTCCTGGAAGTTGTCCGCGGGCAAGCCGTTGTCTTCGGGGCCCATGAAGGCCTCGAAATACCGCCAGGTGGCGCGGGCCGCGAGACGGAGGAATTGGCGGTCCTCATCCCCCAGCTCGACGCGTTTCGGGACGATGGGACGGCTCAGCTTGTAGGCGATCACGGGCGCGATGGCCCATAAGGCCAGGAACGGAACCGCCGTGAGAAGCGCGCCCGGGCGCGTCCACAAAACCAGGAGGAGGCCGCCGGCGGCGATCAGCGGGCTCTCGATCATTTTCGCCAGGAACAGCCGCGCGCTCATCCGCCTGGCTCCGCCGGCTCCTCGGGCTTCAACGGCCGCGGCCGTCTCCCACTCCAACAGGCGGCGCCGGGTCGTCGTGAGACGGACGAGGGTCAGCACAATCGCGTGGATCCTTTCAAAAGCTTGGCTGGCCAGGAAAGTGAGCTGCAGCGAAATCTGGGCGAGCACGGTTTTTCCGTCTTGCCATGCGGCGCGGAGAAACACCCGCCACGGCTGTTGCGGCCCGGGGCCTCGGACGGTCTTGAAGAGCAGCGGATAAAGGGGAAAGGCCATGGCGGCCAGGAGGGCGGCCGTCCAGACCGCCGGGCTTCCCGGCAGGATGGTCCAGGCCAGAAGGAACAAGGCGATGGTCGAGGGAGGCACGAGGCTGCGCCTCAGGTTGTCGAAGATCTTCCAGCGCGAAATGGGGGGCAGCCGGTTGCGCTCCAGGCCGGAGCGGGCGGGCACCCAAGGGAACAGCCAGCGGAGGATCTGCCAATCGCCCCGCACCCAGCGGTGCTGGCGCCGCGCATAGGCGAGGACGCTGGCGGGATAGTCGTCCACCACCTCCACGTCCGTGACGAGCGCCGTGCGGGCGTAGAGCCCTTCGAAGAGGTCGTGCGAAAGAAGGGCGTTTTCGGGCACGCGCCCCTCGAGGGCGGACATGAACGCGTCCACGTCGTAGAGCCCTTTGCCGGTAAAGATTCCCTCGCCGAACAGGTCCTGATAGGTGTCCGAAACGGCGGTGGTGTAGGGATCGACTCCCGTGTGGCCGGCGTAGAGGCGGGCGAAGAGCGAGCCGGCGGCGCTGGCCATGGTTACGCTGACCCGGGGCTGCAGGATCCCATAGCCCTCGGTGATCCGGCCGAGGCGGACGTCGAAACGGGGGCGGTTCAAGGGGTGGGAGATGATGCCGATGAGCTTCTTCGCGGCGTCGCGCGGCAAGAGGGTGTCGGAATCGAGAGTGAGGCAGTAGCGCACCTCGGGAAGAATCGCCAACTCTCCGACCTGCACGGTAAAGCTCGTATCCCCGGCCCCGCGCAGAAGACGGTTCCATTCCTCGAGTTTTCCGCGCTTGCGCTCCCAACCCATCCAGACGCCCTCTCCCGGGTTCCACTGGCGCACGCGATGGAACAGGAAGAACCGGTCCACATGGCCTTCGCCGAAGCGAGCGTTCAGGGCCTCGATCCCCGTCCGCGCGGCGGAGAGGATCGCCTCATCCTCGGGCCTCTCGCGCGCGGGGGCATCGACGAAATCGCTGAGGATCGCGAAGTGGATGCGCGGATCGGGATTCCCGAGAGCCAGCACCTCGACGTGCTCGATAAGCCGGGCCACGTCGGGCACGCTCGTCAACAGGGTGGGCACGACCACCATGGTTCGCGCGTGGTCGGGGATGCCCGCGGGGAATTCAAGTCTCGGGAGGCGTCGTGGCGGCACCCAACGGGCGGCCAGACGCTGCACGAAGGCGATCGCCAGCTCGCCGGCCGGAAACGACAGGAGCAGCGCCGCCGCGGCCAGAGCCCAGAGCGATGAGCCCTGATCGTGGAGGTAGGCGAGCCCGAGGCCAAGCGGAAGGGCGGTCAGGAGCCCGATCGATCCGAGGTAGACGGCGGTCGCATGGGCCAAGACGAAACGCCGCATCCGCCGGCGGAAGCGGGGCCGAAAGCCGACGGCGGCTTCGAGATCGGGACGGCCGTTGCCGATGAGGTAGTAGCCGACATGGGCGGCGCGATCCCCCGCTTGTCCGCCCTCCACGATCCGGCGGGAGTGCTCGACGGCTCTTAGAGCCACGGCCAACTGCGCCTCTCCGGTGGGCTCGGAAAGCTCCTCCACGGCCTGGCGGTAGCGATCGCGGCTCAGAAAGTCCATACTCCCGTAAACTCCGGCCGGATCGCACTGCAGCACGCGTTCGACCCGGCTGACGGCCTCGAAGTACTGGCTCCAGTCGAGCGTGGAGCAAAGACGGAGGCTGGTGATAGCGTTCGCCACCGAAACCTGGGCCGCGGCTTGGCGCTGATGCTCGCTCCGGATCGCCTCCTCGGAGGACGTATTCAGGGCGGAGAGATGCGTCTCGACGGCGGCGCGAACGGCGAAAAGCCGAGGGCCGTACTCGCGCAGGCGAAGCAGGAGCTGATGGACGTAGCCGGTATGGAGGCGCTCCGGCAGCGGCGGCGTCTTCCCACGCCCGGCGGCTTCGACTCGCGCCACGTAGACGTCGGCCGCCCGGACGGCCGCGCGGGCCTCTCGCATTTCCTCCGCGAGCCGCCTCAGGTTTTCGATAAGGGCCAGCTTCAGCATGCTCGGCCAGGCCCACAGCTCTCCGATCGTGAGCGGAGCCACGTCCTGGAAGCTGTTCATGAAGCGCACCAGCTGCTGGCGGTCCAAGCGGCTGTCGCTGTGGCGGATGATCTCTTCGGCCAGGACATAGACGCGCGCGTGGCCCGCGAGCTCACGCAAAGCGAGTTTGGGCAGCTCGCGATAGTAGCCCGGCGGGAGGTTCCGGCGCACATCGAGGACCTCGGAGGCCACGAGATGGAAGTTGTCGAGAAGCCATTCCGCCGCGGAAGTGACGAACACCCCCCGGTGCACGTCATCGGCCATGGCGAGGTAGGCCTCGCGAAGGACGCGGGCGTTGTCCTCGAAGCGCGGCAGGATGTTGCGCGCCGCGTGGCGGGGATTCGGATCGAGCGTGAATCTGGCCGCGAGCGCCCTGGCCCTCTCTTCCAGCCTTTCAATGCTCAGGAGTTCGTCGCGCAGGGGCGTCTCGGCCGGACGCGAAGCACGGCCGAAGGACCGGCGGAAGAATGCTTTCAAGCGAGGCGCTCCCGCGACGCATAATGATCCTTGAAATCTATTTCCATGTGGGCTTCCTAAGCGGCGGGAAAAAGCAAAAAACGATGTATTTCTATTCTACCACGGCCAGGCGACCGTTTCCGCTCCTTACGAAGTTGCGCTTTTTCTTTCCAAGGTGAGCAGAGGGGCGTATCCGTCGGTGAAGCTCCTAAGCTTCTTCGAGTGGCTCGTATATTTGAGCTTGCGCAGGGCTTTGGCTTCGATCTGGCGGATGCGCTCGCGGGTGACGTTGAACTGCCGGCCGACCTCTTCCAGAGTGTGCTCGTTGCCGTCGCCCAGTCCGAACCGCATCTCGAGGACCTTGGCCTCGCGCTCGGTCAGACTCTTGAGCGCCTCTTCGATCTTTTCGCGCAGATTGATGTGGATGACGGCATCGGGAGGGGAAAGCATGACCTTGTCTTCGATAAAGTCGCCGAGACGGCTGTCCCCCTCCTCGCCGATGGGCGTTTCGAGGGAGATGGGTTGCTGGGAGATCTTGATGATTTTGCGGACCTTGCTCACCGGCAAATCCATTTTCTTGCTGATTTCTTCGCTGGTCGGCTCGCGGCCGATCTCTTGAACGAACTGGCGGTTGACCCGGTTGAGCTTGTTGATGGTCTCGATCATATGAACGGGGATGCGGATCGTGCGGGCTTGATCGGCGATGGCCCGGGTGATGCCCTGGCGGATCCACCATGTGGCGTAAGTCGAGAATTTGAAGCCGCGGCGATAATCGAACTTGTCGACGGCCCTCATCAGGCCCATGTTGCCCTCCTGGATGAGGTCCAGGAACTGCAGGCCGCGGTTGTTATACTTCTTGGCGATGGAGACGACCAGCCGGAGATTGGCGGAGGCGAGTTCTTTTTTGGCCTGGAGGCTGATCTTCTTGCCCGTGGTGATGGAACGGATGGCCTTGCGCATATTGGGCGAATCCAGTCCGACGTCCTTCTGAACGATCCGGATTTGCTTCTTCAGTTCCCGGGACTTTTCGGCCAGGTCTTTAACGTCCTTCTTTTTCCGCGTCTTGGCGAGGAGAAGCTCGATTTCCTCTTTTTTCTCCTCCAGCTCGTTGACGGCGTGGAGCCGCCGGCAGAGGGTTCCGATGATCGCTTCCTTCTGGCTCGGGCGGAGGTTGAGATCCTGGATGGCGCTCGACATTTCGACGATGACGCGGTTTCGGGAGAAGGCCTTCTTCCGGTTAGGGGGAATCTTGTCCAACAAGTCGCTCAGTCTGCGGATCTTTCTGATCTTGGCCAAGATCTGGTTTTTCTTTAGTTCGAGTTTGCCCTCGTCGATGTCGTCTTCGGAAACGTCGAACAATTCCTGGATGATCATCGGGTTGGTTTCGATGCGCTCTTCCAGGGACAGGATTTCAGTGAGGACCAGCCGGGTTTTGCGGAGCGCTTTGACGATGGCTTTTTCGCCGCGCTCGATTTCGCGGGCCAGAGAAATCTCGCCCTCCCGGGTGAGGAGGGGGATATGGCCCATCTCGCGCAGGTAGAGCTTGACGGGATCGGTCGTCCGTTCCAGCCCCTGGGTGACGAAGATCTCGCTCTGCCGCCGGCGGGAGGCGCTCTCGCGCCGTTCGTCGTTTAAAGGCTTCGTCACTCCGCGCTCCTTCCGGGAAGTCTTGTCGATACCCTTAGAAAGTGGGAAGCCCGGGCCGCGGCTTTTGGAGATGAGTTCCGAGAAGTCATGTTCAGGAAGTATCGTGTCGGCCGGCACAAGGCACTCCTCACCATAGCGTTTCGCCTCTGAAAGAACCCCTTTTGTCCCTTTCTATTATACCACATGTGGGTTTTGCGTATACGGGGAGACGCGACGGCGGTTTGATCGGGCCGGCAAGGGGGGTCCGGCGCGGCGGCACTCGACGTTGCAGAATCGAACGCCGACGGGCTTTATTTATCGCGGGGAGATTCGTCCCGCGGCGTATCGTCGATATACACTCCGGCAAGCTTGACGGGGTTGCCTTGCCCATCGAACTCGACTTTAAGCCGAAAGTGAGACAGCCCTTCCAGGATAAATGTATCCTGGGATATCGCGATCAGCGGGCGGCCGGCCGGATTGGCCCCGCCTTTGCGGAGATAATAAAGACGCCCGTTCTTGAACTCAAGACGGCGGGGTCCATAATTCCCGGCGATCTTTTTCAAATAATCTTCTTCCAGTTGCTTCGGTTTTTCGAGGCCTCGCCTATATTCAAGATGCCAATCCATGACCGCTTGCGACGAACCCGATCGCGGATGTTCTTTAAGGTCGAATCGGAGTATGGCGAGGGCCTGAGGGAACATATCGGCGTCCTGGAAGGATTCCGCGAGAAAGCCGATAACATCCTGATCGAACGTTTTGGGATATTTCCGCATCAACCCCTTGAGCTTTCTGACCGCCCGAGGCCCCTCCGCCTCCATCTCCCAAGCAAACCGATAGAGAGGGGAATCATAAGGCCGATAATCCAGCCAAACGCCGCCCAAAACCTGTCCGCCCAGACTGCGTCCGACGATTTCCGAGCAAATGCCCAGACCATAAATACTATTGGTCAAAAAGAGGATACCGCTTCTTTCCCCGGGGTAAGCGATGACATAATTTCGGAAGATGCCGAAATCTCCCCATTGCCAAATGGCTTGGCCGTTCGCGTCGTTTTGCGTACCGAACCCCAGACACCAGCCGAGGCCCTTTTCTTTGCCCATGTCGATCTGCCGGGTCAGCATCTCCTTGGACGATTCTGGCCGGAGATCCCGGCCGTTGAGAACCGCCGAGACGAACTTGGCGTAATCCTCGGCCGTGGTATAGAGACTGGCGCCGGCATGCGCTTCCATCCTTTTCCGGAAATCTTCGGGCTTAGCGAAAAAACCATGCCCATGGGCCATCGTTTTCTCGAATTCGTCCTTCCACACCAGGCCGCTCCTGGTCATGCCCAGAGGATCAAGGACCTCTCTTTGCATTAAATTCTCGAGCTTGTCGCCCTTGAGATACTCGACCGCTTTCTGGAGGAAAAAGTATCCCTCGGCGGAGTACTTCCAGCTCGTCCCAGGCTCGAAAAAGAGAGGATACGGTATCGCGCTTTCCCCTTGGGGCATGCCGCTCGAGTGGCTCAATATGTGGCGCACGGTGATCTTCTCGAACCAATCACGCCGAAATCCTTTCCCCCCGAGCGGATGGCCCAGGAATTTTTCGACGAAGTCCACCGGGAGATAGCCGAGCAACGGTTTGTCCAGGCTTATCACGCCTTGATCCACGAGCCTCATCACATAATAGGCGAAAAGCGGCTTGGTCAACGACGCGGCTTCGAAGATCGTCTCGTCCGTGACCTTTTCCGAAGTCGCGGCGTTTCGAACCCCGAAGTTGTGATGCCACACCATCCGGCCGTCGCGGATCAAGGCGATCTGCAGGCCGGGAATCCGGGCCTGCTTCATCAACGTCGGGATATAGCCTTGGAGGTCGGCGGCAAGGGCCCGGATGTCCTGCCGGATAAGCGACGGCGGCGCCTGGCCGACCTGCCGCTTCTCAGTCAGGGGGGCGCGGGTCGTGCTTGGCGGCACGCAGGCGAAGAAGATGAGCGGCAGCAGCGTCATGCAGACGGCTTCGCGAATTCCTTTCGCCCCGGTCGGCCCGCCGGACCGAGCGGCCCCATTCAATTGACGACGCGATGCGCTTCTTTGAGCCATGGGTTTCATGAGGCGAGTTTCCTTATATGATAAGAAGACTCCGGAATTGGGAAAAGGTTCGCCGAACCGCCCGAGATTTGACATTCTCCACCGCTCCGAGATAAATAAAGACATCAAGAAATCAGCGGGCGGGAATCATGAAAAAACCTTACCTCAAAAAACTCGACCAGATCGCGGACATCAAGGTCTGGATCGTGGATGGCCAGTATGTCCGGGGCAAAATGGATGAGGAGTTCACGAACTTCGGCCAGCACTTCCGCTTCGGGTTCATTCCCCTGCACGAATTCTGGATCGACCAAGAGCACGGCCTGGGCGAAGGACAATTTTTCATTGACCACCTGCTTTTCGAGTATAGGCTGATGAGCCAAGGCATGGCTTATAACAAAGCCTTGGAGAAAGCCGATGCCGTCGAGCTGAAGGAGCGCCGCAGGGCCGAATTAGTGAGACAGATATCCAAACTCTCCCATAGGAAAACCATCGAAGATATCCACAAACAGCTGCTCAAGAAATACAGTGGCGCCGTCAAGGTTTGGATTATTCAGGGCGGACTTGTCCGAAGCCTCTACTTCATCGACTTCACGGAGGGCGGGCATGACCTGGTCTATCCTCACTTTATCCCCAAGAACGAGGTCTGGCTGGATGACGACCTCTCTCCCAAGGAAAGGAGATTCGTGCTCCTCCACGAGCTCCATGAAAGGCGCCTGATGGGCTTGGGCTGGCCCTATTTCAAGGCCCACCGCTCCGCCAGTAAGATCGAGTATCATTGTCGGGAGCATCGGGACGAACTGGAGGCCAATCTGCTCCTGGAAATTGAAAAGAACAAATGACCCGAAAGCACGGATAAACAGCTAACGGGGGGTAATCATGACCTTAAAAAATATTTGGATCCTGATTAAAGCCGCGGTCTCATCTTGGGCCGACGACTATTCGCAAAGTATGGGAGCGGCCCTGGCCTACTACACGATGTTCTCGATCGCCCCGCTATTGCTGATTGTGATTTCCATTGCCGGACTTGTCTTCGGCGTCGATGCCGCTCGCGGCGAAATCGTCGGACAATTGCGGGGCCTGATGGGGCAGCAGGGCGCCGCGGCCGTGCAAGGATTGCTCGAAAGCGTGAACAAGCCGGCCGAAAGCGCCACCATCACGCTGATCGGGGGAATTCTGCTGTTGATAGGCGCGACGACGGTTTTCGGCGAATTGCAGAATGCCCTGGATCGGATATGGCGCGCACCCAAAAGGAAAAAGAGCGGAATCTGGCGGCTTCTGCGCGCACGCCTGCTGTCGTTCAGCATGATCTTGGGCATCGGCTTTTTATTGATCGTGTCACTGGTGGTCAGCGCGGCGTTGACCTCACTGGGGAGATGGTGGGGATCGCTGTTCTCTAACTGGGAAATTCTTGCGAACATTCTTAATTTTCTGATCAGCTTCGTCATCACCACGACCGTGTTTGCCATGATTTATAAGATCATTCCGCGGGCGAAAGTCGCCTGGGCGGACGTGTGGATCGGCGCCGCGGTGACCTCTCTGCTCTTTACCATCGGCAAATTTCTGATCGGGCTTTACCTCGGCAAGAGCGCCCTGACTTCGGCCTTCGGCGCCGCAGGTTCGCTGGTCGTCATGCTCGTGTGGGTATACTACTCTGCCCAGATTTTTTTGATGGGCGCGGAATTTACCTGGGCTTATGCGCTTACCTTCGGATCGCGCAAAACTCAGCCGGTGCCCGCCGCGGCGCCCGCCGTCCCCAGCCAGACGTCAAATAATCGGCCTGATAAACACTTGATCGAGGCGAAGCAAGCGGCGATCGAGGAGGATCTCGGAAAGAAGGATGAAAGCGATACGCCCGAAGCGAAGAACTAATACCGGTTGTTTTGTTGCCTTACCCACCCTGCCCTCCCTAGAATAGGGAGGGATATGTCAGCAAAGATCGCCCAAAACGCTTCCAATTCGGTAGTCAATCTTACCCACCCTGTCCTCCCTAGAATAGGGAGGGATATGTCAGCAAAGATCGCCCAAAACGCTTCCAATTCGGTAGTCAATCTTACCCACCCTGCCCTCCCTAGAATAGGGAGGGATATGTCAGCGTTTTGGGAGAGGAGTGGCGGGCCTTTTATTGTTATTTTAGTACGGTTTTTTCCCTTCCCGGAGTCCGATCCCAGCTCGATCAACTGAAAGGCCTCCGTCTACAAGAGGCGGGATCATAAAAAGGGAATTGGGAATGAGCTTCTCACCGTTTTTCGTCCGTTCCATCGGCACTTTTTTGCCAGAAGACGACATTATATCTGGATCATTTTTTTGGACGAGATCCCCAGGACTCTTCGGAAATCAGCTATTTGACTTTTTCCCAGATAATGTTCTTAAGGGATACGACCGGGTAGATGCAAGGCCTAGTGGATTTATCGAACTCGTTTCGGAAATCCTTTCCTATCGCGTCACAGGCACCGGTTACCAGGTCGAAGAATTCCTTTATCAATATGTAGGTTCCCTTGACCGGGGAAGACGCTGCCGGGGGCCCTGGAGGGCCTTCGTAAACATAGACCTTCCCCCCCCGAAAACGGAATTCTTCGATCCGATCGGTAACGTCCACTCTTCGATAGCCGCGTTCCCTCTTATCGAACCCGATCAATTCCTCATCGGTGATCAGATACAAAATGCCGTTGATCTGGCCTCTCTTTTTGGGGTAGATATTCATCTCCGCGGTTCCGCTGAAAGGAATGCGTTCCGCGCCGCGCAAAAAGAACGCCTCGATCTTTTCGCGGCCCGCCGCTATCGCCAGGGGATCGTTGAATGGGCGAACGCATGCCCACGCCCTCTCATAACCCGTTAGATGCACTTTATGGATGGGCCCCTCGTATTTATGCCCCAGCGTCTGCTCCATGCTTGACAAGGAAATCAGGGATCCATAGGCCATCATCCCCGCGTAACCCTCAGGTATTTCCAACGTAGTCTTTCTCTCCGCGGCGAAACTCAATAGGGAGGACGATAACGGAATCATAACGCAAAGTAATATGGCCAGGTATATTGCGGTACATGGATTACCGTTTTTGAAGATGTCGGTGTTTTCCGAATGGCAACGCGGGCAAGCAGTGGGCATGATTTCCCCCAGATGATCCTAATCTACTTCCATAAAATGGGGGAAGTCAACGACAGGAGGAATTGTTCAAAACGCTTCCGACTTCTCAGTGAGCGCGCCGGGAAGATTTTTGAGGATTGCCCAAAGCGTTCCCGATTCTTTTTAGATTCTTACCCACCCTACCCTCGGCGCGCAGGGATGTTGCCCCGTCGTTGATGCAGGGCGTGCCCAAAGCGCTACCAATTTCTTTCTAACTGATCTCTACCCCCCTGCCCCAGGTAAGCATGGATGTTGAGCCGTGGCCGATGCCGGGCTTGCCCAACGTGCTTCCAGTTCCTCAAATAGACTTATCCCCCCTACCCCCCTTCCAAGGGGGGAATCGACTGCGCGTTGGGAAATAGGCTTCAAGGCAAGGCTTACCGACCCTCTCCGCCTCTAGCCGTGCCCTTGCCGCCGATGGTCATTTGCGCCACCTTGATGGTCGGCCCAACGATGTTGTCGTTGAATTGAAGGTCGTCGCCGACCATCTCCACGCCCCGCAGCACGTTGCCGAGGTTGCCGGAAACGGTGACGCCTGCCACGGGGAAAACGACTTCCCCCTTTTCGATCCATAGGCCGGAAACGCCCGTAGAAATATCGCCCGTCGTGGGATCCTGGCCGAGAGCGCCCATACCCGTGAGCAGAAGCCCTTTGTCCACCAACTTGATGATGTCCGCGGGCTTACTCACGCCTTTGGCCAAATGGAAGTTGCCGGGTTCGCCGCCATTGCCGGTAGAGGCCATTTTCAGTTTGCGGCCATAGTAGGTGTTCAGGAGAAAGCTTTTCAGAACGCCGTGATCCATGACCAGTGTTTTTCGGGCCGGGACTCCCTCCGCGTCAAAAAGCGATGTCCCCAAACCTCCCGGCATCAGTCCGTCATTATAGATGGTCATCAAACCGCTGCCGATTTTAAAGCCCAGCTTGTCCAGAAGAAAGGATTGCCCTCGATCGATATTGGCTCCGGCGAGGCACTGGGTCAGAAAAAACAGGATGAGGTTGGCGGTCATATAAGGCTCCAGCACAACCGGCACGTTTTGATTCTCGACCTTGCGGGCGCCGATGAGCCGGGCCACTCTCTGGACGGCGATGCGGGCAATGGCCTCCGGCTCGGGCAGGCCGGCCGCGGCGGTTGAGGATTCGACCCAGCCGTCCTCCTGAAAATCGTCGCCCTCGCCGGCTTGGAAATTGACGCTGCCCGATACCGAAGTCCAGCGATAGGAACCGGAAAACCCTTTGGAATTGGCCAAATACCGCATCCCCGCCACACTGGAGAAACTCGCGCCGCTGGATTTGTTGATGCGCTTGTCGGCCAATCCGACGGCCTCGATTTTCATGGCCGCAGCGATCTTGCTTTCGGGCGAAAGCTCCAACACGGCCGGATCGTAGATCTTGAGCGTGCCGGCCGATATCCCAACGGGCTCGAGATCGGGCAATCCGGCCAGGGAATCGACGCCACCCAGCCGGGCCCGGGTGATGGCATTATCGACGATCCGATGCAGGGTTGTCGGGGCAAAGTCCTGGGAAGCCGCAGCGGCCGCTTTTCCCTCGACGAAGATCCGAATTCCGAGGTCTTTGGCCTCGGCCTCGGTCAAGCGCTCCACGTTCTGCTCACGGACGCTGGCGGAAAATTCCGAGGTCACCCTGATCGAGACCTCGATTTCTGATGCTCCCCGGCTTCGGCCATAGGTCACCAGATTTTCGGCCAGGGCCATGTTGTTTTCGGGATCCCGGCTCATAAGCGGCCTCCTATGGTCATTTGACGGATTTTAAAGGTCGGCGTCACTCCCGTGACGGCGGCGGATTGTCCCCCTCTGAGGCAAACGCCTTTGAAATAATCCCCATGTTGATCATTTCCGACCAGCTCGATATCTTTGAGAACCTGAAGATTCGCGCCGATCAGCGTGGCGTTCTTGACCGGCCGCGTCAACCGGCCATCCTCGATGAGATAGCCGAGGTGGACGGAGAACGTGAATTGGCCGTTGCTCCCCACTACGCCGCCTTCGTAGGCGACGGCGTAGAAGCCCTTCTTGACCGTCTTGAGGATATCCTCGGGCGAGGCTTCTCCTTTAGCCAGAATGGTATTCGTCATGCGGCATAGGGGAAACGACCGATAGGAGTCGCGCCGCCCATGGCCGTTGGGCTCCAGGCCTAAAATTCCGGCCGATAGCCGGTCAAGCAGAAATCCGGCCAGCTTGCCTTTCTCGATCATCATCGTTCTCCGGGTGGGTGTTCCCTCATCGTCGATATTCAAGCTGCCGCGCAGTTCAGGAAGGGTCGCATCCTCGTAGATGGTGACGGCCGGGTTAGCCACCATTTGGCCGAACTTATCCCAGACAATCGATGTCTTCCGCCAGATGCCTTCGCCTTCGAGGGGATGGCCGACCGCCTCATGGATCATTACTCCCGCTCCCCCCCCCAAAACGACCGGCTGTTCGCCGACCGCGGGATTGACGGCCGTTAGCAAGGCGATGGCTTCTTGGGCGGCTTTTTGCCCCGTCTCCTTGGGAGTCGAGCCCGGTCTCCTGAAGAACGTGTATCCCACCCGGCCGGCGGCGCTGCTGTTACCGGTGCTTCGTCCTTGGCCCTCCTGGGCTATGGCAGTGACATAGAGCCGGACCTGCGGCCTGGCGTCCGAAATCATCAGGCCCTCGCTGTTGACGATGGTCACATACTGCATCTCGTCGTTCAAACGGACGATGGCTTTGACGATTCTCTTGTCATAGGCCAGAGTGGCGGAGTAGGCCTCCTTGACCAAGGCGAGGCGGTCCTCCAGAGGAGCATCTGTAAAGAGCTTTTCCAGCAAGTAAACCTGCTTGTCGGGCCGGCGTTCCCGGATGTCCGGCGGCCGGACCTTGACGCCCGAAGAGGCGATGGCCGCAGCCGTCAGCGCCGCCCGATTCATACTTTCCGGGATAAGGCTGCTGGTATAACCGAATCCGGTTTGCCGGCCCTTGAGGACGCGGATGCCTACGCCCCGGATGACGCTTTCCGAGGATTGCCGGATGATGTCGTCCTCCATGGTCACGTTCACGAGGATCTTATACTCGAAGAAAAGGTCGGCGAAGTCGCCGCCCTTGGAGAGGGCTGACCTCAAAACTTCGGCCATGACTTCCCGGGAAACGCCGAATCGATCGTCCCACAGGCTCGCTCCGGCTGGGGGCAATTCCCCGGCTAAAAGCCGGTCATGGAATAGACCCGAGGCGAGGATCGCCCCGGCGCCCGTTCCGGCGAGCTTGATGAACTCGCGTCTTTCAATTTTTCTCATACGTCTGATCTCCTTCTGCGGAGACGTGCGAATGGGATCGCCGCACTTCACTCGAGCCCATGAATCCCCTCGGTAATCTGGGCTCAAAGATAAAGACTCGGATTTTTAGAAAATGTTGTAGCCAAGCCGAATCTTCATCCGGCGACTCGTTTTATTTCCCGCGACGCTCAAAATATTTCCCGAAAGTTCCGACAACTTGGGATTCCGGCGAGAGGAGGGATGTGATAGAAATGGCCTGCCCCCGCTTGGTATACCGTGTACGTAACAGATTCGATTGAAAACCGCTGAAACCAGGGTGCTGGGGCGGAAAGGAAAACTTCGCAGAAACGTACGGATACTTCAGATTACGAGGGGATAAAATGGCGGGCCTTTTATAGTTATTTTAGTACTATTTTTTCGCTAGCCGGGGTCCGATCCCATCTCGATCAGTTAAAAAGTCTCTGTATGCAAGAGGCATAACGTCAGCAATACTCGGCCGGGAAACTCACATTATCGCTGGACCATTTTTAAGGGATGAGGTCCCGGGAGGAGGGGTCGGGTCTGAACATCGAACATTTCCGACAACCCAGGGTGTAATAATGCAAACGAAGGACGTCAATCGTCCAATGTCCAGGCCCACTCCCCGATCTCGATCTATCTGATTAAAAGCCAGCGGCTTTCGGAGGTCGTTTCGGCACCCGCAGCCATGCGGCCCCGCACCCGCCAGTAGACGGCCCCGCGTTCGCCCGCCATCGCCCGGACCTTGACCCAATCGAACTTGGTCGGTTGATAAGATGATTCCGCGGTCCAGTCCGAGGGCAGGTCCAAGCCGAACATCGAGAAATCCGCTGCACCCGAGATCTCGACTCGGAATTGCGTGAACGGCCCCCCGTCCCATGAGAAACAGACCGGCAGTGCCCCGACCGGCCGCATCCCGTCCACAGGTTGGAGAAGCTCGATCGTCCCCATGACCGCCGATGCGGGGCCATGGAAGGTGCTCTCGCCATTCGTATCGACGTCCTCAAGCCGGTAGAGATACGAACGCCCCGCGACGACATCGTAATCCGGGTAGGCATAGACCGCCCCGCTGATGGCATCGCCCCGGGCCGGAATCAACGCGGGGGTGATCCGCTCATACGGCTCGTTCTCACCCTCCGCCCGCCAGAGATGGAATCCGGCGTTGTCCGTCTCCGCTGCCGTCTGCCAAGTCAGCTCGATCGCGGCGCGCCCTGCCACCGCTTCAAATGACACGAGCCCGATGCCTGTCGGAGTTTCCGGCATCTTCGCCGCGAAGGCGTCAGCGTCGGATGTATATGCTCTTATCGGCGAGCCCCAGGTGGCGTTACTATATCCCCCCACGTACACATTGCCGCTTCCATCCACAGCAATACCATTACCGTAATCGATGCCGCTTCCGCCCAGGAACGTGTTCCAGGTAAGATTCCCGCCGGAGTCGAGCTTCGCCGCAAAGGCATCATAGTTGGACGTATAAGCTCTTATCGGCGAGCCCCAGGTGGCGTTACTGTATCCCCCCACGTACACATTGCCGCTTCCATCCACAGCAATATCATTACCGAAATCGGAGCCGCTTCCGCCAAGAAACGTGTTCCAGGTAAGATTCCCGCCGGAGTCGAGCTTCGCCGCAAAGGCGTCCCAGCTTGATGTATAGGCTCTTTTCGGCGTGCCCCAGTTGGCGGTGCTGTACCCGGCCACGT
>JAQULS010000192.1 GCA_028749235.1 Acidobacteriota bacterium | reverse complement strand
GGTTGGGCACTTTCCAGACCTTGAGCCCGTCCGGCCCCTCCGGGACGGCGGAAACGGGGACGGTTGTGTTTTGGAAAACAGGGACGGACGCCCCGGCGGCAGCCCATAAGAGGAGGGCCTAAACCAGGGCCATGGAAGCGGCGGGAAGGGAGCCGGTTTTTATCATGGGCCGCATTTTATGGGTTTTCGCCCTCCGGAGCAACAGCCCCCGCCTCCCGATCGCCGGCCGAAGGCGTCAAAAGCGTTGTGCTATAATCCGGCTGCTTGATAGGAGGCTGCCCATGATCCGCACCATCCGGACGATCCGACGATTCGTTCTTCTCGCCGCGCTGGCGGCTTTGGGGGGCGTCTTGAGCCTGGCCGCCCAGACCCCGAACGACGCTCTCGTCCAGGGCTTCCGCAACCCGCCCGACGCCGCCAAGCCGCGCGTCTGGTGGCATTGGATGAACGGCAACATCCGTAAAGAAGGGATCAAGGCCGACCTGGAATGGATGAAGCGGGCCGGCATCGGCGGCTTCCAAAACTTCGACGCCGGCCTGGAAACGCCCCAGGTCGTCGGCAAGCGCCTGATCTTCATGACCCCCGAATGGAAGGACGCCTTTCGGTTCACGGCCGCGCTGGCCGACGAGCTGGGCCTGGAAATGGCCATCGCCGGCTCGCCCGGCTGGAGCGAAAGCGGCGGCCCCTGGGTGACGCCGGCCCAGGCCATGAAGAAGTACGTCTGGGGCGAGACGCGCCTGGAGGGCGGCCGGCCGTTCTCCGGCGTCCTGCCCAAGCCGCCGAGCGCGACCGGGCCCTATCAGAACCTGGGCGCCGGACGCGTCCAGCGGGACCAGGCCGCGGCCGCTCCGGTGTTCTATGCCGACGCCGCCGTCGTCGCCTTCCGCGCTCCGGAAGGCGACCGCACCCTCTCCGAGCTTCAGGCCAAGGTGTCGTCAAGCGGCGGCTCGTTCAGCCTGGATGCGCTGACCGACGGCGATCTGGCCAAGTCCGCGCTCCTTCCGGAGGCCCGGCCCGGGGAGAAAGCCTGGATCCGGATCGAGCTCCCCCGCCTGCAGACCGTGTCCGGCCTGACTTTCTTCGCCGGCCGCGAGGCGGGGCGCAACGACGTCGTCGGCGCCGCGCTGGAAGCCAGCTCGGACGGCCGGGAATTCCGCGAGGTGGCTTCGGTTCCCGCCGGCGCGGGGACGATCTCCTTCCCCGCGGCGACGGCCCGTTTCTTCCGCCTCACGATTCCGGCCCCGGCGGCTCCGTCCGCCGCACCCGCCGGATACCGGGTCGCGGAGCTCGTCCTCCACACGGCGGCGACCGTCAACAGGTTCCAGGACAAGGCGGCCTTTACGGCGGCTACGGGAATCGCCGACATGGCCACGCCCGCCGTCCGGACGGTCGATGCCGTTCGCAAGGCCGATGTCATCGACCTCACCTCCAGGCTGCGCCCCGACGGCAGACTCGAGTGGACCCCTCCGGCCGGCCGCTGGATCATCCTGCGCCTCGGCTATTCCCTGACCGGGCACCAGAACGGCCCGGCCTCGCCGGAAGCGACCGGCCTGGAAGTGGACAAGATGAGCCGGGTCCACGTGAAAGCCTATTTCGAGGCCTACCTCGATCAGTACAAGGACACGGTCGGCCCGCTCATGGGCAAGCGCGGCCTGCAGTACGTGATCACCGACAGTTGGGAGGCCGGGGTGGCCAATTGGACCGACGGCCTGTTCGGCGAGTTCGCCAAGCGCCGCGGCTACGACATGCGTCCCTGGCTGCCCGTCCTGGCCGGCCGCGTCGTCGAGAGCGCCGAAGCCAGCGACCGTTTCCTGTGGGACTTCCGCAAGACGCTGGGCGAACTGACGGCCGAGAACCACTACGATCAGCTCACCGACATCCTGCGCGCCCGCGGCATGGGCCGCTACACCGAGTCGCACGAGTCCGGCCGGGCCTTCATCGGCGACGGCATGGAGGTCAAGCGGCTGGCCGACGTGCCCATGAGCGCCATGTGGGTCGACCGCCCCGGACGCGCCGGCACGGGACATGACTCCGACGTCCGCGAGTCCGCCTCCGTGGCCCACATCTACGGCCAGAACCTGGTCGCCGCCGAGTCCCTGACCGCCTATCGAAACGCCTGGATGTATTCGCCCGAGACGCTCAAGCCCACGGCCGACCGCCTGATGGCCATGGGCCTGAACCGGTTCGTCATCCACACTTCCGTCCACCAGCCGGTCGACGACAAGATCCCCGGCCTCGGCCTGGGTCCCTTCGGCCAGTGGTTCACCCGGCACGAGACCTGGGCCGAGTCGGCCAGGCCGTGGACGACCTATTTGGCCCGCAGCTGCTTCATGCTCCAGCAGGGCACGTTCGCGGCCGACATCGCCTACTTCTACGGCGAGGACTCCAACGTCACCGCCTTGTTCCAGGGCACTCTGCCGGACATTCCGGCCGGCTACAACTTCGACTTCGTCAACGCCGACGCTCTGATCCACCGCCTGACGGCGGCGGGAGGCCGGATCACGACCGCAACCGGCATGAGTTATCGCGTCCTGGCCCTCGACTCCAACGCTTGGCAGATGTCGCTGCCCGTGCTGCGCAAGATCCGGGAGCTGGTCAAGGCCGGGGCCGTCGTGGTGGGCGCCAAGCCCGTCGCGAGCCCCAGCCTGGCCGACGACCCCAAGGAGTTCCACGCCATCGCCGACGAGCTGTGGGGAACGGAACGGGCCAAGGGCCCGATCGACGGCGGCCGGACCCTGGCCCAGGCCCTGCGCGACCTCGGTGCCGGGCCGGACTTCGAGTACGCCAAACCGCGGCAGGACACGCGCCTCGCCTTCGTCCATCGCCAACTGGCCGACGGCGACGCCTATTGGGTCGGCAACGAGGGCGACGGGACGGAAGCCCTGGAAGCGTCCTTCCGCGTTCAGGGCAAGGCGCCCGAAATATGGCATCCCGACACCGGGCTGATCGAGCCGGCGTCCTACCGCATCGCCGCCGGGCGGACCGCCGTGCCGCTTTGGCTCGATCCCCACGACGCGGTCTTCGTCGTCTTCCGGCGGGCGGCCGCCGGGACGTCGCTGGTCCTGCCCTCGCGGGCGGAAACTTCGCTGGGGAGCCTCGCGGGTGATTGGGAAGTCTCCTTCCAGCCCGAACGGGGCGCCCCGGCCAAGATCTGTTTGGAGGCCCTGGGCTCCTGGAGCGACAGCGCCGACGCGGGCGTCAAATACTTCTCCGGCACCGCCGTCTATACCAAGACCTTCGAGGCGCCCGCGGACTGGTTCAAGCCCGGGGCCTCGCTGGGACTCGACTTGGGCGACGTGAAGAACATCGCCGAGGTCGCGGTCAACGGCAAGCCGTGCGGCATTCTGTGGAAAGCGCCCTTCCGCGCGGACGTGACGGCCGCCCTCAAGCCGGGCGCCAACACCGTGGAGATCAAGGTGACGAATCTGTGGGTCAACCGCCTGGTCGGCGACAAGCAGTCCGACGCGGCGAAAAAATTCACCTATACCGCGGTGGACTTCTACGGCGCCGATACGCCGCTGCTGCCCTCGGGCCTGCTGGGCCCGGTGCGCGTCGTGCGGATCGAGTAGCCGGGACTACTTGGCGGCCTTGATCTCGTCCCAGACCTTGACCCACTTGGTGTTGTCTGCGCCCAGGTCGTCCAGAACCTCGCACTTGGCCTTGATCTCGGGGGACAGGAAGATCGCGGGATTGTTCTTGATGGCGTCCGACATCAGCGCGTAGGCGTCTTTATTGGGGCAGAGGTACTGGGTGAAGTCCGTGTTCTGGGCCGCCACTTGGGGGTCGTGCAGAAAGTTGATGAAGGCATGGGCCAGGGCCACGGCCTTGGCCGTCTTGGGGATGACCAGGTCGTCGCAGGAGATCGTCCCGCCCTCGCGGGGCATGGCGAAGGCCACGTCGGGATTCTCGGCCTGGACCTGCAGAATGTCGCCGCTGTAGCCGTGGACGAGCAGGAACTCGCCCGAGGCGAGGCCCGACTTGTATTGCTCGTTCTCGAACTTGGCCAGGTTCACCTTCCAGCCCAGGACGACGTCCCTGGCCTTGGCCAGCTCCTCCTCGTTGCGGGTGTTGAGGCTGTAGCCGAGGAACTTGAGGGCCCCGCCGATCGTCTCGCGCATGTCGTTGAGCATGACCATGCGGCCCTTCAGGTCGGCCCGGCCGAACATGGCCCAGCTCGGCTCGAAGTCCTTGACCTTGCTCTTGAGGTAGGCGATCCCGGTGTTGGTGATCATGTAGGGAACGGAATGGTCCATGGTCTTGTCGACGGCGATGGCCAGGTATTCGGGGTCGATCCGCGCGGCGTTGGGGATCAGGGACTTGTCGATCGGCTGCAGCATGCCCTGCGACTGCATCAGGCTGACCATGTAGCTGGTCGGCACGATCAGGTCGTAGCCCGTGGCCCCGGCCTTGAGCTTGGCATACATGGACTCGTTGGAGTCGAAGGTGTCGATGACGACCTTGCAGCTGTTCTCGGCTTCGAACCGGGCGACCAGCTCGGGCTTGATGTAATCGGCCCACGTGTAGAGGTGCAGGACGGCGGCTTCCTTCGCGGGTTTGGCGCAGGCGGCCAGGCCGAGAACGCAGCCGACGGCGGCCAGGATGACCCCGGCCAGGACGAGCGGGCGGACGCGTGAGTGGCTCATATCCCCTCCATGGTTTTGGATCGGCTCAGCCTTTGGCTGACGAAAACGATGACGAAAGTCAGGGCCAGAAGAAGGGTCGACAGCGCGTTGATGAGAGGCGTGGCCCCATGCTTGATCATGCTGTAGACCCGGATGGGCAGGGTCGTGGCGCCCGGACCGGCCACGAAAAAGGTGATGACGAAGTCGTCCAGCGACAAGGTGAAGGCCAGAAGCGCGCCCGCCGCCAGGCCGGGAGCGAGCATCGGCAGCAAGACCCGGCGGGCCGTCGTCCACCAGCCCGCGCCCAGGTCCTGGGCCGCTTCGACGACCGAGAAGTCGAAGTCCTGCAGCCGTCCCAGGACCACCAGCGCCACGTACGAGATGCAGAAGGTGACGTGGGCCAGAAAGATCGTGCCCAGGCCCAGCCGGACGCCGGAAGCCACGAAGGCCATCAATAGGCTGATGCCCATCAGGATCTCGGGCACGACGAGCGGCATGTAGATCAGGGTGTAGTGGAAGCGCTGCAGGCGCGAGCGGGCGAAACGGTGCAGGGCCAGGGCCGAGGTGGTGCCCAGAATCAGGGCGACCACGGTGACGCCGAAGGCGATGACCAGGGTGTTGCGGGCCGCGATCCAGATCTCGGGCTCGTGCCAGAGCCGCGCGTACCACTTCAGCGAGAAGCCCTGCCAGGAGCTGCTGAAGCGCGAGGCGTTGAAGGAGTTGACGATCAGGATCAGGATGGGCAGATAGAAGAAGATCAGGACG
>JAQULS010000191.1 GCA_028749235.1 Acidobacteriota bacterium | reverse complement strand
CCGCTGGTATCTCCCGCTCTACCCTCTGGCGGCGGAACAATTCGACCTGCAGGCCTTCGACATGGTCGTGTCGAGCTCCCACTGCGTCGCCAAGGGGATCATTCCCCACCCGGACGCCCTGCACGTTTCCTATGTCCATTCCCCCGTCCGATACGCCTGGAACCAGTATTGGGCCTATTTCGGCCCAGGCAAGCTGGGGCCTTTTTCCCGGCTCCTCATCCCTCCCATGATCCATTCCCTCCGACAGTGGGACGTGACGTCCGCGGCCCGGGTCGATCATTTCGTGGCCAATGCGGCAGCGGTGGCCCGCCGCATCGAGAAATACTACCGCCGGCCCGCCGCCGTGATTCATCCGCCCGTCGACACGGAGTTTTTCTCCCTCGGCGATTCGGCACCTCCCCGCGGCTTCGACCTGATCGTGACCGCTCTCGTCCCCTACAAAAAAGTCGATCTGGCCGTGGCGGCCTACAACCGGCTGGGCTGGCCGCTCAAGGTCGCGGGAGACGGGCCCGATTACAAGGCGCTTAAGGCGGCCGCCAAGCCCAACATCGAGTTCACCGGTCCCTTGACCGGTGAAGACCTGCGGACGCTCTACCGGAACGCCCGGTTGTATTTGCTCCCGGGCGAGGAGGATTTCGGGATATCCGTCGTCGAGGCCCAAGCCTGCGGGACGCCGGTCGTCGCCTATGGCCGGGGTGGGGCCACCGAAACCGTCCGGGACGGCGAGACGGGAGTCTTTTTCGACCGCCCCACGGTCGACGGTCTCCTGGCCGCCCTTGACAAATTCCGAGGGCTGGCCTTTAATAGCCGGGCCATCCGGGAGCACGCCCTCCAATTTTCCGGCGAGCTCTTCAAGAGCCGGATGAAAAGCTTCCTCCAGGCCAAATGGCGGGAAGCCAAGGAAAAGCCGTGATATCCAAGCACCGCGCTCGCCTGTCGGGCCTTTTCGTCGGCAGCGACCTTCTGGCCATCACCCTGTCTTTCCTATACACCTATCTTTTCCGTTTCTTCGCCTACATCATCCCCGTCGATCCGGCCAAGGGCGTGCCCAGGATCGGCTCCTACCTCGTGCTCCTGCCCATCTTCCTGGCCGCCCACTTGGTCGTCTTCTACCTGCAGGGCTTTTACAAAGCCCGCCTGCGGCGAACGCGGCTCGAGGACTTCGTCACCATCTGCCTGAACTCCGTGATCTCGATCCTGATCGTCCTCGGCCTGTTGAGCTACTTCAACGCCTACGGCCAGGGCTCCGCGCCCCTCTTCCGGTTCAACCTGATCAAGCTGTCCCACGTCTTCCTGGCCATCTACGGCGTCGCCGTCGTCTTCACCATTTCCTTCTTCCGCAATCAGATCTACTACTATATGAACCGCCGCTACGCCCGCGGCCTGAATCTGCAGAACGTTCTGATCGTGGGTGCGGGCGACCTGGGGCGCACCGTGGCCCAGAAGCTGATCGAATACAAGGACCTCGGCTTCGTGGTCAAGGGCTTTCTGGACGACGAGAAGCCGGCCGGCGAGGTGATCCTGGTCGACGGCGGCCTGCCCGTCCTGGGCAAGGTGGCCGAGGTCGGGAGCGTCATCGAGGCCCAGGCCATCCAGGAGATCTATGTCGCCTTGAGCTTGTCGAGCTACGCCGAGATCGTCGAGACGCTCCAGATCGTCAACAAGTATCCCGTCAATATCCGGATCGTGCCCGATCTCTTCCAGCTCCTGACCCTGAAGGCCATGGTCCACGATCTGGACGGCTTCCCGGTCATCTCCATCGACGAGGTGCCCCTGCAAGGCGCGGCCAAAATGGTCAAGCGCGCGGCGGACATCGTCGTCTCGGGGCTGGGCCTGATCGTGCTGTCGCCGTTTTTCCTGTTCGTCGGCATCCTGATCAAGCTGACCTCGCGCGGCCCCGTTTTCTATCATCAGGAACGGGTCGGGAACGACGGCCGGCGCTTCCACATCCACAAGTTCCGGACCATGATCTGCAACGCCGAGAAAGACGGGCCGCAGATGTGCCAAAGCGACGATCCCCGGGTGACCCGGCTCGGCCGCTTCCTGCGCAAGTACAGCATTGACGAGCTGCCCCAGCTGATCAACGTCTTCAAGGGCGAGATGAGCCTGGTCGGGCCGCGGGCGGAGCGGCCCGAGTTCGTGCGGGAGTTCACCGAGGCCATTCCCAAGTACATGCTTCGGCACAAGGTGCGGGCCGGGCTGACGGGCTGGGCCCAGGTTCACGGCCTGCGCCAAGACACGTCGATCGAGAAGCGGCTGGAATACGACTTCTACTACATCCAGAACTGGTCGCTTCTCTTCGACATCAAGATTCTCTGGAAGACGCTCCGCGGCGGCTTCATCGACAAGAGCGTCAAGTAGGTTTGTTTCCCTGCAACGGGAGCCGAGCCGTCAGTCGGTCCGGCCGCCGTGTCGGCGGCGGAACAGGCGCAGGCCGTAGAGGGTGTAATCGATTCCCGACCCGGCCGTCAGCGCCGCCGCGACTCCATAAACCCAGGCCATCCAGACCGGTGCTTGCCCCAGGTCGTTGAGGAGCAGGACCAGGACAATCATCCCCATCTGGAAGGCGGTGCTGGCCTTGCCCAGGATGGACGGCGGGAACGTCGTCTCCCCCCAGCGGCGATACGCGACCAAAGCCCCGACCGCGAGTATGAGGTCGCGGCCGAAGACGAGAAGCGTCAGGCCGAGAGGCAAGGCGTTGGGTGCGGCCAGGGACTTAACGGTCAGGATGATGACGGCCGCCGCCATCAGAAACTTGTCGGCGGCCGGGTCGAGGATCATTCCCAGCTTGGACCGGACCCGGAGCATCCGGGCCGCCAACCCGTCCAGCAGGTCGGTAAGGCCGGCGATCAGGAAGATGAGGAGGGCGGCCCGGGTCCGGTGAGCGAGGACGGCCCAGAGGAAAACCGGGGTGAGC
Organism: Acidobacteriota bacterium; assembly: GCA_028749235.1. Taxonomy (GTDB): domain Bacteria; phylum Acidobacteriota; class Aminicenantia; order Aminicenantales; family UBA4085; genus UBA4085. The sequence goes on along the minus strand of JAQULS010000191.1, from coordinate 2,480 downwards.
AGGACGCGGCAGAGACTGATGACGTTGGGGACGGTCCAAACCCCGGAAAGCAAGCCGTCCGTCCGAGCCCGTTTCATGCCCGCCGGCGCTCCTTCAGCGGGCCAGTCCGGCCAGCAGTTCGACCGTCCGGACGGCCTCGCGTCCGGTCATGGGCAGCTCGGGCTTGAAGGCCCGGTCCGAAGACAGCTCCATCAGCCCGTAGGCGACGGCCTGGGCCACCGGCTGGAAATAGAAATGCTCCTGCGGCACGTCGGTAATCCGGATGCGGTCGATGGCGATCTGGGGCAGGATCTTGCTGCCGCTTTTCTTGAGCGTTTCGATCAGCCGCGACAGGATTTCGGCGAACTCGGCCCGGTTCAGGGTCTTCTTCGGCAGGAAGGTGTGGTTGGAATAGACCTCCATGATGGACAGAGCGGCGACCCTGATGATGTAGCGCTGGGCCCAGGAGACGGTGATGTCGACGATGATGGGGGGCTTGGCGCTGCTTTCGGACAGGATCTCCCGGAATTGGACGCCGATCAGGGCGGCCGCGTCCTCCCTGGTCAGGACCGCCGACCGGGCGATGGCGGCGTACTGGTCGGGAAGGTCCACGACACCCAACCGGTTCTTGATTTGATCGATGCGATCCTTGACCGGCTTGTCCTGAGGATCGAGGCCGATGATCTGTTCGTAGATCTCGAGGCTTCGCGACCACTGGCCGGCCTTGTACAGGGCGTCGGCGAACTCCCGCAGCAGCACGGTGTCTTCGACCCGGTCGTCGCCGGCCGCCTTCATGTGCAGGAAGGCGCTGTGGAAGTCCTTCTCCTGGATGAAGAGGCGGGCCAGCGCGTTGTGGGCGGCCTTGAGGCGCGGCGAGTACTCCAGGGCTTGCAGATAGGCGGCCTTGCTCTTTTCCGGCTGGCCGGCTCCCGCCGCCCGGGCGGCCTCGGCCATGGCCGCTTCGGTCAGCGACCCGGCCAGGTCGTCGGCGGCCTTCCGGGCGAACTCGTTTTCCGGCTCCCTCTTCAAGGCTTCCAGGTACATTTTGTAGGCCGGCTCGTCCTGCCCGGTCTTCTGATAGACTTGGCCCAGGCCCAGATAGGAAACGGTGAGCTCGGGCTGGATCTCGATCGATCGCTGAAGGTAATCCTCGGCGGCCGCCAGATTCTCGTCGATGATCGCGAGGTAGCCGAGTCCGGCCGCGACGAAGGGATTGTCGGGCGGGAGGCGGGCGAAGAGCTTGCGGGACCGGTCCAGCCGGCCTTCGCGCAGGGCCGTCCAGGCGTCCTGGACCGCGATGCGCTCGTCGAGCGTCAGGCTGGCCGCGGCGCCCGGGGTCGGGGGTTCGATATGAATGCTCGGCAGTGCGCCGGGTCCCGTCATGCAGGAGGCCAGGCTTCCCGCCAGCAGGGCGATCAGCAGGACCTGTTTCCTCATATTAGCTCTCCTCGGCCGCCTTCAATGTAGGGGAGATAAGAAATCATCCCTTTGGGATCGGCCATGATCCTGACCTCATAATAATCCCCGTCCTCCTGCTTTTTCAAGATCAGGGTCCAGCGGGCCAGGGATTCCAGGAGCCCGGCCTGGGAACGGGGGATGCGCAGGGTGAACATCTTGAGGCCCTTGTAAAGGAAGGGGCGAAGGCGGCGCTCCAGGGCCTCCAGGCCGTCTCCCGTCCGGGCCGAGATGTAAACCGAGTCCTCGGCCGGGTCGTCGTTCCGGGCCAGCAAGGCCGGAGTATCGGGAAGCCGGTCGATCTTGTTGTAGACCGGAATCCTGGGGATGTCTCCGGCCCCGATCTCGGTCAGGATCCGGATCACGGCCGCGGCCTGGGCCTCGGAGGCTTCGGAGGCGTGGTCGATGACGTGCAGGATGACGTCGGATTCCAGGACTTCCTCCAGGGTGGCCTTGAACGACGTCACCAGCTGGGGCGGAAGCTTGCGGATGAACCCGACCGTGTCGCTGATGAAGTAGACCAGTCCGTCCGGAAGACGGGCCCGCCGGACGAGCGGGTCGAGGGTGGCGAAAAGCTGGGGTGACGTCCAGGCCGTCTCCCCGGCCAGCCGGTTGAAGAGGGTCGTCTTGCCGACGCTCGTATATCCGACCAGGGCCACCATGGGGATCAGGCTCTTGCGGCGGCTCTCCCTTTGGCCGGCCCGGCGCTTCTGCAGGTCGCGGATCCGGTCCTTGATGCGGGACATGCGCAGCTCGATCCGCTGCCGGTCGGCTTCGAGCTTGGTCTCGCCCGGGCCGCGCGTCCCGATGCCGCCGCCCAGCCGGGACATTTGGACGCCCCGCCCCGAAAGCCGCGGCAGAAGGTAGCTCAACTGGGCCAGCTCGACCTGGAGCTTGCCCTCCGTTGAATGGGCCCGCCGGGCGAAGATGTCCAGGATGACCTGGGTCCGGTCAATGACCCGCACTTTCAGCTCCTTCTCCAGGTTTCGGCCCTGGCTGGGGCTCAAGCCGACGTCGAAGACGACCAGGTCGGCGCCCTTGTCCTC
>JAQULS010000056.1 GCA_028749235.1 Acidobacteriota bacterium | reverse complement strand
CGCGGCGGCGGCCAGGAATAAAGCCAGGAGGACGGCCGCTTGAGCCCGGCTTGATCCCATGGCCTTCCTAATAACGGCATTCATGCGCGGCCGCCGCGAATATTTTCAAGTTCTCAACGGGGGTGTTAAAAAAATGGTCCGAAGCCGAACAGATATACCCGCCGTCATCCCCCACGGTCTCGAACAGCTTCCGGACCGCGCGCCGGATGTCGTCCGGCGTGCCCGCGGTCAGGATGTTGAATTGATCGACGCCGCCGATCAGGGCCAGCCGGCCGGCGATCTTGCGCTTGAATTCCCAGGGCTCCTGGTTGCCGCCGATCGAGACCGGGGCCAGGGTTTCCGAGGCGTCGGCGCCGTTTTGAACGATCAGCTCTTCGATGCCGAATGTCCCGCCGCAGGTATGGTAGACAACCTTGAAGCCCAGGCCGTGCAGGGCGTCGTGCATGGTCCGGTCGTAAGGCAGGCAAAACTCTTTATGCATGCGGGGCGAGATCAGGGTCGAGGAGGCCGAGCCGCCGCCCGTCTCGACCAGGTCGAAGCGGGCCCCGCGCATGGACTCGATGAAGCGGAGCTTCTTTTCGAGAAGGATCCTGAGCAGCTCATGGACCCAGTCGGGCTTGTCGATGGCCGCCATGATGAGGGCGCTGATGTCCATCAGGCAGGCGGCGTGCTGCCAGCAGCCGGCCTGGTCGCCCCAGACAAAGCCGCGCAGGATGCCGTGCTCCCCGACTTCGTCGTAGCGGCGGGCCACCGGAACCGGATCGAGCCTCGGCACGGGCATAAAGTCGCGGATGAGGCCGATGTCCTCGTCGCGCTTGATGAGGTACTCGGTGATCCAGGTCGTCTTGCGGTCGCCCTCGGTCTTGTAGGTCAGGACGCCGCGGGGCGTCGTGATGGCATGATGAATGACGCGGCGGTCGGGATCGGCGCTGACGACCACGGCCTCGTCCCGCCATTCCGGCGATCCGAACTTGGTGAAGTCGGCATCGGTCAGCCAAAACTGGTCCATGCTCTCGAAGTACTGGATCTGGGCGTCGAAGCCGACGGCCCGGTTCGCGGCCAGGTCGTCCAGGCCGCCCATGAACGTCTCGAGGTGGTATTTCTGCCACTGGTGCACGGTCACCGGAAGCCGGTCGGGCTTTTCGCGGTTGAGGGCGGTGAGCAGGCGATCCTTGGAGGTCATAGCTCTCTTCTTATATCGTTCATGACTTGCTTTTACGGAATTCGTCGACGACGAGCCCCATGCGGTCCAACGGCAAGGGGCGGAAGCCGGACTTGATCGCCGGCGAGTCCGGGGGAAAGACGAGGGCCCGCCGGACGGGATCGAACGCCGCGGGCGGGGCGGCGAGGAAGACGTTGCCCGCGAATTCCCTCTCGATCGCGGCCTCGCCCCGCCGGAAGAGATCGTACCCCGCCCGAGTGTCGATGTTCAGGTAATAGGGGTCCCAGCCCTTGAAGCCGGGCTTAAGCCGCCGCAGGAGGTCGGCATCGGCGACGATATTGTCCCGGAATTCGACCATCCCGAGATCGAAGACGTTGGCGTCGTAGACGTCCAGCCAGCGGCCGCCCCAGGATATGTTGCGAAGAATCTTGTTGTACTTGGGCAGGGCCGGCTCGTCGTCGAGAAGCGTCTTCAGCGCGGGGTACCTGTCGGAGTAGGGCGGCTCGCCGGCCCTCATCTCCCGGTATGTTTTGAACAAGGTCGGGGTAGTGCCGTCGAAATAGTACTTGGCCCAGCCCAGGCCGCGGGCGTCAACGTGAATCGCGGGCGAGCCCTCGATGACGACGTTGTTTTCGACCAGGTTGTCCCGGCCGCCGCCGATCATGATCGAGCGCCCGGCCCGGACGAGGAGGTTGCCGAGAATGGTGAAGCCGGAACCCCAATCGTCGAGATAGATGCCCATGACCCCGTGCAGGCCGGGCCCCTTGAGGTCGTGGATGTAGTTGTACCGCAGGATGTTGCCCCGCCAGGTCCAATCGCGGCCGGTATGGAACGCCCCCGAGTCGCCGGTCTCCCGGCAGACGTCGAAGATCTCGTTGTATTCGATGACGTGATCGTTGCCGCTCAAGCTGATCGCTTCGTGCGGCGCGTCATGGATCCGGTTGTGGGCAGCGACGGCGCCGACACCCTCCAGCCGGACCGCGTACTGGTAGGTCCGGATCCAGCGGCTGAAGCGATAGATGTCGTTGTTGACGGCGGAGTGGCCGGCCGGGACGAGAGTCTTGCGGTCGCCGCCGACCAGGCGGATTCCGCCCAAGGCCAGGTCATGGATATCGCAGGAGCGGACCTCGTCGGCCTCTCCCCCTTCGATGACGACGGCATCGCCGCCCAGGTTGACGAGTTCGCAGCCGGCCAGGCGGACCCGGCTCGCGCCGCGGAGAACGGCTCCCGGCCCGCGCGATTCGGCCAAGGCCAGGCCTTCGATCGAGACGTCGGACGCGCCCTCGACGGAAAGGAGCGGCTCGGCCAGCATCGATACGGTGACGTCGCCCGCGCCCGGCGCTTCGGGCGGCCAGAAGTAGATCTTCCCCGCCGCCCTGTCCAGGATCCATTCGCCCGGCCGATCGAGCTCCTCCAGGACGTTGAGAAAGCGGAAGCGCTGGTTCTTGGTGTAGCCGTAGCCGTGGTGCGGCTCGGCCAGCGTGATCTCGCGGCGGCGGCGGTCGATAGAAGCGACCCGCTGGACGGAATCGTTCCAATCCCAGGTCCAATAGCCGTGAATATAGATCTCGCCGGCATCGGACCAGCCGGACGGGCGGTCGCCCTCATAGGCGATGCGGCCGTAGTGGCGGCCGACGGGGACACCGTCGAAACGCTTCTCCCTGGCCAAACCTTCGTGGAAGCGCTTGGGGCCGGCCTGGGGCACGTCCGCGATCCGCAGCCAGCCGTCATCGGGGTAGGCCGCGAGAGGCATGCGCTCGCGCCGGAAGAAAAGCTCCAGCCCGGGCGAACCGCGAGGCTCGATCGTCCCGAAGTCCGAAAGGCCCTGGGCCTTGAGATCGGCCGCCAGGACATGCGCGCGGGCACCCGAAGCCAAGCGGAGGAGAACGGCGGGATCGTCAAGGGGGGCGAAGGACGAGAGCGGCTTGTCGCCCGTGATCCGAACCGAAGCGCCCGGCAGCGCCCGCCAGCGGACCGGGCGCCCCGGCCGGCCGGAATCGGCCTTGTCCAGCCGCCAGGAGGAATCGAGCCGGTAGGTTCCCGCCGCGATCCAGACGGTGACGCCTCGGGAGGGCGCGGCGAGGGCTTCGCGAACGGCCTGCCGGGCCTTACCCAGCGTCGCGAACGGGCCATCCGTACGCTCCGCGTTCGGCTCGCCCAAGCGTCCGGACCAGGCATCGTTCCCCGCGACCGAAACGTAGAAACCAGCGGGGGAATTTCGGGAACAGGAATAAATCCCCGAGGCCAGGACAGCGCCGAGGCCGAGAGAGATGACAATCGCTCTCTTCCGCATCGGTCCGGATTCTACCACACGGCCGCGACGCGAGCGAGAGGCGGAAAGCGGCCGGCCGTGATAAGATAGAGGCCGAGAGGAACCCGATTAACATGAATCCCTGTTCCGTGGCGGTGATCGGCGGAGGACCGGCCGGGCTCTTCTGCGCCCTGCGGGCCGCGGGGAGCGGCCGGCGCGTCATCGTCCTGGAAAAGAAGGCTTCCCCCGGCCGCAAGCTCCTTCTCTCCGGCTCCGGGCAATGCAACCTCACCCACGACGGAGATATCGGATCCTTTCTCTCGCGTTACGGGGACAACGGCGGATTTCTCAAACCGGCCTTGATGAACTTCGGGAACCGGGACCTGATCGCCTTCTTCGAGGAGCGCGGCGTCCCGACGGCCGTCGAGTCCGACGGCAAGGTCTTCCCGGCTTCACGGAAAGCGGCCGACGTCCTGAACGCCCTGACCGCCGCTTGTTCCGCCTCCGGCGTCGAGATCCGGAGCGGAGATCCCGTCGTCGAGATCGCGATCCATAGCGGAAGATTCCTGGTCCGGACGGACGGGACATCTTACGCGGCCGACCGGACGGTCATCGCGACCGGCGGCATCACCTACCCCGCCACGGGATCGACCGGCGGCGGGTACGCCATGGCCCGCGGCTTGGGCCATCGGGTGACCGAAACCGGGCCGGCCCTGTGCGCCGTGCAGATCAAGGATCATCCTTTCTCCGACCTGGCCGGGATATCGTTTCGCGACCGGACGATTTCAATCCTACGGGACGGCCGCCGAGTGAGGCGGCACACCGGCGATCTCCTTTTCACCCATGCCGGCCTGTCGGGCCCGGGCATCCTCGATTTTTCGCGATTCATCAGGGCCGGCGATACGCTCGAGATATCCTTTCTTCCGGACTTCACGCCGGAAACGATCGAGGAAGCCCTCCTCGGATGGATCACCGAGGCCGGCCAGCGCAAGATCGGGACCATTCTGGCGGCCCATGACCTGCCGGAACGTTTCGCCCACAAGCTCCTGGCCGCGGCCGGCTTGGACCCGGATTCGACCGGGGCCCACCTGACCAAGACGGACCGCGCCGCCCTCATCAAGCTTCTGACCGGTTGGCCGCTGGCGGTGAGCCAGTTAGGCAGTATCCACGAAGCGATGATCACCCGGGGCGGAGTAACGCTGGACGAAGTCAATCCCAAGACCATGGAATCCAGGCTCGTGCCCCGCCTGTTTTTCGTCGGGGAGGTCCTGGACATAGACGGCGACACCGGAGGCTACAACCTCCAGGCCGCGTTCTCGACGGCGGCCCTGGCCGCCAAGCGGATCGCGGGAACGGCCATTGCGCCCGGACCGGGCGCGGGATTACAATAGTCTAAGACGGCTGTTTTCCCAAGAAGGAGGGACTATGATTCTAGCCAACATCGGCATTGCTGTCGGTATTTTCATCATCGTTCTTTTCTTCGCCGGCATCCGCATCGTCCGGCCCACCCACCGCGGCCTGATCGAGCGGCTGGGGAAATACAACCGCTTCGCCAATCGCGGCTTCAACTGGCTCATTCCGGGCATCGACCGGCTGTTCCAGATCAACGTCACCGAGGTCATGGTCGACGCCCAGCCGCAGGAGATCATCACCAACGACAATTTGAACGCCCGGGTCGACGCCCAGGTCTATTTCAAGGTCAAGGAAGACGAGACCAGCGTCAAGAACTGCCAGTACAACGTCAACAACTACCAATGGCAGATCGTCAACCTGGCCCGGACCACCCTGCGCAACATCATCGGCACCCTGACCCTGAAATCGGCCAACAGCGAGCGGGGCAAGATCAACTCCGAGCTGCAGAAGACCCTGCGCGACGAGACCGGCTCCTGGGGCATCGAGATCGTCCGCACCGAGCTCAAGGAGATCGACCCGCCCAAGGACGTCCAGGAGACGATGAACAAGGTCGTCAAGGCCGAGAACGAGAAGATCGCGGCCATCGACTTCGCCACCGCCACCGAGACCATGGCCGACGGCGCCCGCCGGGCCGAGATCAAGAAGGCCGAGGGCATCCGGCAGGCCCACATCCTGGCCGCCGAAGGCGAGGCCCAGGCCATCAAGCTGGTCAACGAAGCGGCCAATCAGTATTTCGTCGGTAACGCCCAGCTCCTGCGAAGGCTGGAGACGGTTGAAAAGGCCATGGCCAACAACGCCAAGATCGTCGTCCCGAGCGACTCCCAGCTGATCAACGTGATCGGCGACCTGGCCGGCGTTTTGCCGCTGCCCAAGAAGGACTAAGGCGTCCAGAAACTCGGCGATCGCTTCCGATGCAGCGCTCGCTCCGGCGGAACTCCTTGACAGGATTTCCCGGCGCGGACTAGCATGGCCGCCAAGGAAGAACCCCATGAAACTGAAAACCGTTCTGCCCGTCGCCTTGGCCGTCGTCGCGATCGCGGCCATAGCGTCTCCCATCGGCGCGCCGCGGAATCCGGCATCCGAAACACCAGCCGTCCCCACTCAGGCCGAGCGCCTAGCCTGGTGGAGCGAAGCCCGCTTCGGCCTCTTCATCCACTGGGGGCCGGTCAGCCTCAAGGGAACCGAGATCAGCTGGTCGCGGGCCAACACGAATCCCCTGTGCCCCAACAAGGGCCCCGTTCCGGCAGCGGAATACGATAACCTCTACAAACGCTTCAATCCGACGCTGTTCAACGCAGACGAGTGGGCGGCCGTCGCCAAGGCGGCCGGGACCCGCTACGTCGTCCTGACGGCTAAGCATTGCGACGGCTTCTGCCTCTGGCCCACGGCCACCATCGACTACCACATCGGCAACACCCCCTTCAAGCGGGACGTCTGCGGCGAGCTCGCCGCCGCCGTCCGCAAGGCCGGTCTGCGGATCGGCTGGTACTACTCGCCGATGGACTGGTGGGATCCCGACTGCCGCACCGAGCGCAACGCCACCTACGTCAAGCGCATGCAGGGCCAGATCCAAGAGCTGGTCACCCGCTTCGGGAGGATCGACCTGATGTGGTTCGACTGGGACGGCATGACCATCCCCTGGGACCAGGCCGAGACATATCGCATCGTCCGCTCGGCTCAGCCGAACATCATCATCAACAACCGGCTGGAATGCGCCTTCGGCGGCAACACCGCGGACAAGTACACGGGACCGGACGCCGATTATCTCACCCCTGAGCAGGAGATCGGCGCTTATAACGACAAGCAGCCCTGGGAGACTTGCATGACCCTCGGCACCCAGTGGTCCTGGAAGCCCGACGACAAGATCAAGAGCGCCGACGAGGTGATCCGCATTCTGGCCCGCTGCGCCGGCGGCGACGGCAACTTGCTCCTTAACGTCGGCCCCATGCCCGACGGCCGGATCGAGCCGCGCCAAATCGAAGTGCTGAAGAAAGTCGGCGTTTGGATGGGCGAATGTGGCGAGAGCATCTACGGCACGCGCGGCGGGCCGTTCAAGCCGGGCGACTGGGGCGCCTCGACGCGCAAGGGCCGGACGATCTACATCCACGCCTTCGAGTGGAAGGGTGACTCCCTGCGGCTGCCCGCCGTTCCGGCCAAGATCGTCTCCGGGCGCGTCTTTGGCGGCGGACCCGCAGTCATCCGCCAGTCTAACAAGGGAATCGAGATCGGTATCGCCGCCAAGGACCGCCGCGGCGCGGACACGGTCATCGCGCTACAGATCGACGGCCCCGCAGGCCGGATCCCGGCGGTGGACGTTCCGGGGGACCTGGCCAAGATGAATTGAGCTACCGGATCAGCCGGATCGTCGTCGGGCGCACGTCCAGGAAGTGAGCCCCCTCCTTGGTCAACGCCGCGTCCTGCTCCAGGGCGATGGTGACTTCTTGGTTGTTCCACTCTGGGACCACCGATCGGACGTTAAGCTCGATCGACCAGACTGTGTCATAAAAAAGCGGGAAGTCTCCCGTCCCAGGCACTCCGCCCTGCTTGTCCCACAGGCCGATGACCGGCCCGGCCGCGTGGCCATGCCGGCCCAGCGGGTGGGTGTAGATGCTGGGCTTCAGGCCCTCGTCCTTGGCCCGCTTAAGCGCAGCGGCCAGGACTTCGTTCCCCGTCCGGCCCGCCTTCATCTCCTCGAGGTGAATGTCCTGCAGGCGGTTGCCTTCGATCATCGCCTTCTTCAAGCCCTCGGGCGCGTCGGTCTCCCCTTCCTTCAGGACATAGGCCAATTGCTGGGTGTCGGTGCACAGGCCGATGTAGACGATCCCGAAGTCGCAGTGCAGGAGATCGCCCCGATGGATGACGGGGCTGTTGCCGTAGGGGCTCGACTTGGGCCGCTGGATCTCGACCGACGGCTGGAACCAGTTGGTCTGGCCGAGCTCGCGCGTCCGCTCGCGCATCCACCAGACGACATCGTCCGTGGTCGTGACGCCGGGCGTTATGACCCGGCGCGAAAAAGCCTCGGCAATGATGCCGTGGGCGACGGCGACGATGTGGGGATAGACCTCGAGTTCCTCGGGCGAGCGCCGCTCGAGAAGGCGCAGGGCCAATCGCTCGGCCGAATGCAGGCGCGAGGCATATTCCGGCGGCAGGGCCTTGAGCAGAGAAGCCTTGAGCGAAGCCGACAAGCCGTCGGCGTAGTTGAAGGTCGGGCTCTCGTCTATGCCGATCCGCTTGGGATTCCTTTCCTTGATGATCTGGGCCAGCCGTTCCCATTGGCCGATCTTCTCCGGCTCCCAGGCGGCTTGGTAGAGTCCGCTGGGGGGCCGACGCGACAAAGACAGCCGTTCGACGCCCTCGCTCCCCTTGTCGGTGAAGACGAGGATGGACAGGCGGGAAGCGTACATCTGGTTGAACGGGACCAGGCTCATGAAGACCGGATCCTCGTTGCTCTCCCGGCAGATGACCAGCCACATGTCGAAGCCTTCCTGCCGCATCAGCTCCGGCAGGATCCGCTCCAGGCGGATCTTGAGCCAGGAGTCGAACGTCGCGGATTGGGTTTTCAAGTCGAGAACGGCCGGCCGTTCGACGTTCTGGGCCGCCCAGGCCGGGATCACGGCCAACGCCAGGATCAGCCCGGCCGCCGCGAGAATCGGCTTGCGATATCGAGTCATGGCTTTTCCTTTCGGACCGCCGCCAGCACGCCGCCGATCAGGTCCTCCGTCCCCCAGTCGCCTTGCCAGGTCATGCCCAGCCGGACGACGACTAAACCGGCCGAGGGAACAACGGCCACAAATTGGCCCTGGTACCCGTCGCAGAAAAAAGCGTCCTCGGGAAGCCTCGGGTAATCGCGTTTCTCCGGCGAGCCCTCGGGCCCGCGATTGAGCCAGAACTGGACCCCGTATTCGCCTTTTTTGGCCGCCGGCGCCGGAGTCCTGGTATAGGCCACCCAGCCTTCCGGCAGGATTCTCTCCCCCGCCCAGACGCCGTCGTTGAGGTAGAGCAGCCCGAAGCGGGCCCAATCCCGGGCCGAGGCATACGTGAACGAGCTGCCGACGAATGTACCCGAAGCATCGGGCTCCATCACCGCCGTGCGCATGCCGATGCGGTTGAACAGGGCCCGGCGCGGGAAGGCCAGGTAGTCCGTTTGATTTCCAATCGAGGCGCGGATGATCCGGCTGATGATCAAGGCCGTCCCCGACGAATATTCGAAGACCGTCCCGGGCGCCGTCTTCAACGGCTTGGACGCGGCGAATGCGGCCATGTCGCCCTTGAGAAAGAGCATTCGATTGACATCCGAGATCGGATGGTCGGCGTACTCCTCGTACCATTCCAGGCCCGAGCTCATCCGCAAGAGCTGGTCCAGGGTGATGGATCGGCGCGGATCCGACTGGCCGGCCCACTCGGGCACCGGCGCGGGCGCACGGATATCGAGCTTGCCCCGCCCGACCAGGATGCCGACAAGGGCGCTGGTGACGCTCTTGGACATCGACCAGCCGAGGAGGGGTGTGTCCTTGTCGAAACCCGGTGCGTAGCGTTCGGCGATCAGGCGACCGTCCTTGACGACGACGACGGCCCGGGTCCGCTTGAGCTTGGCCGGGTCCGGCTCGGCGAAGACATTGTCTAATGCCGCCGCCAGCATCGCGGAATCGATTCCGGTAAGGTCGGGTGTATTCGGAAGGAGGTCGCCCTCCGGCCAGGGCTTCGCCGCGGCGTCCGAGGGCTCGGCGGCCGGCATATCCGGCTTCCAGGCGCGGACATCGTCTTCCTTGACCCCATTTAAAAGAACGGCCCCGATTTTATCGAGGTAGATCGCTTTCTTTTTAAATAATCCGGGGATGAGGAACGAGACCGATACGGCCTTGTTTTCGCGGTCGATCTTGGCCTTGAAATATTTAAACAGAGGGTGATAGCCGATGTCCTCGGCTTGGATCGCCGTCTCGTCCCGGCCTTGCAGGAAGAGCGAGGTAGCCAACGTCTTGGCCTTGACGCCGGAGCCGATCGGGATCTGTTCGATGGACTCGCGGTTTTGATAGCCAAAGTAAGCTCCGGCCGCCAGCAGGAGAACGAGAACGGTCAGGATGATGCGTTTGCGCAAGCGTTTGGCGCTCATGGCGAACCCTCCTACTTAAACAATCCTTTAATCGCTTCCAGATCCACGGCGGTCTTGGGATCGAACTTCGGTCCGGCCGCGTAGGCCGACAGGCTTCGCAAGAGTTGGCGCGCCTCGGGTCTGTTTTCGGCGCCGTCGATCAGGTCGGAAGCGCAGACCAGGAGCTTCCCGCCGCCCGAACGGACTTCGAAAACGAGCGCGAGGGACCGGTTGCTGAACCAGTCGTCGATGATCCGGACGATGGGCGTGAAGCCCTTGCCGAGGTCGTCGAGCCGCACGGCCTGGCCGTGCGTGATCGCGTCCCACCACTGCCAGTTGCTGCAGGCTTCGGTCGGGAATTCGGCCAGCGCCGGGTGGGCCGGGTCGCAGAGCAAGCCGAGGGTATGGGGCGGCTGCTTCGAGGTCCAGGCCGTGTTCCAGAAGATGCTGGAAAAGCCTAGGGCGACGCTGCCGCCTTTCTCGGGCTTGACGGCTCCTTTCTCGAGAACAAGGAGCACTTTGCCACCCGCCTTCAGCCGCTCCACCGCCGCGGCATCCAGCCGGCGCGCGACCAGGAGGTCGGAAGCGGGCGGTGCGGCCGGGAGCGCGGCCGGGTAGACCCAGAAGTCCCAGCCGTTTTCGCTGTCGGCCAGCCGAACCGTCAGCCGGTAGCGGGCGGGAGCAGCCAGGCCGGCCAGCGGGATCTTGATCACACCGAGAGAGAGATCGTTCCCCCAGGGGACGTCCCTTTCGGGCAGGCGGCCGCGCTGGAGGAACTCGTCCTTTGCGGTCATCAGAGCCCATTCGGGAACGACTTTCATCAGGGGCGCCGGCCCAAAGTTGGCCGCCTCGACGGGGACGATGAGCTCCTCGCTCTGGAGGTAGACCATCTTGGGCATCCGGGCCAGCGGGACGACGGGTCCGCAAAACCGGCGGAACTCCAACGGCGAGATATAGCCTTTCTCTTCCCAGAAAGCGTCCAGGACCCCGACCGGCGCCGTGCCCTGGCCCGGGAAGTCGGTCAGGCCGAGGAGCTCGAAGCCGGCGAAGCCGGGCGTCCGCAGGGCGGCTTCGATGTCGGCCTTGTAGCAGAGCGCCTGCAGCTTGCCCGAAGAAGACAGGAAGTCCCCCGCCAGCGCCCCCAGGCCGGAGGCGGCGAGGGTGTCGCGAAAGATCTCGAAGTTCTTGGCCTTGAGAACGCCGGTATATTTCTCGATCTCCGCGAAGTTCGGATAAGCGCACCACTGCCCGACTTCGTGGCCGATCACCGGCTTGTCGAACTTGGCCGTGATGTCGCGGAAATCGAACTCCGCCTGGGGAGCCCGCCGGTTGATGATCGAATTCAAGCCCTCGCCCCAGCGCTGGATGCGGGGCTCGGCCAGGACATGGAAGTCGTTCTCGGGAATGGAGGGCCAGCCGGCGCCGGACGTGTAAGCCCGCCGGCGGTCCTTGTTCCTCCAGGAGTTGACGAAGTCGCCCAGGAACCGGGCCTGGCTCTTGCCCGCCGGCTCGTTGCCGGCGGACATCAGGCAGAACGAGGGATGGTTGCCGTAGGCTTTGATGATCCGCTCGCTTTCTTTATAGAGCCAGGCATCGACCGGCTTGCCCTCGCCGATTTCGGCCCACAGCGGGCATTCGACGTAGAGATAGAGCCCGGCCTCGTCGGCGGCGGCGAAAGCCGCTTCGGGCGGGCACCAGGAATGGAACCGGATATGGTTGAGCCCATGGGCCTTGGCCGTCAGGAAAATGCGGCGCCATTCGTCGCCCATCATGGGCGGATAGCCCGTCTTGGGGAAGACGCAGCACTCCACGGTGCCGCGGAGGAAGACCGGCCGGCCGTTGACGGTGAATCGCGTGCCCTGGGCCTTGAAATCGCGCAGGCCGAAGCGGACGGTCCGGTCGTCCCGCACCTCGGGGGTCAAGCCCCGGAGGGAGACGTTCAGGGCATAGACGCCGGGCGAGAACTCGTCCCAGAGGACGGCGTCGGAGCCGAGCGGGTAATCGACGGACGTCTCCGACCGGCCCTCGGCCGCCGTGAAGCGGATGTAGAGGGGGGCGGCGGAACCCGCACCGGGAGTGTCGACGCGGCTCGCGAGGAGGACGATATTGCCGGTGTGCGGGCGGCCGGTGTCGTTGACGATTTGGACGGTGACCTTCGCCTTGCGGCCCGGGACGTCGGGATCGACCCGGACGGCGTCGATGTAGAGCATCGATCCCGCGGTCAGGGCCATGTTGCCCACAATGCCGTTCCAATTCGTTTGGGTGTGATCCGAGACGCTGTGGGCGTTCTCGCCGACGGCGATGTCCCGGATGCGGTTGTCGATCCGGATGAGCAGGCGGTGGCTGCCGGGCTTCGCGAAGCGGGTCAGGTCATACTCGTGGGGGGTGCTTAAGCTGTCGTTCGTTCCGACTTCCGCGCCGTCGATCCACAGCCGGGTCTCCCAATGGCAGCGCTCCAAGCTCAAAACGACCCGCCGGCCCTTCCAGGACTTGGGGAAGGCCACGTCCTTCTGGTACCAGGCCGGGCCGACGTAGTGCTTGATCGGATTGAGCCAGAACGGGACTTTGACGGCGCCGGGCATCCGATAGGGCGCGTATTCGGGCGCGCTGAACCAGGACTTGTCCACGATGCCGCCCGTCCAAGCCGTGTCGACCGTTATGTCCTCGCCCAGTTTCCGCTCGGCCAGCGAACCGGGCAGCTGCATGATCTTGGTCAGCTTGTACGGCAGGGGCTTCTCGAACCAGCGCTCGGCGAGGCCCTTGTCGGCCGGGTCCAAGCGCAGGAGCCAGGAGCCTGAGACGTCGGCCGGCTTGTCGGCAACGGAGGTTCCCGAAGTCGTCCCAACTGGTTCAGCCGCTTTGGCCGGAACCGTTGGGGCGGCCGGTGCGGTTAGGATTAGGGTGCCGAGAGTCCAGGCGAGAATCAGGGCGGGAATCGCGAAACGGGAAGAACGAGCGCTCATGGCGGATATCCTATGCGCATGCGGGTATCGGGTCTCCCGAATGATATGGAAACACCCGCCCGAATGCAACGAAGGCGGGCCTAGCGCTTGCGCAGGGGTTTGTCGGAAGGCGGGAAAGCCTCGAGATCCGCAGCCAGCCCGGCCAGAAAGGCCTGCAATTCCTTGCTGCCCGCCGTCAATAGGATTTCGTCGGGCGTTTCGACATGCGCGATCTTGATCCGGCCGGCCGCGATCCCTGCTTTAAGCCAGTCCTGACTGAAGGGATCGATATGGAGGCCGCCCTCGAACCGGACCCGCCAGAACATATGGGCGGGGACAAGGTGCATGGCGAGAAGACCGTTGGGCATCTTGTTACTGGCGTTGCGGTCGGGGAAAAGGTCCAGAAAATAAGCCCCGCCGAGCTTGCCCAAGCGGCCCTCGAAGCGCGCCGCTTCCAGATCCTCGGAAGTCCGGCAAGTCAGGAAATACGTGTCTCCGCTGCCCCGCTCGAAGGTCCAGGCGTCCTCACCGTCGCCGTCCGTCCAGGTCCCGAGTAGGCGCGGCTCGAAGACAAGGTCCTTGTCCTCATAGAGCGGCTGCAGCGAATGGACACAGGACGTGACCAAGGCCGCCGCGACGCAAACCAGGAGACAGGTCCCGACTCCGCGCTTCTTATTCATCCGGATTCCCTCTCTTCTCAATTATAGGGAGAACCGCCGTCCGGCGCCAGCGGGGCTTGCCTCACGCCCGCGTTCGCGGATTATAATAGGGCCGAGGCCCATGGCTCATCGCGCGGCACGAGACGCATACCGAAGCTTGAGCGAGCGGCTGAACCGCTTTGCTCAAGGCGCTCCCCCATCCGAGCTTCTGTTCAAGATCCTGCGCATCCTGTTTTCGGAAAAGGAAGCCGGCCTGGTCGCCTCCCTCCCGATCAAGCCGTTCACGGCCGCCAAGGCCGCTCTTATCTGGAAGAAGAGCGAGTCGGAGGCTCGGGCCGTTCTCGAGGCTCTGGCCGGCCGCGGCCTGCTGATCGACTACGACCACCATGGGACCAGCATCTATTCCCTGCCTCCCCCGATGGCCGGGTTCTTCGAGTTCTCCCTGATGCGTGTTCGGGACGACATCGATCAGAAGCTGCTGTCCGAGCTGTTCTTCCAATATCTCAACGTCGAAGAAGAGTTCATTCGAGCCCTGTTCGTGAACGGCCCCACCCAGCTCGGGCGGGTCTTCGTGCACGAGCCGGCTATCCCCGAGGACAATTCCCTCCACGTCCTCGACTACGAGCGGGCCTCCGAAACAATCAAGGCCGCCCGGCATCGGGCCGTCGGAGTATGCTACTGCCGCCACAAGATGAGCCACGTCGGCAAAGCCTGCGATGCTCCGATGGACATCTGCCTGACCTTCGGGAACGTGGCCGACTCCCTATCCCGGCACGGCATCGCCCGGAAAATCGGGGTCAAGGAGAGCCTCGACCTTTTGCAGCAGGCCCAGGCCGGGCTCCTCGTTCAGTTCGGCGAAAACGTCCGCCGCAAGCCCGCCTTCATCTGCAACTGCTGCGGCTGTTGCTGCGAGGCGCTGGTCGGGATCAAACGCTTCGGCTCGGTCTATCCGATCCACACGAACTTCATCCCCCGCCTCGATCCGGCCGTCTGCACGGGATGCGGCAAGTGCATCGACATCTGCCCGGTCCAGGCCCTGGGCCTGGTTTCGGCCAACGACCCGGCCCGGCCGAAACGGCGCCTCGCCCGCCTGGAGGAGAAGCACTGCCTGGGCTGCGGCGTCTGTGTCCGGGTCTGTCCGAATCGCGGCTTGCGCCTGGAGGCGAGGCCCGGCCGCGTCCTGACGCCGCTCGACACGACCCACCGGGCCGTCGTCATGGCCATCGAGCGAGGGACGCTCCCCCATCTGCTTTTCGACAACCGGGCCCATTGGAACCACCGGGCCATGGCCGCGGCTCTGGGCGTGATCGTGAAGCTTCCGCCGCTGAAGCAGGCGCTGGCCTCCCGCCAGCTCAAGTCGCGCTACCTGGAATACCTGGTCAAGCGGATGAAGAGCTAGGGCTTTTTCGGATGGCCGACGGCCTGGCCGTAGAGCACTTTCTGGCCCGGGCGCAGGTTCAAAGCCTTGGCCAATCCATCCCGGTCCGTGGCGTAAAACCAGGCGTTCAATCCGGCCGAGGCGGCGAAGAGATAGACATTCTGGCCGATGAAGCCGCAATCGACCTCTCCCGCCGTGGCTCGCGGCCCGGCGGCCGGGGGCGCCCCGGCCGGTTTGGCGGCTGCCGGAGGAGCAGCCGCGGGAGGAGCTCCCGCGGGACGCGCGCCGGCGGGCATCGTGGGCCGCTTGTCCTGATCTTCGACGAAGATGAGGCAGAGCGGCGCGGTCCCGGCGGCCGGCCGGCCGTTGGTCATGGCCCGGACGTCCTTGTCGGTCACCAAGGTCAGGCGATGCGGAATCGCCTCGTAAAGATAAACGCCGTCCGGGAACGCCGCGTAGAGATCGATCTCCTGCATATTCATTCCCGACGGGGCCGTCCGTCCCGGATTGGGACCTCGGCCGATGATCTCGGTCCGGTTGACTCCGAAGGCGGCCCAAAGCAGGTTGGAGAGCATTTGCGGGGCGAGTTTTTCAGGGCCGAACTCGCGGCTGGTCCGGCGCGCGCTCAAGGCCTCCATCAAGGGCATGCCGCCGGTCGTCTGCGGCTTGGGCAGATCGATGGTCTTGGGAGCCTGGGCCGGCGCGGCCAAGGGAACGGACAAGACGGCGGCGATCGCCAAAACAAGCCCGAGCGGAAAAGGCGAAAGGCGTTTCATGGGGTCCTCCAAAGATAGCGGGTCGTGAGAACCGTCGTGCCCGTGACCCGGACCGGGCCCTTGACGAGCGGTGATCCGACCATGGGAACCGAGCCGTCGAGCGTATACCGAATCTCGACGTTCGCCTGGGCCGAGGCGACGTCCACGTCGATAAAATCGGTGAAGATGTCGAGATCGGACTTAATCACGGGCGGTTCGGAGATATCGGGCCGGCCGGCGATCTCCAGGACGACGACCGAGTCATCGATATCGGGCGCGGCGACGGGAATCTTGAGAACGACGGCGTCCTCGGAGCGGGTCCAGGACAGGGGCGCCTTTCCGGCGTCGGCCAGGAGGCAGGCCCGCCGCGGGTCGCTCAACAGGCCGGGAACGACGAGCTTGCCGTCCTTGGGCCAGTCGAAGACGTGGAGGTAGATTCTTACGCCGCCCACAACGGCCTTCTGGGTGGCCCGGCCCCAAGCCAGATTCTTGAAGGGGCTGGCCTGGGTGCCGTAGATGGACTCGCCGTTGGCTTTCATCCAACGACCGATCGCGGCCAGCCGCTCGACGCCGGGGCCGGGGAAGAGGCCTTCCGAGGTCGGGCCGACGTTGAGCAAAAAGTTTCCGCCCTTGGAAGCGATGTCGGCCAGCTTCTGGATGAGGTCGCGGCTCGTCTTCCAGGCCCGGTCGTTTTTGTTGTAGCCCCAGTTGTCGTTCATCGTCATGCAGGTTTCCCAGTCCACGCCGGCAAGCCCGGTGGCCGGGATGGTCTGCTCGGGCGTGCCGAAGTCGCCCGCCGATTCCTTAGCGGCGGAGAAGCCCTCCATGCCGGTGCGCGAGGCGCCGACCCGGTTGTTGATGATGATCTTGGGTTGGAGCGAGCGGACGTAGGCGTAGAGGTCGCGGCCGCGGGCTTCGGTCCAGGTGTTTTCCCATTCGCCGTCGAACCACAGCACTCCGATATCGCCATAGTCCGTCAGGAGTTCTTTGAGCTGGGCTTTCATATACGCGATGTAGCGCTCCAAGTTCGCCCCGGCTTCGGGCCGGTCTTTAACCTCCCAGGAGCGGCGCGGCAGGTAGTCAGGATGGTGCCAGTCCATGATCGAGTGGTAGAAGCAGAGCTTGATCCCTTCCTTGCGGCAGGCCGTGGCCAACTCCTTAAGGATGTCGCGCTTGAAGGGCGTGGCCATGACGTCGAAGTCCGAGACCTTGGAGTCGAAGATGGCGAAGCCGTCGTGGTGTTTGGACGTGATGACGATGTACTTCATCCCGGCGTCCTTGGCCATCTTGACCCAGGCGGCGGCGTCGAACTTGACCGGGTTGAACCGGGCTGCGAACTTGTCGTAGGTCTTGAGCGGGATCTGGGCGTTGTTCCGGATCCACTCGCCGTAGTTGGTCTGGCCGCCCCACTCCCCCGCCGGGATGGCATAGAGACCCCAGTGAATGAACAGGCCGAAGCGCGCGTCCCGCCACCACTGCATGCGGGCGTCGTGCTGGGCCTTGGTCTCGAGCGTCCCAACCGATCGAGTGGCTTCAGCCGAGATCGTTAGAGCCATCGAGAAAGTTAAAGCCAATACAGCCGGGAGTCCAAAGAATCGAACGGTTGATTTATTCATAACGGTCGCTCCCTTCCGGGATTTCGACGGGGACGCCCGCAAAGATAGTGATTCCCGCCGCGGCTGTCAATCGGGATAGGCTTCGATCCCGGCCTTAAGCTCCGCCATCAGTTCCTTGACCGAGACGATCTCATGAATGCGATGGGCGTTCTGCCCGCAGAAGACCAGGCCTTTTTCCATATCGCCGCGGTAGGCATTGGACAGGGCCAGGGCGATGCAGTACCGGGCATGGGCGACGTCGCAAGTGGCCAGGCATTTGTAGGGGCAGGAAATCTTTTCCAGGGTATCGTTCTCCAGGTTTTTCAGGAAGGGATTCCGTATGGCTCTCCCGAGAAGTCCGACCGGGCTCTTGATGATGACGATGTCCTCTTCCTTGGCGTCCAGGTAGGTTTGCTTGAACTCCCGGGCCACCTCGCACTCATGGGTGCAGACGAACCGGGTGGCGAGCTGGGCGCCGGACGCGCCCGCTTGCAGCAGGCGGGCGATGTCTTCTCCGGTGAAAACCCCGCCTCCGGCTATAACCGGGATTTTCCGCCCCCATTTGTCCTCGTAGGGCTTGACCGCGGCCAGGACCTTGGGCAGGAGAACGGACAGGGCGTGGCCTTCGAGATCCCCCATTTCCTCGGCCGAGAATCCCAGGTGCCCTCCGGCCAGCGGTCCCTCCAGGACGACCGCGTCGGCCGTTCGCCCATAGCGCTTGTCCCAGGTCTTGAGGATGATGTCGGCGGCGCGTCCGGAGCTTACGATCGGGACCAGATAAACCGAGTCGTCATTGACCATCTCCGGAAGCTTAAGCGGCAGGGACGCGCCCGAAACGATGATCCGGATGCCTTCCCGGACCGAGGTCTGAACGAGATCCTTGGCGTTGCTCAACACTCCCATGATGTTGACGGCAATGGGACCGTCGGTCAGCTTGCGGGCCCGCTGGATCTCGAAGACGAGAGCCTCCCGGCTGACCCGGTCGAAATCGTGTTTGGAATCTTCGACATCACCCAGGCCGACCGAGGCGATGGTCCCGATGCCGCCCTCGTTGGCCACGGCGGCGGCCAGGCCGGCCAGGGACACCCGCACGCCCATGCCGCCTTGGATGATCGGAAGAGGGACCGTGATGGTGCCGATTTGAAGCGGAGGAATTTTCATGCCGAATCCCCATATTTTTTTACAGCCAGGCAGACGTTTCCTCCCCCGAAGCCGAAGGAGTTGCTGAGGACCGCCTTCGGGCCGACGGTTTCCGCGCCGCCCGTGACATAGTCCAGCGGACAGTCGGGATCGGGTTCCTCGTAATTGATGGTCGGGGGAACCGTACCCGTATGGAGGCTCATGACCGCGGCCGCGAATTCCACCGCGCCGGCCGCGGCCAGGAGGTGGCCGATCATCGACTTGATCGCGCTGATCTTGATCGTCCCGGCCCGGGGGCCGAAGACGGCTTGGATGGCGGCGCTCTCGAGCTTGTCGTTGAGGACGGTCGAGGTGCCGTGGGCGTTGATGTGGCCGATGGCTTCGGGCGGCAGGCCGGCGTCGGCCAGCGCGTTTCGCATGGCCCGGATCATGCCCGAGGCGCCGGGATCGGGAGCGGTGAAATGAAAAGCGTCGGCCGTGTTTCCGTAGCCGGCCATCTCGGCATAGATCCGGGCGCCGCGGGCATGGGCGTGCTCCAGGCTCTCCAGGACCGCCACGCCCGCCCCTTCGCCCATGACGAATCCGTCGCGGCCCTTGTCGAAGGGCCGGGAGGCGTTTTCGACCCGGTCGTTCCGCCGGGACATCGAGCGGTTGGCGCAGAACCCGCCGAAGGCCATCGGGGTCAGGCAGGCCTCAGAGCCGCCGGCCAGCATGAGGTCCGCGTCGCCGCGCTGAATGATCCGGAAGGCGTCGCCGATCGAGTTGGCCCCGGTCGAGCAGGCCACCGAAGGGGCCGACAAGGGTCCTTTCAACCCGAAACGTATGGAGACCATGCAGGCGGCCATGTTGACCAGAAGCTTGGAGACGAAAAAGGGATCGAGGCCGCGGGGCCCCTTCTCGGCTATCCGGGCGTGGCCGCTTTCGATCGTCTCCGAGCCGCCGATGCCGGAACCGATGATGACGCCGGCCCGTTCCCCATCGGACGGGTTCTCGGCGAAACCCGCGTCGGCCATAGCCAGGGCCGACGCGGCCACGGCGAACCGGCTGAACCGGTCCATGCGGGCCGCGGACTTGGGATCGATCCAGCGTCCGGAGTCGAAGTCCCGGACCTGGGCCGCCATGGTCGTCGGGTAAGCGGAGACGTCAAAGGCGGTCAGCTTGGAGACGCCGTTTCGTCCGGCCAGCAGGCCGGCCCAGAAATCGGGCAGACCGATCCCGATGGGCGTGACTACGCCCAGTCCCGTCACGACGACTCGGCTGTCTTTCAAAATGGAATCTCAAGGAAAATAGCCGAAATTCAACAGGAAATCAAGGCCATTAAGCGGCCCCCGCCGGGACGCCTACGGATCCGAGCCCGGTTTCTTTTTGAAACGCGCCACGGGGAGCCCCTCCCAGACGTCTCTTTTGACGACCTCGTATTCGATCCCCTTGACGGCCACCGAGTCCCGGTCCGCCGAGATGGACTCGCCTATGAGAACGATTTCGTCCAGAGACCGGACGAATGCCCCATACGGGGAATACCGCTCCTTGCCGTTCGAGGGAGCCAGGATGATCTCTTCCCGCGTCAGGAACGTGAGATAGTAAGCCGACCAGTAGTCGGCATATCCGCCCTTGATGTTTTCGGCGGCCAGATTCCGGGCCACCAGCTCATAGCGGGCCGGGGAGGCGTGATGCCGCAAGACGAGGAGGTGGGACATCAGCGAGTTCGCCAAGAACACCGCCACAAGGGCCGCCGCCAGCAACCGGCTCTTTTTCGCTATGTCCTTCAAGCCGAGCGCGAGGCCGATGGGCAGACAGAAAAAGAGGGGCACGAAGAAGCGCGTCGTATTCGCGTCCCCGAGACGATTTCCCAGAAGTCCCAGAGCGGCGGTTGCGAAAAAGAGCGCCAAGACGGGGTAATAGGGGCTCAGCTCCGCTCCGTCGCGCAGCCTCCGCTTGGTTTGCTTCCAGAGCGAGCGCCCCAGCACGACATAGCCGGAGGCGACCGCCGCGATGGCGAAAACGCGGAAAGGGAGAATCCCGCTCGCGCCGGCGAGACGCGACGTCATTTCCGGGACGGCGAGCCACACGTTTTTGACGATCGTCCCCAAAGAGGCCAATCCCCCGGGCGATGAGGGCGAGGCTCCGGTCAGATATCCATAGAGCGCCGGCGCGTACCCCGCCAGGAATCCCAAGACAAAGACGCGGATCCGGATATCACTCCAGAGAGCCCGCCCCCAGGCCAGGATTTTCCGATGCTCGACGGCGGCATATACGAAAAGAGCCAGGAGCAGGCTGGATTTCAGGATCGGCCATGAGTGGAGCCTGACCTTCAGCCCGCCCAAGGAGAAGGGCCAGTCTCCGCGCACCCAGAGAAAGCTTCCTACGAGGAAATTGGCGAGATTGTAGAAATGGACGGCGACCAGGCCGTATCTCGCCCCAACGGGAATGGCGGCCCGGCGGAGAAGGAGGAGATCCACC
>JAQULS010000055.1 GCA_028749235.1 Acidobacteriota bacterium | reverse complement strand
AAATCTACGGCGGTCGTTCTCGCTTCTCTTTCATTGCGATTGAAGTCAAATGACAAAAGCTCCTTGGAGAGGAGGCCGAGACGCACCATCCGCGGGACGGTGCGGAACGTTGGAGGGGGACCCGAATCAAGGGTCTCCCTCCAAGGGCGTCCCTTGAGTTTGGAGCCCCGTTGTGGCATCATCTTCTTTAATCGTTTGACTCTCGTAAGTCGCCCTCAAGGAGGCTCCCGTGTCCGAAATCACCGGTTTGAAACCATCCGCTCTTTGGAAGCATTTCGAAGAAATCTGCAAGATCCCGCACGGCTCGGATAACGAGAAGGCGATCGGCGAGTATGTCATCGCCCAGGCGAAAAAACTCGGCCTGGCGTGGCAGAAAGACAAGACCGGTAACGTCGTCGTTCGAATGACGGCCTCGGCCGGCAAGGAAAAGGCCGCGGGCGCCGTCCTGCAGGGCCATCTCGACATGGTCAACGAGAAGAATTCCGACATAAAGCACGACTTTCTGAAGGACCCGATCAAGCCCGTCATCCGCAACGGCTGGGTCCAGGCCGAAGGCACAACCCTCGGCGCGGACAACGGCATCGGCGTCGCGGCCGGCCTGGCGGTCATGGAAACGCCCGAGCTCAGCCACGGCCCCCTGGAGTTCCTGTTCACGGTTTCCGAGGAAACGGGCCTCGATGGAGCCCGAACGATCGGGCCGACGGCTTTGCAAGGCCGTATCCTTCTCAACCTCGACAGTGAGGAGGAGGGCACCTTCACCATCGGCTGCGCCGGCGGCGCCGATTCCCACATTTCCATCCCCCTGGCCCGCAAGGCCGGCAAGGCCAAGGCCGGCTTCCGGCTGAAGATCATGGGCCTGCGCGGCGGCCACTCCGGCGTCAACATCCACGAGGGCCGCGGCAATGCCATCAAGCTCCTGGCCCGCGTCCTGTGGCAGGCCAACGCCAAATACCCCTTCGCCCTGCTTAAAATGGAGGGCGGCAATAAGCACAACGCCATCCCCCGCGAAGCCATCGCCGAGTTCCTGCTCGAGCCGGCCAAAATCAAGGCCTTCTCGATCTTCGTCCAGACCGCCTGCGACAAGATCAAGGCCGAGTTCAAGACGGTCGAGCCCGGCCTCCAGTTCAGCCTGGAGCCTTTCGAGCCGTCGGCCAAGCTTCTCCCCATGACCCCGAAGGCCCAGAAGACCCTGCTCGATTTCCTGCTGGCCTGCCCGCACGGCGTCCTCGGCATGCACGCCGAGCTCAAGGGCTTGGTCGAGACGTCCACCAACCTGGCCATCCTACGGACCCTCAAGGACAAGGCAACCGTGCTTTGCTCCAGCCGCAGCTCGGCCGCCTCCGCCCTGGAAGGCGTCCGCAACGGCTTGAAGGCCGTGGCCGATCTGACCGGGGCCCGTATCAAGCAGCCCGAGGGCTATCCCGCCTGGACGCCGAACATGGGTTCGGCTCTGCTGCAGACGATGAAGGGCATCTACAAGCAGGCTTTCGGCCGAGAACCCGTCATCGGAGCCATCCACGCCGGCCTCGAGTGCGGCATCATCGGCGAGAAGTTTCCCGGCATGGACATGATCTCGTTCGGACCAAACCTGCAGAATCCCCACTCCCCCGACGAGCGGGTCGAGATCGCCTCGGTCGAGCGCTTCTGGACGCTGATCGTCGCCACTCTGAAAGCCCTGGCCGGCTGATTTCGGGGGCCGGATTGATCCGGCCCTCCGGACGGCATTTGGCGCCGCGAAGAATGCGGCCTATTTCCAGGTCATGGCGTACCGCTTGACGAGCGGCCGGCCTTCCTCGTCTTCGTCTAGGATCGTATAGAGCTTTTCGTTCTTGACGAGGAAGGGTCTCTCGCCCTCGGGGAACGCGACGCGGGAGATATACCGCCCGTCCTTATCGAACACGTCCACCCATGTTCTATTGGGACCATCCATCTCGTACGTTCGGGCGTAAATCCGGCCTTCCTCATCCGCGATGAAAGACTGGAGAGGCGGGTAAGCGGAAGAAGTCTCGATCTTGATATTGGCCGGAGCGCCTTTGAAATTCTCCTCAAGGAGTCGTTTTTCCTCGGCCGTATCGATTTTACGGGGATTATAATCTTTAATAATCTTGCGCATCGTCCGACCCTCGGCATCGAGGATGGTGAACTCATAAGCATTCGAGAGCGCCCATATGAGACGGCCGTCCCCGGTCGCTTGGAATAACAATCTCGACATGAAGAGTTTGATCGCGCCCATCGTGCGCGGTACCAGGCACTCGGTCATGAGATGGATAGCCTTCAAATCCTGGCCGCACCTGGTGATCCGCAGGATCCCCTGAGTGTCGTTAATTTCTTGCGTGCCCAGATACAAGAACCCGCGGTCAGCGGCTATCATCTGGAAGGCTCGCAGCTGGGTCGTGGGCAGTTCTTTCAGACAGCGGCCGTCGCGGGTAAAGAACGCGATTTTGTTCAGGACCGCGTCCATGATCATGGCCGTCCCATCGCCCATCACGATCATCCGGTTTGGCCTCTGCAACTCGTTGGGTCCGGCCCATTTCTTTCCGAATTCGCTTAAAGTCCGTCCCGTTTTATCGAAGATCCGAACCTTGATGTCTTTTAAATCGAGAATCCAGACATTCTCTTGATCATCGACGCCGAGCGACTGGATCCCGGCAAAGAGTCCTCCGCCCTCCCCTCCCTCCCGGCCTAAGACGAGGTCCTCTTTCAACATCAGTGAGGATGGACCGCCGGGAACGCGCACCGGGGTCTTGGGATTTCGAACAACCGACACGTTTGCCTGGCCCCGGGCGGCCCCCGTCCCCGAAACAAGCCCTAAGCCAGCCGCCATTATCAACGCGATTCGAACGAGACCGGACCGCAAGTTCATGATTATTCCCCTTCGTTAAGATGGTAGAACTTAAAACGAACCGGCGTCAAGCCGCTCTCGCCGCGGGCTCGCGGCTCCCGGCCGCTTCTTGTCTCGGCTCTCCGTTTCTTGTAGCATAAACACATTCTTTTGAAAGTAAGAGGTGCATCCATGGCCAAGAAGCTCGCCCTCGGTTTATTCGCCGCGATTCTCGTCGTCTCCTTCGCCGGCCTGCCGGCCTGCAAAGCCAAGGCCGCCGGGCGGCCGGCCCCCCCGGCCGGGGAGGCCAAGGGCGAGCTGACCGTCGTCCACTCCAGCCCGCGCGGAACGCTGGCCGGAGAACGCGACGCCGACCAGATCGTGGTCATCTTCGACCACACCATGGCCCCTCTCGAACCGCTGCCCATCGAGGACAGCCAGGAAATCCTCAAGATCGAACCTTCCTTCGCCGGCAAATACCGCTGGATGGGAACCAAGGCCCTGGCCTTCACGCCCAAGGACCGTTTCCCCTTCGGCACGGAAATCAAGGTGACCGTTCCGTCCGGACTCCGCTCCCAGGACGGCTATGAACTGAAAAAGGACGAGACCTGGACTTTCGAAACCCAGAGGCCCTTCCTGACAGGCTCTCTTCCGGCCCATGAAGCGGAACAGGTCAGGCTCGATCAGCCCGTCTTCCTTGTCTTCAGCCAGGCCATCGACCGGGCCAAGGCCGAGCGCTTCCTGTCCATGGCCGGAGCCGGCCCCGAAGGCAAGACGCACGAGCCCGGTTTCTCCCTGCAGGAACCCGTGGCCGCCAAGCTCGGCGAGCT
This sequence comes from Acidobacteriota bacterium, assembly GCA_028749235.1. Taxonomy (GTDB): domain Bacteria; phylum Acidobacteriota; class Aminicenantia; order Aminicenantales; family UBA4085; genus UBA4085. The sequence continues at coordinate 17,228 of JAQULS010000055.1, read as the reverse complement.
CGGCCTGGAGGCCAAGCCCGAGCGGGTTCTCCAGATGGTACCGCGGGAAAAGCTGCGGCCCGAATTCGAGTATTCGGTCGAAATCAAGCCCGGTTTGCCCGGACGGGAAGGGCCGCTCGGACTGGAGAAGGCCGCCGCGCTCCGTTTCCGGACCTTCCGGACCTTCGCTTTCGAGGGCCTGGATGCCGAGGAGCCGCTGCGCCCCGGCCAGCAGATCGTTTTCCACTTCAGCAACCGGGTTCTCTACAAGGACTTCATCAAAGCGGTCGTCTTCGAGCCCGCCGTCAAGATCCCTGAGTACTATCAGGACTGGGAACACGGCAACACGGACCTCTGGCTTTCGCTTCCCCTGGCCCCGGATACCGCCTATACGGCGCGCATCCCGGCCGGCTTGAAGGACGACTTCGGGAACACCCTGGGCCGTGACGCGGCCGTCAAGTTCGCGACCGGTCCCTACGACCGGTCGATCGACATGACGACCGGCCAGGGCGTCCTGGAAGCCTACCTCGATCCGATCTACCCGGTCTCGGCCGTCAACGCCGACAAGTTCCGGGTCATGGGCGCCTCGCTATCCAAGGACGAGATCATCCCGCTTCTCAAGTACGATAAGGTTTTCTGGGCCAACGCCCTGTATCAGCCGCGGCCGTCTTTCTTCAAGCTGGACACCGTCCAGATGCTCCAGCTTCCCCGCAACAAGCGCCAGCTCGTACCCGTCCAACTGGGCGGTCTGATCGAAGGCGGACACGGCCTGGTCTTCCTCCAGCTCGACACCTACTCCAAAGAGGAATGGGAGCGCTATCCCAAGGCCATGATCCAGGTCACCGACCTGGCCGTCACCGGTAAGTTCGCGCCCGACGACAATCTCATCTGGGTCACCGGCCTCAAGGACGGGCTGCCCGTAGCCGAGGCCGAAGTCGAGATCCGGGACGAGAAGAACATCGTCCGCTGGCGCGGCCTCACCGACAAGGACGGCAAGGCCCAGGCCCCCGGCTGGAAGGCCCTGGGCCTCAAGGCCGCCGAAGAGTGGTCCAAGCCCGAGCAGTGGATCTTCGCCCGCAAGGGGACCGATATCGCCTTCGCCTGCTCCGAGTGGGGCACCGGGATCGAACCCTACCGCTTCGCCATCGATTATAACTGGTCGCCCGAGCCCGAGCGCCTGCGCGGCAGCGTCTTTTCGGAGCGCGGCATCTACCGGGCCGGAGAGACCGTCCACCTGAAAGGTCTCATCCGGACGCGCGAAAAGGGCCGCTGGATGCTCCCCTCCGTCAAATCCGTCGATTGCGAGATCACCGACCCGTTCAGCGCCTCGATCCACAAGGGCCGGGCCGCCCTCGACGAATACGGCTCCTTCGCCCTCGATTTGGAGACCGCGCCCGACGCGGCTCTGGGCTTTTACAGCGTCAAGATCAAGGTTCCGCCCGCAGGACCGGGAGGCAAGACCGAGGAGTTCGGCGACAGCTTCCGGGTGGAAGCCTACCGGCCCGCCGAGTTCGAGGTCCATTTGAGGGCCCAGAAGGAGTCTTTCGTCTTCGGCGAGCCGTTCCAGGCCGAGATCCGGTCTAACTATCTCTACGGCGGGGCCATGGCCAACCAGAGAGCCGAATGGACTTTACGGTTGAACCAGACGTCCTTCGCCCCCCCGGGCCGCAAGGGCTATATCTTCGGTTCGGATATCGACCTTTGGGAGGCCGATTATTCCGAGAACAGCCGCCTGCTGGCTTCCGGGGCCAAGCCCCTGGACCTGGACGGCAAGCTGGCCGTATCCGCCCCTCTGGTGGCCGAGAAGGAGACGTCCTCGGTCATGGCCGTCCTGGAGACAACCGTCACCAGCGCCAGCCGCAAGTCCATCTCCAACCGCATCCAGACCCTCATCCATCGCGGCGAGTACTACATCGGCCTCAAGCCCCGTTCGACGTTCCTCAAGAAGGGCGAGAGCCTGGCCGCCGACGTCATCTCCGTTCTGCCGGACGGCACGGCGGCTCCCGACAAGAAGCTGACCGTCAAGCTCCTGCGGCGGGAGTGGCGCTCGGCCCGCAAGGCCGGCGTCGGCGGAAGCTACGAATGGGTCTCGGAAAAGACCGACACCGAGGTCGCCTCGAAGGCTCTTCGCACCGCGCCGGAGCCGGCCGAAGCCGTCTTCACGGTGGACAAGGCCGGCCTTTACGTTCTGACCGCCGAGGGCCAGGACGGCCGCAAAAACCGCATCGTCACGTCCACCTATGTCTATGTCACCGGCTCCGACTACGTGGCTTGGGAGCGGCAGGACGACGACGCCCTGGAGCTCGTCCCCGACGCCGACTCCTACAAGCCCGGCGAAACCGCCCGCATCCTGATCAAGTCGCCTTACGAAAAGGCCAAGGCCCTGATCACGGTGGAGCGCGAGTCGATCATGGACGCCCGCGTCGTGGACATCGTCGGCAGCGCCGTCCCGATCGAAATTCCCCTGACGGCCGACCACATCCCCAACGTCTTCGTCTCGGTCCTGCTCATCCAGGGCCGGACCGCGGGCGCCGCCGTCACCCAGGACGACGACGTCGGCAAGCCGCAGTTCAAGATCGGCTATACCGCGCTCCACGTCGACCCGGCCCGCAAAAAGCTGGCCGTTGAGGTGGCCACGGACAAGCCGGCCTACAAGCCCCGCGACAAGGTCAAGGTGTCCTTGAAGGTCAAGGACGCGGCCGCGGCCGGGGCTCCCTCTTCGCTGACCGTGGCCGTGGTGGACGCCGGCGTGCTCAACCTGATCGGCTACCAGGCGACCGACTTGTTCTCCTGGTACTACGGCGAGAAGCCGCTGTCCGTCCAGACCGCCGACTCCCGCATCCACGTCGTCGGCCAGCGCCATTACGGCGAAAAGGGCGAAAGCACCGGCGGCGGCGGCGGCGAGAACGAAGCCGCGGCCGGCCTGTCCGAGGTCGAGCTGCGCGGCGACTTCAAGACGACGGCCTACTGGAACCCCTCGCTGCTCACAGCGGCCGACGGATCGGCCTCCTTCGAATTCAGCCTGCCCGACAACCTGACCACGTTCCGGATCATGGTCGTGGCCCAGACCAAGGACTCGTCCTTCGGCCGCCAAGAGGCCTCCTTCAAGGTCAGCAAGCCCATCCTCCTGCTGCCCTCGACGCCGCGCTTCGCCCGGGTGGGAGATGTCTTCCAGGCCGGCGTCGTCATCAACAACTATTCCGGCCGCAAGGGCACCGTCGCCTTGAGTCTGGACGTCCAGGGCCTGGCCCTCAAGGACAAGCCCGAGCGGACCTTCGACCTGGCCGCCGGCGAAAGCCGCGAGGTCCTGTTCGCCCTGCAGGCGGACAAGGAAGGCCGGGCCCGCCTGGCCTTCCGGGCCAAGATGGGCGCCGACTCGGACGGCCTGGAGACCGGCTTCCCGGTCCAGACGACCCGCGGCACCGAGACCGTGGCCACCTTCAACGAGACCGCAGGGCCCACGGAAGAGACCCTCAATCTGCCCGACACCATCCAGCCCCAAGCCACCAAGCTCGAGGTCACCGCGGCCGCTTCGGCCCTGACCGGCCTCAAGGGCTGCGTCGACTACCTGACCAACTATCCCTACCTCTGCCTGGAGCAGAAAGTCTCCTCCATTCTCCCCTATCTCGTGGCGCCCAAGTTGATCGAGGACTTCGATTTGAGCGGGCTCGAGCCGAAGGCGGTTCGGGACCTCGTCAAAAAGGTCCTCAAGGACATGGACTCCTGCCAGCGGGAAAGCGGCGGCTACGCGCTGTGGCCGGACTCGGCCCGCGAATCGCCCTACGCCACGGTCTACGCCGTCTTCGCCCAGATCAAGGCCGACGAGGCCGGCTACCCGGTCAACGAGGAAAGGCTGAACCAGGCCTCCAACTACCTGCGCCAGCTTCTCTCGGCCAAGGTCGGAGACTCGCCCTACCCCTACGGGCCAAACGCCTGGCTTACGACCCAGGCCTTCGCCCTCTACGACCTGGCCCTGCTCAAGAAGGCCCAGCCGGCCGCCGCGGAGATCCTCTTCCGGGCCCGCGGCCAGATGTCCGTCTTCGGCCGCAGCCTCCTGGCCAAGGCCATCCACGCCGGCGGCGGCCCGGTCCAGTCCCGCGACGCGATCCTGCAGGAGATGCTGAACCTGATCAAGGTCGAGGCCTCGCGGGCCCATTTCGAGGAGGACGCCGCCTCCGACCTGTCCTGGATCTACTCCTCCAACGCCCGCACGACGGCCCTCGTCCTGCAGACCCTGCTCGAGACCGGACGCCGCCACCCGCTGTCGGCTTCGATCGCCCGCTGGCTGGTGGGACAAAGGAAAGCCGGGCGCTGGCATACGACCCAGGAGAACTTCTTCGTCTTCTACGCCCTCAACGAGTACTACCGGACCTTCGAAGGCGAACAGCCGAACTTCCGGGCCGAGATCACCTTCGCCGGCCAATCCATCCTCAAGGAAACGTTCCAGACGCTCCAGAAGACGGCCTCCGCCTCGCGGAGCTTGGCCGACGTCAAGCCCGGAAAAGGCCTGCCGGTCAAGATCGACAAGACCGGCCCCGGCACCCTCCACTACGGCCTGCGGCTGACTTACGCGCCCAAGCGGCCGCTGGAAGCCCGGGACGAGGGCTTCGCCGTCTATAAGACCCTGACCGGGCTGGACGGCAAGCCGCTGGCCGACATCAAGGCCGGCCAGATCGTTCTGGTCACCCTGGAAGTGCTGGCACCCAAGGAGAGCCTGTTCGTGGTCGTCGACGATCCGCTGCCGGCGGGATTCGAGGCCGTCGACCCCAGCTTCGAGACGGAGAGCCGGGAACAGAACCTCCAGCTCGAAACCATCGCCCGATCCGAAGGCGAAGGCGGCTGGTGGCGCTGGTGGGGCTTCAATCACATCGAGATACGCGACGACCGCGTCCTGCTTTTCGCCGATTCCCTTCCGGTCGGCGTCCACAAGCATCGCTACCTGGCCAGGGCCCTGACGCCCGGAACCTTCGCCCTGCCGGGGAGCAAGGCCGAAATGATGTACGCGCCCGAATCGTTCGGCCGCAGCGGTGAGCGGACGGTCAAGATCGTGAAGTGAAGCACCGGCGACGATGGCTCGCGGCCGCCGCAGCGGGCGCCCTGCTCCTGGCGGCCTTGGGATCGCTCTATTGGCCGATCCCCAAGAAACGGCTCGACCCGGGGCCGGTCGTCTCGCTCCGGATCACGGATCGGGACGGCGGCTTGTTGCGCGAAGTCCTGTCGGACGAGGGAGGCCGCTGCCGCTGGGTCGGTCTGGCCGACATCTCGCCTTTTCTGCTGCAGGCCACCGTCTCCTCCGAGGACAAGTCGTTCTTCTCCCATCCGGGCATCGACGTCGCCGCCGTCGCGCGGGCCTTCTTCCAGAACCTGCGAGGCCGGCGGATCGTCTCCGGTGCTTCGACCATCACCCAGCAGGTCATCCGCAACATCTGGCGCTTCCGCCGGACCGTGCCGGCCAAGATCCGCGAAGCCTGGCTCGCGGTCCGGCTCGACCATACCCTGTCCAAGGAAGGCATCCTTCTTCAGTACTTGAACCGGATCTCCTACGGCAACCAGGCCTTCGGGATCGAAGCCGCCTCCCGCCTCTACTTCGACAAGCCATCTTCCGGCTTGAGCCTGGCCGAGTCGGCCTTCCTGGCCGCCGTGCCGCGGGCTCCGACCGTGCTCAATCCCTACCGCGCCTTCGCCGGGGTCAAGCGGCGCCAGGAGGAGATCCTGCGCCGGATGCACGGCCTGGGCTATGTGGATGCGGCCGCCCTGGAGCGGGCCCTGCGCGAACCGATCGGCCTGCGGCCGGCGGCGGAGCGGTTCCGGGCGCCCCATTTTTGCGACTGGATCCTGTCCCGCGTGCCGACGGACGAGCGGCCCCGGATCGCGGAGATTCGGACCACCCTGGATGCGGGACTCCAGGCCAAGGTCGAGGCCCTCATCCGCAACAGCCTGGCCCGGCTGGAGCGCAAGGGCGTGACCAACGCGGCGGCCGTCGTCATGGACAACGTCAGCGGGGACGTCCTGGCCATGGCCGGGTCGCGCGATTTTTTCGACGCCGGCCATGACGGCCAGGTCAACGGCGCCCTCGCCCCGCGCCAACCGGGCTCGACGCTGAAGCCCATCACCTACGGCCTGGGACTGGAACGCGGCCTGACCGCCGCCACCATTCTGGAAGACGACCCGACCCCCTTCGCCACCCCCGGCGGCGCCTTCACTCCCGAGAATTACGATGAGTCCTTCCATGGAGCCATTCGACTGCGGAGCGCCCTGGCCAGCTCCTACAACGTCCCGGCCGTGGCCGTGCTGCAGGCCTTGGGACCCGATCTTCTCTACGCCAAGCTCCGGGAGCTCGGATTCGCCGGGCTCAAACAGCCGCCTGGTTTTTATGGCGTCGGACTGACTTTGGGCAACGCCGAGGCAACCCTACTCGAACTCGTCCGGGCCTATGCCGCCCTGGCCCGGGAGGGAGTCTATCGGGGCGAGCGAAGCATCCTGCGGACGACCGGCAAAGACGGCAAGATCCGCGAAGGCGAACCGCCCGTCCCGCCGCGCCGTGTGTTCACGTCCGTCTCGGCCTACATCATCACCAGCATCCTCTCCGACCGCGACGCCAGGATCCCCTCGTTCGGATATCTTTCCCCTTTGAACCTCCCCTTCGCCGCGGCCGCCAAGACCGGGACCTCCAAGGATTTTCGCGACAATTGGACGATCGGATATACGCCGTCGGTCACGGTCGGCGTCTGGGCCGGCGACTTCAGCGGCAAGCCGATGCAGAGCGTGTCGGGAGTCACCGGCGCGGGACCGCTGTTCCGGGACATCCTGCAGCTGGCCGCAGCCGAGAGGCCGGCCGGATCGTTCGTCGAGCCCGCCGGAATCGTCCGGGCCGAGATCTGCCCGCTGTCCGGGCTGCGGCCGGGGCCGCGCTGCGCCGGCATCATCCGGGAGGTTTTCGCCGCGGGCACCGAACCGGACAAGACCTGCCCGTTGACCCATGCCCAGGCCGCTTCGGGAGCCGGCCGCGGGCCGGCCGGAGTCGGGACGCACGTCCCCGCCTCCGGGCTCGCCGTGCTTTCCCCGGCCGACGGCGACGTCTTCAAGCTCGATCCGGTGCTGCGGGGCGAATTCCAATCCATCCGCCTGCGGGCCGTTCTGGCCGAAGGCTTCCGAACCGGTGTCGTCGAGTGGTGGGTGAACGGGGAAAAAATCGGCGAGAGCGGACCTCCCTACGGCCTGGCCTGGCGGCTGAAGCCCGGTTCCTATACAATCAAAGCCCGCGCCCGATCCGATTCGGGTCCAGCGGAAAGCCCTCCCGTCCGGATCACGGTCCTGTCCTGATCCCGGACGCGAGGGCGGAGACGCGACCGGGCGGAAGCGGCCGGCCCGGTAACGGATGACGAGCGGCCGCCGAGAGGAGACGAACGATGAAGCAAGCCGTGCATACCGACTCGGCCCCGAAGGCTCTTGGTCCCTATTCGCAGGCGATTCGCCACGGCCAGATGGTCTTCTGTTCCGGCCAAGTGCCCATCGACCCGGCCACGGGCGCCGTGCTGACGGGCGGCATCGAGGAGCAGACGCATCAGGTTCTCAAGAACCTGTCTGCGGTTTTAGGGGCGGCCGGCTGCACCATGGCCGATGTCGTCAAGACCACGGTCTTCCTGACCGACATGGGCGAGTTTGCGGCCATGAATAAGATCTACGGGGAATATTTCCCGGCCCCGTTCCCCGGACGTTCCACCGTCCAGGTCGGCCGCCTGCCCAAGGACGTCAAGGTCGAGATCGAAGCCATAGCCGTCCGGACTTAAGGGCCGGCGGGAATCCGGACGACTTTGAAAAACCGGTCCCGGTAGATTTCCGCTGCCGGCCCGGGCGTATCCGCGTAGAGGACGGCGTATGCGACGCCGTAGAGCGCGCGCAAGCGGGCCAACCGCGCCGGAGAAATCATCCGGTAACCGCGATCTATGGAGCGGGCCGCCGCGAAGCCGGCGCCCGACCAGGGGCCGTAGGCAGCCTCCAGCCGCCGCCGCCATTCGATCAGGGCGGCGTCCGCCGTCGGCATGAACTTGAAATCCGTCAGTAAAGCACGGCGCGAAACCAGCCGGAAGCGGCCGAGAAGCGGCGGCACGACGACCGTGGATCCTTCCGGGAGCCGCTCGCGGCAGAAACGGGCCGCCGCATCCTCGCGCTGGGCTCCTTGTTCAAGCGTGAAAATCGGCCGGGTGCGGGCGAGAAGGCCGCCGATGACGGGGACGCGGCCGCTGGCGGGCCAAAGAAGGCACGCGATCATCATGCCGGCCGCGACGGCCGGCGCGAGCCGCCGTAACCAAGCCCGCCTCGGCCCGAGCCAAGCCGCGGCCACCAAGCCGATGCCTCCCAAGGCCAGTCCCTGCTGGCGGATGGGCAGATCCGCTTCCCCGATCCGTCCAAGGGAAGAGGCGATCAGAACGGCGGCGCTTCCCAAGGCCAGGAGGCCGGAATGCCGCGCCCGGGACGACGACCGGGACATACGGCCGAGGCCGCCTACGGCCCCGGCCAGGAGGAGATATCCAAGCCACTTAAGGACCGTAGTCAAACGGAAGAGCTGGAGCGTGGTCACCAAGCGGAGAGGCACAATCTGGACGAAGAACCAGCCGGTGAACGCGGCGATCGGGAGGAAGCCCAGGACCAGGACGGTCCGCGTCGCCAGGAAGCGATCGGCGGGCCCCCGGCGGATCCATCTCCCGGCCAGGATCGCGGCCGCGAGATAGAATATCGCCGCAACGATCCAGTCCAAGGGGGGAAACGCCGCGGGCCATAGATGATGAGGCGCCCGGAACCGGGCGTAAAGACCGATGAAGGAGTTCGCGTCAAGAAGCTGCGGCGGCTGGCTCCGAAACCATACGACGTAAGCAAAGACGGCCAACGCCGCCAGCGCGCCCAGGGAAGCAAGTCCCCCCCGGAAAGCCGATCCGCGCTCCCTTCCCCCTCGGCCGATCCGCAGAGCCGTCCCGAACCGCTCGATGGACGCCGCCGCGACGCCGAGAGAGGAAATCTCCAATCCAACCAGGGGATGTATGAAGACCGCAGGAACGGCCGCCATCAGGGCGGCCATGGGCCGGCCGGCCAGACCAAACCAGAGCGCCGCCAAAGCCAACGGCGTCGCCACCGTAAAGGCGACGGCCGTCGGTAGGCGCAAAAACCCCGCCCCCCCGAGCCTCGGCCCTTCAATCGTCATCACGGCCAGGACGGCCAAGATGGGCGCGGCCGCGGTTTGGGGAAACATTTTGCGGGCCGCCAACGCGGTCAGAACCGCCGTGCCGGCGTTCTGGAGCAGGGTCAGGAGAAAAAAGACGGCCGGAAGCGGGATCCGCCCCGCCAGAACGGCGCCCAAGCGGGCGAAATACTGGCGGGGCCCGCCGGCCGACGAATCGACCGAAAAATCGCCGGCCGCGAAGGACGGGTCGAGGATTCGTTCGATATGGGGCAGGAGCTCGATGTGGTTGCCCAGCCCGTAATTGTACCCCAGGCTGAAGGTCGCGATCGCCCCGGCCAGGAGGGCAAAAAGGATGAACTCCTTTACCGTAAAGGACGGCGGCTCGGGTCGTGGCATGGGATTCCTAGAATAGGCCGAACGCTCTTTCCGCGCAAGCACCGGCACCCCGGAGCGGCGGGAGCAAGAGCAGCCTTGCCGTGCCGGACGTTCTCCATTAAAATAGCCTTCCTATGCCGCTCTATGAGTTCCACTGCGATGCCTGCCGGAAAAAATTCGAAGCCCTGGTCCGGCTGGGCGGAGAAGCCGAGGTCCGGTGTCCGGACTGCGCCGGGCCGGTGCGCAAGCTCTTGTCCGCCTTCGGGATCGGCGGGGGTGCCAGCCGGATCAAGGCCTCCGGGCACTCCTGCACGTCATGCTCAAGCCATTCCTGCAGCACATGCAAATAAGCCTCGGGATCCGATTTCCGTTCCGCCCGCCGGCCGGGCCCGGAGATATTCCGCGCAACGCAATCCCCGGCGGGAGCGGCGGCAAGCCGCCGGCCGGAGAGGAGGACTGATGAAGAAAGCGATCGTCGTTCTGATCATGGCCGCGCTGGCGGTCGTTCCGGCCGCAGCCGCCGGACGATTCAACCTGACCGGCGGATACGCCCACGGCCTTAATGCCAAGATCGGGGGCGGCTTCGCCGCCGCTTTAAGCTACGAGATTTCCATCGCCCGCGGCTTCAGCTTCGAGATCGGGGCCTCCTATGCCCAATTAAAGGCCGAAGACAATCCCGTCGGTTTGCGGACGGGGATTGTCCGGCTCGTTCCGATTGAGGTCGGGCTTCGCGGCCGCCTGCCGCTCGGAAAATACATCGTCCTCTACGCGGGGGCCGGCGCGGGCCTCGCTCTGCCCTTTTCCTCCATCGACTCGGCTCTCGAAGAAAAATGGGCGGCGATCGGTTTCAGCATTACCGAAAAGCTCAATCCGGGCTTCTCCGCCTCGGCCCGATGCGGCTTGGAAGTCGTTCTGACCTCCCAAATGAGGCTCGTCCTGGAAGCCGGATACCGCTTCCTCAGGGCCGGCGGAAGCTGGACGATCAGCGACAACCTCGGCTCCGATAGCGCCGAAGGCACCTTTTCGGGCTTGAACCTGGACTCCGCCTTCGGGGGTTTGGGCCTCTCCTTCTCCTTCGGACAATGACAGGGAGGATGACCATGAAAAGGATCCTGTTGATTTCTCTCGCGGCGATCGCCGCTTTCGGCTTTTTCCTGCCGGCCTCCGGCTCGCGCCAGGAACAGGAGCATCCGCCGGCCATGGACATCTCGCCCACGGCACTCCCCGCCCACGAAGGCTCGCCCAAGCTGCAGGCCGTCCTGGGCCGCCTGGCCTCAATCGAAGCGAGCCAGGGCCCGGAGGCCGCCGCCGCATACGCCCGGAACCGCCGCATATCCATGCGGGACGGCGGGATCGTCGTCGTCACCGAGACGACGACCGGGCCTCTGTCGGGCCCGACCGGGACTTCCGCTCCCCAGGTGCGGGCCCGCATCCGGGCGCTGGGAGGCGAAATCCAGACGAGCTTCGTCAATAAAATTCAACACGTCCTCCCGACCTCCGCGCTGGCGGCATTGGCCGCCGATCCGGACGTCGTCCGGGTCCGGCTCCCCCTGCACGCGTTCAAGCACGAGATCACCAGCGAAGGCGTCGCCAAGACGGGCGCCGACGATTGGCAGGGGCTGGCCGCGTTTCATAACGGCACACCCGCCAAGATCGCCATTCTCGATTTGGGATTCATGGACTACAAGTCCCTCCTGGGCAAGGAGCTGCCGGACGCGGTGACGGTCAAGTCGTTCCGCGCCGATGGCGACATCGAGGCCGATGAGAACCACGGCTTGGCCTGCGCCGAGATCGTCCATGACATGGCCCCCGACGCGGAGCTCTTCCTGGTCAACATCGACACCGACGTGGAGCAGGACCGGGCGGTCTCGTGGCTGAACTCGCAGAACGTGGACGTCGTCTCCTACTCCCTGGGCTGGTACAATGCCGGAGCCGGGGACGGCACCGGTCCCATCGACGAGGACGTGGCCGCCTCGAAGGCCGTATGGGCGGTTTCCGCCGGCAACGGGGCGCTGGATCATTGGACCGGGACCTTCAACGACCCGGATGCCGATGGAATCATGAACTTTAACGGGACGGACGAGTATCTGGACTTCTACGTCCCCGCGTACGAAACGGTCGGAGCCTTCCTGAACTGGAAAGACTGGGGCACCTATGACGGCAACGACTACAGCGGCTCGAACCAGGATTTCGACCTGTATCTCTACCTGTGGAACGGGTCCAACTACCAGCTCGTCGATTACTCGACGGGCAGCCAGACCGGAAGCCAGTGGCCGACGGAGGAAACCTACGGCTGGTACACGACGTCATCGGCGTATTGGGCGGTCGTCATCCGGAAATACAACGCCAGCCGCAATCCGGAGCTCGAGCTTTTCACCTACGGCAACAGCCGGGCCATCGACTGCAACGTCCCCGCCCGGAGCATCGGCATCCCGGCCGATTCTCCAAACGCCTTGACCGCGGGGGCCTCGGATGCCTCGAGCGACGCCTACCATGCATACAGCGCCCAGGGGCCGACCTTCGACGGCCGGCTGAAGCCGGACTTCGCCTCACCTTCCGGGGTTTCCACGAAGACTTACGGCACCCGCAATTTCTACGGCACGTCGGCCTCCGCTCCGCACCTGGCCGGAGCCATCGGCTTGCTTAAAGGCGCGACGCCCTACACCGCGGCGCAGATTCTTTCCATCATCGAGAATCGGGCCGTCGATCTCGGCGACCCGGGACCCGACTACCTGTTCGGAAAAGGCCGGCTGAACGTCAAGAGATAGTCGCGCCTAGCGGCCCGCTTCCCTTGGGCGGGCGGGAGGGTTTCATGATGCACCGCATTCGTCCATCGATCCGCGGCCTCGCCGCCGTCGTCATCGGCCTCTCGACGATCGCATCGCTGGCGGCCGCGCCGCGCCCCGCAAGTCCGGCGGCTGAAATCCGGGCCGTCTGGGCCCACCCCGGCCAGTTTCCCACGGATCCGGCGGAGGCCAAGGCCCGGATGAAGACCGTCCTCGACGCCTGGTCCCGAGCCGGAATCGATACGGTCATCATGCTGGTTAAAACGACGTCCGGCCAGGTCTACTGGCCGTCCAAGATCGCCGAGCGGGACCCGGCCTACGCCGGTTATGATCTGCTGGGCCTGTTGATCGAGGAGGCCGGTCCGCGCGGCCTCACCATCCAGCCCTGGTTTTGCGTCTTCGACGAGGGGGCGATCGTCGGGCAGGTCCGTCAGCACCCCGAGTGGCTCATCCGCTCGCCCAAGAACGAGCTGATCGGCATCGTCAACCCGGCCCTGCCGGAAGTGCGGGAGTACGAGCGGAGCCTGATGCTGGAAGTGGCCTCGACCTACCCGGTGGACTGGATCCATCTCGACTACATCCGTTACCCCTGTTCGCCGAGCGAAGTCTATTTCAGCTGGGACCCCCGGACCAGGGCCCTGTTCAAAGAGTACTCGGGCGTCGACCCGATCGACATCAAGGCCCGCGATTCGGGCAACATCCTGTGGAACGAGTGGATCGACTGGAACCGCGGCCAGGTCACGACGTTCCTTCGCGAGCTGCGAACCGGGCTGGCGAGCCTGGGCCGGACCGTCAAAGTCTCGGCCGCCGTCTTTCCCTCGGCCGGCGAAGCCCGCGTTCTGATCGGCCAGGATTGGCCCGTCTGGTGCCGCGAGGGTCTCGTCGACATGCTTTGCCCGATGCTCTACACCAACAACCTGGGCTATTTCGAAAAGTACGCCCGTCAGGCGATGGCTGCGGCGGCGGGCCGGATACCCGTCCTGCCCGGCCTCGGCATCGGCACGTCCCACAATCAGGCGACGCCGGAGATCATGATGGCCGAGATCGAAATCGGCCGCAAGCTCGGCGCGTCCGGACACGTCCTCTTCTCCGGAACGTCCTTAAAGCCGGAGTTTCTGGAGGCCCTGCGGGCGGACCGGGCTAAAGCCGTTAAATGACGACTTTCTTGAGCTTGTCCTTTTCGATCAGCAGGCGTCCCTGGTAAGACACGCAGTTGAGCAGGATCAGGACGCGGTCCTGATCGGAGAGGCCGGTCTGAAAAACGCCCCGCAATCCCTTGAGCGGTCCGGCCGCCACCTCGACCTCGTCGCCCGGCGAAGGCTCCAGCCCGTATTTCTGGACCTCGATATAGCCTTCGACTTCGCGCGACCGGATCTCCTCGATCCAGGCCTCATCGATCGGGATGGGGCCGCCGGCGTTGCCGACGAGGGCCCTCACTCCCCGGGTGTATTTGACGAGCTTGTACTGAGCAGGGTAGTCAAAAAACACAAATTGATAGCCCGCGAAGAAAGGCTTGATTCGGCCGCCGTCGCGGCTCCGGGGATTGTAGACCGGGAGGCCGGCTTCCTGGAAGAGCTTTTCGACGTGGAATTCCTTTTTCGGCTTGGTTTGGACGACATACCAGCTTGCCATGTCCGGATTCAGTCCGTCAGCTTGAGCTTCCGGTAAAAGGCCGGACGGCGGTCCGGCATAAAATGCCTATGGGCGTGGCAGGCTTCGATCAGGGACAAGTCGCAGGCCGCGAAAAGAATATGATCCCGGTCCCGGGGCGCACGGGCCAGGACCGCCCCGTTCGGGTCGACGACGAAGGACTCCCCCGTAAAAGAGAGGTCGTCCTCGGCGCCGACGCGGTTGCAGAGCGCGGCGAAATAGCCGTTTTGGAGGGCGGAGACGCGGACTTCGCCCTCATACAAGCCTGCCCCCCACTCATCGGCGACGCCGGCTTGGGGAATGACCGCGATTTCCGTTCCGAGCAGGGCCAGTCCGCGCATATATTCCGGGAAATGCCGGTCGTAGCAGATGGCGACGCCGATTTTACCGGCCGCGGTCGGGAAGACGCAGCGGGATTCTTCGCCGGGAGCGTAATAGCCCCGTTCATGGAATCCCGGGCCTTCCATGATATGGATCATGCGTGCCGTTCCGAGCCAGCGGCCGTCGGCGTCGATCACGGGCGAAGCGTCATAGGTCCGATCGCCGTCCCGCTCGAACAGGTTCAGAACCGTGACGACTCCGTGCTTACGGGCCAAAGCTCCGAATTCCTCGGTCAACGGGCCGGGAACGGTCTGGGCGAAGCGGCCGGCGTCCGGCCGGTCCGCGGCCGGGATCCGGGGCAGGAACGGCAGGAAAGCCAGTTCGGCAAAGGCGATCAAGTCGGCTCCGGCTCGGGCGGCCTCCTCGAAAGCGGCCTTTCCTCGTCGCAAGTTGTCGTCGAGATCGGGACCGGAGTGCTGTTGAACAAGAGCGATCATCATGAGTGAGGGACCCTCTTCCCCGCGCGCTCGATCGGACGGCCCGGCTCATCCGGGCTCCACCGTACGGCTCAGACCGTCGAGGCCGCCTCCACCTGAGCCGCCGTCTTGGGAATCGGCCGCCCCAGAACGCGAACGCCGTCCTGGGTGACGAGAATGTCGTCCTCGATGCGGACGCCGCCGAAGCCGCGGTACGCTTCCAACTTGTCGTAGGCTACGAAATCCAGGGCCTTCTTCTCCGCCCGCCACAGGTCGATGAGAGCGGGAATAAAATAGATTCCCGGTTCCACGGTCATGACGTGGCCCGGCCGGAGCGGCCGCGCCATCCGCAGGTAAGCCAGCCCGAACTGGCGGCTGCGCTCGACCGATTGGTCGTAGCCGACGTTGTTCTCGCCCAGGTTTTCCATGTCGTGCACGTCCAGGCCCATCATATGACCTAGGCCGTGGGGGAAGAACAGCGCATGAGCACCCTGGGCTATCGCGTCATCCGAATTTCCCTTCATCAGCCCGACGTCCATCAGGCCGTCGACGATGATCCGGGAAGCCAGGAGATGGACTTCCTTGTAGGGCAGGCCCGGTTTGGCGAAACGGATCGCCCCGAGGTTGGCGGCCAGGACGATCTCGTAGATGTCCTTCTGTCGGGCGGTGAACTTGCCGCCGACGGGAATCGTCCGGGTGATGTCGGAAGCATAATGAAGCGCCGACTCGGCGCCGGAATCCACGACCATGAGACGACCCTTGGCCAGCTTGTTGGTGTAGCCGTGGTTGTGAAGGATCTGGCCGTTGATCGTCAAGATGGTCGGGAAAGCATTGGCCCCGCCGTCGGCCATGGCGATACCGTTGATCCGGCCGGCGATCGAGTGCTCATAGACGCCCGGCTGGGCCATGTGCATGGCGGTTTCGTACATTTTGCACGTCGTCATCAGGGCCGTCTCGATCTCGGCCACCTCGGCCTCCGACTTGACCGAGCGCTGGGCCACGACGGCCTTGATGAACGCCTGGGAAGCCCGGGCCTTGGCTTCAGCCGGCGGAACGCCCAGGCAGTCCTGGAGCTTGAGGCGATGCTCGGCCCGGTAGGGAGGCAGGAGATGCACCATCCGGCCCTTGGCCAAGGCATCCTGGAGATAGGCGGTTAAGGCCTTGGCCGGCCGCGTCTCCTTGACCCCGACTTCGGCCGCCCGCTCCTTCACCGTCGGGAGGAAGCCCATCCAGATGATGTCCTCGATGTCGATATCATCGCCGAAAAGGATGTCCTTCCCCTCGTCGACGTCGACGATCCCGGCCAAACCAGGGGTATCGAGGCCGAAGAAGTAAAGAAACGAGGAATCCTGCCGGAAAGGATATCCGTTGGCCGTATAGTTCATCGGGCTTTCGTCGTTGCCCAGGAACAGCGCGACCCCGGAGCCAAGGTCCCGACGCAGGCGCTTGCGGCGAGCGGCATATGTACGAGAATCAAACATGGATGTCCTCCCAGCCAAGGAATGGAACGCGCGGGCGATCACGAGGAGATTAACAGACTCGCGAGGAAGAAGTCAAAGCCGAAGCATCTTGACGAAAGGCGGAAAGTATTGTTACCTATCCGGGCGAGGCACGACCTAACCGCCTCGAACCCGAAAGGAGAAATCATTTGTCCGCAAAGCAGGCACCCGGCCGGCCCGTTCCCCGAGGGATCGTCTTCTTGCTTCTCCTTTGGTTCGCGGTGCTTCCGGCCGCAAGCCAGGTTCGGATCCAGAAGATCCTCTCTTCTTCGAAAATCAACCAGTATCAAAGCCATCACCTCGTTTTGATCGACTTTTGGGCGACTTGGTGCCCCCCCTGCATCAACGTCGGCCGACAGCTGGAAGTGACGCAGGAAATCTTCAAAGACAGCCTCACGATCATTTCTTTATCGAACGAGAATGAGCCCGTCGTGCAGCAATTCGTCGACGCCAATCACCCGAAGCTGACGATCGCCCTGGACACCGACAATTGGACGTTCAATCATTACGGCGTGACGAGATCCCTGCCGTATTCGGTCCTATTGAATCAGTGGGGGAACCTCCTATGGGAAGGCCATCCCGCCGATTTAACGAAAGCCAAGTTGACCAAGTTCATTCGACAAAACAAGCGATTGTGGAGCCGGCCCTCCGCTCCGTTCATCACCATTGCCGAGGAGGCGGGGGCCGCGCCGAAACCGGCGGCCGAGGACCCCTTCTCCGTCCGGTTCTCCGCGCTTGCGGGCAGCTATTTCAGCGAGACCGCGGAAGGGATGGATTTCCTGGGCCCAAGCAGCCGGCTCTTTGCGGAGATTCTGAAGAAGTCCAAGCACGATGTCCGGGTGAAGAACGATCCGGTCATTCAGGTTCATATCCGCGCCCGCGATTGGAGCGCGGGAGCCGACGCCGTCCTGGGCAGGATTCTGGCGGAGCTGAAAATGACCCGCCTGGCCCTCAGCGAGGAGAC
>JAQULS010000190.1 GCA_028749235.1 Acidobacteriota bacterium | reverse complement strand
GGATATGCGACACACGCCATAACCGGCGGCGGATTCGTCATGTCCGTCTTCGGCTTCAGAAAAGGCTTCGACGAATACTCCATGAACGAGCCGGACCTGGCCGATCCCAAGCTGGCGGAGCACGGCGGCCGGGAGGCGGCGGACTGGATCAAGCAGATGTCCGACCGGCCGTTTTTCCTCTTTCTCCACACCTACCAGGTCCACGCTCCTTACAAGAGCCGGGAGGATCTCCAGAATCTCTTCCTCGGCCCCAATCCCCGCTGGCGGTACTTCGACGTCAATCGCGACTTGGGGGGCCGCCGCGGCCTCTTCACGCCTCTTCCTCCCACCGACCGTGACAATGTCGTCGGCCTCTACGATGCCGGCGTCCGCACGACCGACGAGGGCTTGATCAAGCCGGTTCTCGAGGCTCTCCGCAGCCAGGGGCTCTATGACCGGACCATGATCATCCTGACCGCGGACCACGGCGAGGGCTTCTATGAGCACCGGGCCTGGGACCATACGCACAGCGTCTACGAGGAGCTCCTTCGCGTTCCGCTGATCATCAAGATGCCCGGCGGCGCCGATGCGGGCCGTCGCCTGGATCCCGTCGTCCGCCTGACCGATCTCATGCCCACGATTCTAGATGTCACGGGAACGGCCTATGATCCGGCCGCGATCGACGGCCGCAGCCTGCTTCCCATCCTGGCCGGCAAGGAGACGGCGGACCGTTTCGTCCAGGCCGAGTTGGCGGAGAACATCAACTCCGTCCACATCCCGCAGCGTTTGGCGATCGTGGATGGGGGATTCAAGCTGACCCTGAATCAGGCCTATAGCGAGGTGGACTTTCGCTTCTTTTCGCCGCCGCCGTTCGTGCCGCCGCCGTTCGAGCTGTTCGACCTGCGCGCCGATCCCGGCGAGCGGAAGAACCTGGCCGGTGATCCCGCCCGGACGGCCTTGATCCGCGGTCTGATCCGGAAGGCGGAAGAGATCGCCAAGTTGATCCCGAAGCCGTCCCAATCCGGGGCAGCGGTCGATCCCGAGCTGGATCGCCAGCTCCGGACCCTGGGCTATATCCGATGACGGGGAAGAGGGGAGGATTGCGATGAGCGAATGGCTGTCGATCCCAAGCCTGGGCGAAGAGGAGACCCTCCGTCTCGAGGAGGAGGTCCGTCGCCGCATCGCCGAGAAGAAAGCCCGCGGCCTTCTCACCGATCGCGACGTTGAGGAGATCGTCGAGATGCGGCTGAAGCCCCTGCCCGATCTGCAGGACGTCCAGAACGTCTACGAGAATATGCTTTTCGATTCCAAAAAATAACACGTTTCCCATCTCCGGGGCCTGCGACAGGGTATCCGGCCCGTGGGAATGGTTTTTGTTACTTGGCGCGCGCGGCGATCGTCCGCGCGATCATGTCTTCAATTTTCGCGGTCAGGTGAACCCACTCGAAGTTCGCCTGGATCCAGGCCCGGCCCGCCCGGCCCAGCGCCGCGCCGACCGCCGGATGATCGAGCAGGAAATCCATGGCCTCGCAGAATTCGGCGAAGCTGTCGAAATACAGCCCGCCGCGGCTGCGGCGGCTCTGGCCGCGAAGGACTTTGCACTGGCCGTTGACCAGCGTGACCCGGCCAGCCTTCCAGGCCTCCAGGACCACGATGCAGAGGCTTTCGTAAGGGGACGGCATGACCAGGAGCTCGGATGCGAAGATGGCCTCGAACTTCTCCCGGTCGGTCAGGAACCCGAGGTACTTGATCCGGGGATGATCGGGGATGGACAGGGCGGCCGAGCCGCCCAGGACCAGGTCGACGTCGTGTGTCTTGCGCTTCAGGTATTCCTGGAAGTAACGGAAGAGGAGCTCGCAGCCCTTGTTGCGGTCGATGCGGCCGACATAGAGAACGTAAGGACGGTCCAGGCCGCGGCGCTTTTTGAAGCCTTCCGGGTCGAGCTCGGCCGGCACGTCGACCGCGAACCCGATGACGGCGCTCGGCGGCAGGGAGCCCAGGGCCGCCCGGCCGACCAGATCCTGCTCCTCGGGCGTGAGGAAGAGGATGCCGGCGGGAAGGGCGAAGAAATCCCGGAAGATGGTCAGGTGGACGGCGGGGTCTTCCTCGGCCGTGGGGACGAGGATGGCCTTGTCGGCCACTTCGGGCAGGGTGTCCCAGGCGGTGGCGTAGCGGTAGCTGTATATGACGAAGGCGTCGTAACCGGCCTTGTTCTCGCGGACGTACCGGGCCAGGTCGGGGCTGTCCGGCCCGTTGGCGCGGACCCAGGCCTTCTCGTCCTCGGCCGTATGAGCCTGGCCGTGGAAGCAGAGATCGGAGATCTCCTTGAACCGGACGAGGTTGCGGCGGGAGCGGACCCGGAAGCGGCGGACGGTGACGCCGTTGATCGTCTCCACGCCCTCCTTGTAGCCCTCTTTCCAGGTCACGTAATCGCTGGCCGTGGTGGTCAGGACCTCGACCGAGTGGCGGGCGGCGAGTTGTTCGGCGATGCGCCGGCAATGGGTTTCGCTGCCGCCGACGATGTCGGCCCCATAGCGGTGGATGACGAAGGCGATCTTCATGGCCGGTCCGTTTTTTCCGGCGTTTCTTTTTCCAGTTTGGCCAGGCGGGCCTTGAGGCGGCCGATCTCCCGGGCCATCTCCTCGACCAGGCGGAGAAGCCGGACGTTCAGGCGGTCCTGCCGCCAGGCGTTGGCTTCGACGGGCTCGACCAGCCAGCGCAGGGGAGGCAGGAGGACATGCTTCTTGACCCAGACCCCGATCCGGCCGATGAAGCCCCGGTGAGTGGAGAAGTTGGGGTGGAGCATCGGCCGCCAGTCGCCCAGGGAATCGAGCTGCTGATGAAGGGCGGTCTCGCCCTCGTCCCGCTCGACCAGGATCTCGGACAGCCAAAGCGAGGCCTCGGAGCGGATCTCGTCCTCGTAAAGGGCGCCGCCCCGGCGGCGGGCTTCGATCCGGCCCCGTAAAAAGGCCATGATCTCATCGACATCGGGCGACTCGGTCCAGCGTTCGAGAGAGGCTTTTTCATCCATGGCGGCGATCGGCAATATATCTTGGCCCGGAGGGCAGTGTCAACCCGCGACGCCCTTCGCTTCAAAATAGCACTCAACTGTCGTATCCGAGGCGTCGCAGGCACCGTAGCGGGGATAGCGCTTGTTCTTTTTCATTCGTTGGATCATGAATCCCCGAGGCGGTGCCCATGGCGTCGCGGCCGGTTGAACCCAGGCGGGTTATCCCATAGAATGGAAGGCGATCCGGATGGAGAGAGCCCATGGACAAGAAGGTGACGGTGGACCACGACAACTTGAATGTGGCCGAGCTGGGGGAGAGGATCAAGACGGCGGCCGCGGTTCGGACGGCGCCTCCCGCGACGGAGCCCGTTTCGGCGCCGATTCCCGATCCCCCCGAGATGCCCATGGTTGAGCCCGCGGCTCCGCCCGTCGTCGTGCCTTCCGGGCTCAAATCCCGCCTCAAGGGCCTGCTTATCCGGCTGCTGCGTCCGTTCTTTCCCCTGATGCGCATTCTGGTTCTGCCGCTTCACGAGGACGTGGCGGCGCTCTACCGCCAGGTGGACGCCTCCAACCGGCGGAACGACAAGTTCATCGACTATATCAAGCTGCTCCACATGCTCGACCACAATCTCGTCGTCGAGCTGACCAAGCTGCGGATCGAGCACGAGGCTCTGAAAAGCAAGATGAGGCTCATGGAAAAGGACTTGGCATACCTCACCAAGCGTGAGCGGTCGGTCGAGGAGCGGGTTTTCCCCGAATGAACGTCCACCAATTCGCCACGTCGCTGGTCTCCGGCGACGCCATCTCGGACGAGATGCTGGAGATCCGCGATATCCTGCGGTCCAACGGCTATACCTCCGAGATCTTCACCCACGGCTACGAGCCCGCGACGGCCCGGTACGTCCGGGACTACCGCGAATACAAGGCGATATCCTCCCCGGACAACGTCCTCCTGTTCCACTTCTCGATCGGTTCGCCCGTGTCCAAGATGGCCTTCCGGGTCCCCGACCGGAAGATCATGATCTACCACAACATCACCCCGCACGAGTTCTTCCTGGACAACAACCGGGTCCTGGCCCGGGAATGCTACCGCGGCCGGCTGCAGCTGGGGTTGTTCAAGGACAAGGTGGCGCTGGCCCTGGGCGACTCGGACTTCAACCGCCGCGAGCTCGAAGCGGCCGGCTACGCGCCCACCGGCGTCCTGCCCATCCTGATGAATTTCGGGAAGTTCGACGGCCGGGCCGATCCCGTGGTCACCCGCCTTCTGGCCGAGCCCAAAACGACCATCCTGTTCGTCGGCCGGGTCATCCCCAACAAGCGGCCCGAAGACGTGCTGAAGGTCTTCCACATCTACCAGAAGGCCTTCAACCCGGAGTCCCGGCTCATCCTGGCCGGCGACTACCGGGGCCAGGACCGCTCCCTGGCCGCCCTGCAGGATTATGTCGATCGGCATGGCCTCAAGGACGTCCATCTCACCGGGCATACCACCTTCCCCGAGCTTTTAGCCTACTACCGGGCGGCCGACGTCTATTTGAGCATGAGCGAGCACGAGGGATTCGGGGTGCCCCTGCTGGAGGCCTTCTACCAGAAGATCCCGGTCATCGCCTTGGCCGCCGGCGCCGTCGAGGAGACCATGAACGGGGGCGGCATCCTGCTTCGCCGGAAAGACATCGCCGGAACCGCCGCGCTGATCGACCGGCTGGCGACCGATCCGGCTCTGCGGGAGCGAATCGTGGCGGGTCAGCTCGAAGCCCTGAAGAAATACGCCCGGCCCAACGTCGCCCGCGTCCTTCTCGACCATGTGGCGAGGGTCCGTCAAGCATGAGAGTCGATCAGCTCGTTCCGGCCTTCCACCGCGGCGACGCCATCGGGGACGAGGCCTCGGAGCTGAAGGCCTTTTTCCGGAAGCAGGGCTTCGAATCCGAGATCTACTGCCTGGACCGGGACCGCGGGCTGGAAGGGGAGAGCCGCCTGGTGCGGGACTTCCCGGCCCCCGGGCCCGCGGATGTGACCATCCTCCACTTCGCCCTGGCTTCGCCCCTGACGGAAATCCTGCGCGCCTCGGCCGGACGCAAGGCGATCATCCACCACAACATCACCCCGCCGCATTTCTTCCGCGAACACGATCCCGAGATCGCCCGGATCACCCGCCTGGGCCGGGAGGAGCTGGCGTCGCTCAAGGACGCCGTCGACCTGGCCCTGGCCGATTCCGAGTTCAACCGGGTCGAGCTCGTCGAGATGGGCTTCCGCCGGACCCTCGTCTTCCCGCTGTTCATCGACTTCGCTAAGTACACCCGGCCGCCCAGCCCATTCGTGCGGGGCCTGTTCAAGGATGGCCGGGTCAACATCCTGTTCGTCGGCCGGATCGCCCCCAACAAGCGCATCGAGCACCTGATCAAGACGGTCTTCTATTTCAAGAAATTCATTTCCCCGCTTGTCCGGCTGATCCTGGTCGGCAAGACGGGGACTTTTCCCAAGTACT
>JAQULS010000189.1 GCA_028749235.1 Acidobacteriota bacterium | reverse complement strand
AGGAAGACTCAGGGCGGCTCCGTGGACGGGACGGCCTTGCCGGTCCAGGACGCGGCCCCAGATCTTGCCTGAAGCGGCGGCGTAAAGAGGGGAAGACAAGAGGACGGCGGCCGCCAGAAAGGGAAGAAGGATGCGGGATCGGGGAGCGATGCGCGTTGTCTTCTTCAGGGGTCTCTCCGGGGTAAAAATCGCCTTATTTTCCTTTTGTCCGGCCGGCCTGTCAAGGCTGGGCCTGAGCCGCCTTGCAATCGACGGACGACTCGGCTATGGTAGAAATCCCGCGAGCGGAGTCTTTGCGAACCCAAGGTAAGAGGAGAGCGGCATGAACGGCCCGAAAAAAGATATCGCCATCATCGGCGGCGGACCCGGCGGCTATGTGGCCGCCATCCGGGCCTCGCAGCTCGGCCGGAGCGTCGTCCTCTTCGAGCGTGACCGCGTCGGCGGGACTTGCATGAACTACGGCTGCATCCCGACCAAACACCTGCTCCACCAGACCAAGGTCTTTCAGGAAGTCCGGCGCAGCAAAACGCTGCAAGGCCCGCTGGCCCTGATTGGCTGCGACTGGACCAGGGTCCTGGAGGAGAAACGAAAGGTCGTCGACCGGCTCGTCCGCGGCGTGGAGTTCCTGCTTCAGCGAGGGGCGATCGATCTCGTCGCGGGCGAGGCGGTTCTGGCGGACGAACACACCGTTCTGGTCAGGTCGCAAGGCGAGGAGCGGAGCTACGAAGCCGGTTCGGTCATTCTGGCCCCGGGCAGCCGGGCCGCCGATCTGCCTTTTCTCAAGGCGGACGGAAAGGACGTGGTGACGAGCACGGAAGCCCTGGCCTTCGAGGCCCCTCCCAAGTCCCTCCTGGTTATCGGAGCGGGGGCCATCGGGCTGGAGATGGGGACGATCTACGCCCGGATGGGCACCGAGGTCACCGTTCTGGAGGTCCTGCCTCAGATCCTTCTGGGCAGCGATCGGGAGATGGCGGGGCGCCTCGAGATTCTGCTCAAGCGGCAGGGCCTCAAAATCTTCACCCAGATGAGAATAGAATCCCATCGCCGGGAGGAGGGCGGATCGGTGCTGGCGGGCGTCTGCCTCAAGAACCAGGCGCCGTTCGAGTTCAAGGCCGAGCGCATTCTGCTGGCCGCGGGACGCAAGCCCAATTCCGACGGCCTCTTCGCCGCCGCTCCCTTCCTGCCCCTGGACCGCCGGGGCTACCTGGAGACGGACGAGGCCATGCGCACCGCCGTGCCCGGCATCTTCGCCATCGGAGACGTCATCGGCGGCAAGCTGTTGGCTCACAAGGCTTCCCACGAAGGCCTGGCGGCGGCGGCCAACGCCGCCGGCGGCCGCGAGACCGTCCGGCATGACGCCCTGCCCATGGCTGTTTTCACCGATCCGGAATTCGCCTCGGTCGGATTGACCGAGGAGGAAGCCCGGTCCCGAACGGACCGGGTCCGGACCGGCGTTTTTTCCTTCCAGGCCAACGGCCGGGCCCTGACCATGGACGCCGGCGAGGGCCAGGTCAAGATCGTGGCCGGCCCCGACGACCGCATCCTGGGCGCCCATATCCTGGGCCCCTGCGCCAGCGATCTGGTGGCGGAGCTCGTCCTGGCCATGACCCGGGGGCTGACCGTATCGGACGTGGCGGGGACGATCCACATCCATCCGACTCTGTCCGAGGCGGTCATGGAAGCGGCTCTGAAAACGGGCGGCGCGGCCATCCATGCCGTCAATTGACGGGCGTTTTCCGGCCTCGGTCAATGGAGGGTTGCTAATTCCCGACTGAATCGATAGAATTCTTTAACGAGGAACAGCAGCCTCATGACCGCTCTCGTCGTCTCGTTCGCGGTTTTCGGCTTTCTCGCTCTGGTCATGCTCTCCGTCAACGCGGCGCTCGGTCCGCGCCGCCGTTCGAATCCCGCGCAGCAGACGCGGTTCGAATGCGGGAGTCCGGAACTCCAGGAGGGGATCCGGCCTTTCCCGGTCAAGTTCAGCCTGGTGGCTTTTCTCTTTCTCCTGCTCGATGTCGAGGCGGCCTTCTACTTTCCCTGGGCCCTCATCCTGCGGGAGATCAAGGGGCCGGCCTTGGCGGCCATGATTTTCTACACGGCGATTTTAGCGGCCGGACTGGCCTACGCCTGGGCCAAAGGCGCGTTCGATTGGGATTGAGCCCATGTCCGGCGGCTTCATCACCACCCGCTTCGAGGCCATGCTCGGCTGGGGCCGGGCCTACAGTCTCTTCCACTATCCCTTCATCACGGCCTGCTGCGGCATGGAATACATGTCGGCCGCCTGCGCCCATTTCGACATCGACCGGTTCGGAGCGGGCCTGACCCGGTTCTCGCCCCGGCAGGCCGATCTTCTCCTCGTTGTCGGGACGATTTCGCACAAGCTGGCGCCGGTCCTCAAGACCATCTACGACCAGATGATCGAGCCCAAGTGGGTCATGGCTTTCGGGGCCTGCACGGTGAGCGGGGGCATCTACGACAACTATGCCGTCGTCCAGGGCATCGACCGGATCATCCCGGTCGACGTCTACATCCCGGGCTGCCCGCCGCGGCCGGAGATGGTCCTGGACGGCTTGATGAAGCTTCAGGACAAGATCCGTCATTCGGAGCCGGATTGGCGATGGAAGAGAAAGAAGTCCTAGATTCATTACGGGCGGCTTGTCCGGACGCCGTCTTGGAGTCGGGGTTTTCCCTGGGCGATCCGTTCGCCGTCATCCGGCCCCAAGCCCTCCCGGCCGCGGCCGCGTGCCTGCGCGACGGACCGGCGCGGCTGGCGATGCTCCTTGACCTGACCTGCGTCGACCGGCCGGATGAGCCGGAGCGGTTCGAGATGATCTACCACTTTTTAAGCCTCGAGACGAACGTCCGTCTCCGGATCAAGGCCCGGCTTCCGGCCGCGGACCCGGCCATCGCGTCCCTGACGGGCTTATGGAAGAACGCGGCTTGGCTGGAGCGGGAGGTCTTCGATCTCTTCGGCGTCCGATTCACGGGCCATCCCGACTTGCGGCGCCTGCTCCTCTACGACGGCTTCGAGGGACATCCCCTGCGCAAGGACTACCCCCTGCGCCGCCGCCAGCCTCTCCTCCCCGAGCGGAAGGACGGTCCCCGGACATGACCGGCCGCTTCGAGCGCCAGGCCCGGCGGGAAAGCCTCCTCCTCAACATGGGCCCTTCCCACCCGGCCATGCACGGGACGATACGGATCATGCTAGAGCTTGACGGCGAACGGGTCCTCTCGTCCGAAGTCGAGATCGGATACCTGCACCGCGGCTTCGAGAAGACCTGCGAAAGCCGGACCTTCTTCAACCTGCTCATTTACACCGACCGGCTGAATTATGTCTCGCCCCTGATCAACAACGTCGGCTATGCCCTGGCCATGGAAAAGCTCATCGGCCTGGCCGTGCCGGAGCGGGCCCAGATGATCAGGGTGCTGATGAGCGAGCTGTCGCGCGTCTCCGATCACTTGACCTGCCTGGCCGCCATGGCCATGGAAAGCGGGGCCTTCACCGTCTTCCTTTATCATATGAAGGCCCGAGAATACTTTTGGGACCTGATCGAGCGGACAACCGGAGCCCGCATGACGACTTCCTACGTCCGGATCGGCGGCGTGCGCGCCGACCTGCACGAGGGCTTCGCCGCGCAAGCCCGGGCCGCCGTTCGGGAGGTGCGCAAGGTCCTCAAGGACGTCCACGGGCTTCTCGACCGGAATCCGATCTTCCTGGCCCGGACGAAGGGCATCGCGGTCATGTCGCGGGAGAACGCCGTCGCTTACGGCTGGACCGGGCCGTGCCTCCGTTCGACGGGCGTCGCCTACGATGTCCGCAAGGCCCGGCCCTACCTCGTCTACGACCGGCTGGCTTTCGACGTGCCGGTGGGGGAGACGGGCGACAACTACGACCGGTACGTCGTCCGCATGCGGGAAATGGAGCAGAGCCTTCGCTTGGTGGAGCAGTGTCTCGGCTGGCTGGAGAAGAATTCCGGGCCGGCCGCGTCCGCCGAAGGACCCGAGCTGTCGCCGGCCGAAGCCATCCGCCTGGCCCGGCGCCGCAAGCCCGGCGGCCGGATCGCCCTGTCGCCGAATCTGGAAGGCTCGGAGAGAGACCGGCGGGACGGTCTTTATGCCCGGGCCCACGGCTTTGTCCCCCCTCCCAAGGAGGAGGCCTACACGACCATGGCCGGGCTGATCAACCATTTCCAGTTCTTCATGGCCGGTCACGGACTTCGTCCGCCCCGAGGCGAGGTCTATGCCTCGGTCGAAGGCGGCAACGGCGAGCTCGGATACTATATCGTTTCGGACGGCGGTGACCGCCCGTATCGTCTTCATTTGCGCGCGCCCTGCCTCCACATCGTATCCGCCCTGGAGGATCTCATCCGCGGCCGCATGGTCGCGGACATCATTCCCACCTTCGGCTCGATGAACATGATCGGCGGAGAGCTGGACCGGTGAGGTCATGAACGGCACGCTGTCGCAGGCGCTCAAGGACCGGATCGCCGGGCTGGCGGCCGGCTATCCGGAACCCGCGGCGGGACTCCTTCCGGTCCTTCACCTGGTTCAAGCGGAGATGGGATGGATCCCGCCGGAGGCCGAGCGCGAGGTGGCTGAAATCCTGGGCCTCCGTTCGATCCAGGTCCGCGAGGCGGTCACGTTCTATTCTCTGTTCCGGCACCGCCCGGGGGGCCGTCATCATGTCCGGGTCTGCCGAGCCTTGAGCTGCACTCTGCGGGGGAGCGAGCCCGTCTGGCGGCGGCTGCGTGAACGTCTGGGCATCCGGTCCGGCGAGACCACCCCTGACGGCCGAATCTCCCTGGAAGAAGTCGAATGCCTGGGCAACTGCGACAACGCACCCTGCGTCTTGATCGACTTCGAGGAACACGCCCGTGTGACTCCGGACGAAATCGATCGGATTCTGGAAGGATTGGACTGAACGATGGCGATGCCCCTGATCCGAGAGGCCGAAGGCGGCCAAGGCTGGCGGCTGGCCGGCTACGCCGCGGCCGGGGGCTATGAAGCCGCGCGCAAGGCCCTGACCTCCATGACCCCGGAGGCTGTGCGGGAGGAAGTCCGCCGGGCATTTCTGCGCGGGCGGGGCGGGGCTGGTTTTCCGGCGGGCGTCAAATGGGGCTTCGTGCCGCAGGAGGGGGAGGGCCCGCGCTACCTGTGCGTCAACGCGGACGAGGGCGAGCCGGGGACCTTCAAGGACCGATATATCCTGTCCCGATCGCCCCACCTCCTTCTGGAAGGCTTGCTCATCGCCGCCTATGCCGTGGGCGTGCGAACGGCCTTCATCTACATCCGGGGCGAATACGAGATGATCGCCCGCCGGGTCGAGGAAGCCGTGGCCGAAGCTCTCGGCGGTGGCTGCCTGGGCGCACGGATCTTCGAGACCGGTTTCGGTCTGGACGTCATCGTCCACCGGGGCGCGGGGGCCTATGTCTGCGGCGAGGAGACCGCCCTGCTCGAATCGCTGGAAGGCAAGCGCGGCTGGCCC
>JAQULS010000188.1 GCA_028749235.1 Acidobacteriota bacterium | reverse complement strand
CAGGCCCTGCCCTACCTCATGGAATTTCCATACGAATGCTCGGAGCAGGTCTTCAACCGGCTCTACGCCAACGGCCTGGCCGGCCGGATCGCCTCGTCCGATCCGAAGATCCGGCGGATCTTCGACCGGTGGAAGGGGAGCAAGGCGCTGACGTCCAATTTGGAGAAAAACCAGGACCTGAAAAGCGCCCTTCTTCAGGAATCGCCGTGGGTTCTGGAGGCCAAGAACGAAACCCAGGCCAAGCGGAACATCGGATCGTTATTCGATGAGAACACCCTGGCCGCGAGCCTGAAAGCCGCCTATGCGAAGCTGGCCGCGATGCAGCTCGGCGACGGCTCCTGGCCGTGGTTTCCGGGCGGGCGAGGCGACAGCTACATCACGCTCTATCTCGTGACGGGCTTCGGCCGCTTGCTGCGCCTGGGCGTTTCGGATGTCCCCCAGGACCTGGCTCTCAAGGCGATCGATCATCTGGACAAATGGATTGATGAAGTCTATCGGGATATCCTCAAGGACAAGACCCAGGTCCTCAACCACTTGAGCCCGACGATCGCGCTGTACCTCTACGGCCGGAGCTTCTACCTCAAGGACAAGCCCGTTCCGGCAAAGGCCCGTGAGGCCGTCGATTATTTCCTCAAGCAGGGAGCGAAGTTCTGGCTGGAGATCGGGAACCGCCAAAGCCAGGCCCATCTGGCCGTCGGCTTGAAGCGATTCGGCGACGCCGGGACGCCCGGCAAGATCATGCGCTCCATGAAGGAACGCAGCAAGCTCGATCCGGAAATGGGCCGCTACTGGGCGGAGACCGAGGCGGGCTGGTGGTGGTACCGGGCGCCCATCGAGACTCAGGCCATGATGATTGAGGCCTTCGATGAGGTCGCGGGCGATGCGAAGGCGGTTGAGGAGTGCAAGATCTGGCTGCTGAAGCAGAAGCAGACCCGGGACTGGAAGACGACCAAGGCCACGGCCGACGCCGTCTACGCCCTGGTCCTGCGGGGTGCCTCCCTCCTGGCCTCGGATGCCCCGGTCGAGGTCCGGCTGGGCGGGCAGGTTGTCCCGCGCGAAGGCATCGAGGCCGGGACGGGGTTCTATGAAAAGCGGTACGGCCCCGGCGAGATCAAGCCGGCCATGGGCGATATCTCGGTCAAGAAGACCGATCCCGGGATCGCCTGGGGAGGCGTCCACTGGCAGTACCTGGAGGATATCGCGAAGATCACGCCGCAGGCCCAAAATCCGCTGACCCTGAAGAAGACGGTCTTCGTCCGCCGGGCCACGGCCAAGGGGCCGGTCATCGAGCCGGTGCGCGGGCCGCTTGCGGTGGGCGACACGCTCGTCGTCCGGATCGAGCTGCGGACGGACCGGGACATGGAATACGTCCATATGAAAGACCATCGGGGAAGCGGCTTGGAGCCGGTCAACGTCCTGTCGCAGTACAAGTATCAGGACGGCCTGGCTTATTACGAGTCGACCAAGGACACGGCCAGCCACTTCTTCATCGACTACCTGCCCAAGGGAACTTATATCTTCGAGTACCCCTTGCGGGTCGTCCATCGGGGTACGTACCAGAACGGGATGGCCCACATCGAGTGCATGTACGCGCCCGAGTTCAACAGCCACTCGGCCAGTGTCGAATTAGTGGTGAAATAGAGTGATTGATACTCCGGGAAAGGGAGAACGGCGGATTACTTGAGCAGCTTGTCGCCGCCGCTGCGCTTCATGAGGTCGACGACCTTCTCCTCGTCGACTTCGATGCCGAGACCGGGCCCGATAGGGACATGGGCGATACCGTTCTCGATCCGCAGGGGAGTCTTCAGGACCTCCGCGGCCAGGAACTGCGGTCCGTTCAGGGCGGCCGGTTTGTCCAATCCAAACGCCCCGTAAAGGGCCAGCGAGGCGGCCAGGGAGATATCGGGATCGGTCAGGCCGCTCCCGAGCCACAGCAAGCCCCGTTCGCGGCAGATCTCGATCTGCCGCTTGTTGGAGCGCAGGCCGCCGCAGCGGGCCGGCTTGGCCGCGATCCCGTCGAGCATGCCCAGCCGGATGAACTCCTCCAGGTCGGCGGGGGACACGACCCCTTCGTCCATCAGGATGGGGAGGGCGCCCTGCTTCTTAAGCGCCTGGTAGCCCGCGATCCGGTTCGGCTTGAGCGGGGATTCCAGGACGGCGACGCCGGCATCCGCCAGACGGGGCGCGGCTTTCAAGGCGGTCTCGGGATCGTACCCTCCGTTGGCGTCGGCCCAGAGAAAGCCTTGCGGTGACGCTTTGCGGACGGTTCGGGCCAGGGCGATGTCGAAATCCGGATCGGGACCGATCTTGATGTTGAAGTGGGCGTAGCCGCGCGTCTTCCCGTCCTCGATGACGGCTTCCGCGTCGGCCAAGGCCTTGACGTTGACCGTCCAGGACAAGGTTAAGCGACCGCCTTCCGGAAGTCCCCAGAGACGGGCCAGGGAGATCCCGCGCCGCTTCCCGATCAGATCGTGCAGGGCCAGGTCGAGCCCGGCCCGGGTGATGGGCAGGCCCGTCGAGAACCCTCCGGCCACGGCTTTGTCCAGAGCGGCCTGGGCACCGGCTGGGTCCTCGGGGTCGAGCCCGATCAAAGCGGGGCCGAAATAGGCGAGGAGGGCGGATACCGCGCCCTCCCAGGTCTCGTCGCTCCAGGTGGAAAGCGGGACGGATTGACCCCAGCCGATCGTGCCGTCGTCGGCCGTCATCTTGATGATGACCGCGGGCCGTCCCGTCCGGCCGCCGGGCCCGGCGAAGAATTTAAAGTACCCGGCCACGGGATAGAGAACGGGGAAGAGATCGATTTTAGAGATTCTCGCGGTCGTCCGAGGCCTGCCGACGAGCGGCCCGGTCGGCCGTCGAGGCGGGATCGCGGCCCAGGCCTCATCGGCGGCCGATGCGGTCAAGGCCGTTTCGGCCGAGGCCAGAGCAGCCAAGCCCGTCTTGAGGAACGCCCGCCGGTCCATCACTTCCCCCGGCCGCCGAGGTAATCTTGGTATCTCTCCGCCACCCGCCCGCCCTTGACGTCCCCGGAATGGACCAGGACGCCGACCCGTTGGCGCAGGCTCATGCCCGGCGCCAAAACGAACGGTTTGCCGCTCAGGGCGTCGGGCCGGCGCGGACCGAAGCAGCCGTATTCGCGGGTCAGCCAGCGGTGATTGAAACCGTCGGGATACTGGAAGACGGCCACTCCGGCCGTCTCTCCCTCGGCGGTGTTGGAATAGTCCATCCACTTGGCGACGCGCAGGTTGGTCGCTTCCTGCCCGGCCGCCCCGTTGTCGGCCGTCAGGCGGCCGCCGCCCTCACCGCTCCAGGGCGTCTGCAGGCGGAGGAAGGGCCAGGCATAGTGGACTTCATCGCTGCGGAACTCGACTTCACCGCCGGCCGGGACGAGGACGAATTCGAGGTCCAGGAGATATTCTCCGCCGCCCAAGGCGTGAACGACGAGCCGGCGCGTCTCCGTCACCAGGGCCGTCGAGCCGTCCATCTCCCAAGCCAGTTCGGCTTCGATCTCAGCCCGCCCGCCCCGGGCTTCCAGCTTGCCGAAGCGGACGTGCCGGATATGATCGCGGAACGGGGGCTTGTAGGTCTTCGGTTCGGTCGGCTGCTCGACGCCGGAGTATAGCCCGTTGTATAGACTGACATCGCGGCCGCCGGGCCGGCGGACCGTGTCGGCGAACCAGAAGGAGCGATGGTGAGGATACGGCTCGGTCTGTCGGACAAGGAGATTGCGCCCGCCCGGAGTCGCCAGGGGCCAGTAGTGGGGCATGTCGAGCGACGCGCCGTATTGGTAGACGAATGCCTCGCGGCCGTCGATCAGGACGCGCAGGCGGCCCTCGCTTTCCCTATTCTCCAGTGCGACCCGGCCCTTTTGGGTGGCCCCGGTCATCCCCATAGGGAGCAGCGATCCGAAAAGAACGGTCGCCCAAATGACTGCGGACAAGCGCCGGCGCATCGCGGATACCCTTTTACAGGGTCCAGGGCGCGCGGTGCGGAAAGTCGAGCATGCGGTCGGCCTCGGCGTCGTCGATGAACTTTTCGGCCGCCGGATCCCAACGCAGCTTCCGGCCCAGCTTCATGGCGATATGGGTCAGGAGGCAGATCGTGTTGGAGCGGTGTCCCACCTCGACCGGGGCGATGGGATCCCTGCGGGTCCGCACGGCTTCCAGGAAGTCCTTCATATGGTTGCCGCTGACCGGCAGCTTGATCTCGTCCGCCCCCGGCTTGGCACGGAGAATCTCGGGCTTGGAGGCTTCGACCTTGCCGCGGTCGGCGTAGACCCAGCCGGAGTCCCCCTCGAAGCGGACGCCCGCCTCGCCGCTCTCGATTCTCATGCGGACGCCGTCGGCGAAGACGGCTTCGCCCTTGAAGGTCGTGTGGACGTCGAACAGGCCGCGGTCGGGGAAGTCTCCCTTGGCCTCGATCGTCACCGGGCCCGTCTCGTCCGTGCCGTGGCCCCACTGGGCGCTGTCGACCATGTGCGAGCCCCAGCCCGTGATCATGCCCCGGGTGTATCGCGAGTTCTGGAGCCAGCCGGGCCGCTCCAGGCTGTTCATGGGATGGACGCGGTCGACGGCGTAGGGCATCTCCTCCGCCGGTCCCTGCCAGGCGTCGTAGTTCAGGAAGCGGGGGACGGGGACGGGCTTGGGGTCTCCGGTGCCCTGATCGACCGGAAGCAGGGCCGTAATGGTCCGGAGCTTGCCGATGCGCCCGTTGCGGACGGCCTCGGCCGCGAGGCGGAAATAGACGGATGACCTTTGCTGGGAGCCGACTTGGAGGATGCGCTTGTTGCGGCGCACCGCCTCGATGAGCTTGCGGCCCTCGGCGATGGTGAAGGTCATGGGCTTCTCGAGATAGACGTCCTTGCCCGCTTCAACGGCGGCGACGGCATGACAGGCGTGCCAGTGATCCGGGGTGACGATGAGAACGCCGTCGATGTCGGGCCTAGCCAGAAGCTCGCGGAAATCGGCGTATATGTCGAGGCCCTTGTAGTCGGTCCCGAGCTCGGCGGAGTAGATCTTCTCGGCCTCCCATTGGGCGTTGTCCCGGCGGTGGGAGTCGACGTCGCAGACGGCGACGACCCGGGCCCCGGCCTCCAGGCCGCGGTAGATGAGCTCCTTCATGTCGCCCGTGCCTTGGCGTCCGACGCCGATGCAGCCGAAAGCCAGGGTGTCGCCCGGCCGGACGCGGCCGGACACGACGCGCGAGGGGAAGATGGCAGGGAAGGCCGTCGACCCGGCCAGGACTGACGGCGCGGCTAAGGCCCCGGCCATGGCGGTCTTGACGAAATCGCGGCGGGTCAGGGATGCGGATCGGCTCATGGCACACTCCCGAAACGGATGGGGCTTCCGCGGATCAACCTATCACATCCGGCGGCCGCGAGACAACCGCGTCAGAGGCGCCAGAGATACGAGGCCTTGAAGAAGAAGCCGCGCTTCATTTCCAGGAAGCGTTCGGCTTCGCGGTATTCGCCCTCGATCCAACCCGGTCTC
>JAQULS010000187.1 GCA_028749235.1 Acidobacteriota bacterium | reverse complement strand
CGCTGACAGCGGCTTATTTTCCGCCGCTAATAAAAAAATCATAAATACATTCCATTTTTCTCTCTCTCCGGCGACTCAATAGGTATGAAGGGGTGCGATGTGGAGGAAAGACGGCTTATGAAATGACACCGGCCCGGAGCAGAGAGAGGATCGCCGCCGCATCCCGTACGCATCCGTACAAGG
This sequence comes from Acidobacteriota bacterium, assembly GCA_028749235.1. GTDB lineage: Bacteria > Acidobacteriota > Aminicenantia > Aminicenantales > UBA4085 > UBA4085. The sequence goes on along the minus strand of JAQULS010000187.1, from coordinate 5,312 downwards.
AGCTCGTCGAAAAAGCCGGGCTCTCCATAGTCATCGACGACATCGAAGGCCGTTTCGTCTACTTCAACCGCTCTTTCGCCGAGATCTTCGGCTATACGCCCGCCGAGATGAAAGGGCGGTCCCTGTGCGACATCGTTCATCCCGACGACGCCGACAAAGTCCGCCGGCAGCATGGCGAACGGATGGAGGGCCGGGCCGGTTCCACGCGGTACGAGTTCAAGGGCTGGACCAAAACGAGGCAGGATGTCTACTTGGAGGTCTTTGCCTACCCCATCCGGGAGAAAGGCCGGATCGTCGGCACCCAGTCCTATCTCTGGGACGTTACGGCCCGGCGCAAAACGGAGCTGGAGCTGGAACGGACGCTCGAGACGCTCCGGACCATGACCGGCGGCATCATCAACGTCGTCCACCGCCTGGTCGACTTGCGCGATCCGTACACCGGGATCCATCAGCGCCGTACGGCGGACTTGGCCCGGGCCATCGCCCGCGAGATGGGCCTGCCCGCCGATATGGTCGACGGCATCCGCATGGCCGGCTTGATCCACGACATCGGCAAGATCGCCGTTCCGGCCGAGATCCTCAGCAAGCCGGCCCGCCTGACGGCGATCGAATATGACTTGATGAAGACGCATGCCGCCACCGGAGCCCGCATCCTGGACTCGATCGATTTTCCCTGGCCGATCGCCCGGATCGTCCGCCAGCACCACGAGCGGCTGGACGGCTCCGGTTACCCGGACGGCCTGTCCGGAGACTCGATCCTGCTTGAAGCCCGCATCCTCGGCGTCGCCGACGTGGTCGAGGCCATGATCACCGACCGGCCATACCGGGCCGCCCTCGACATCGACGAGGCCATAGCCGAGATCGAAGGCCGGAGCGGGACCCTTTACGACCCCAACGTCGTTGAGGCGTGCCTTCGCCTCTTTCAAGCCAAGGGATTCCGGTTCAATCTTTCGCTCCCGTATACCGGAACGGACGCCCTGGCCCTCTGACCGGCTTTCCCGGCCGGGAATCCGCCGCGCTCCTCCGCATTTGGAATGTCTTATGAAACTGTTGTATTCTGCCCCTTACTCGCCCGCATTCCAAGGAGGTTTCGGATGAAACGTTGGTCCATGATCCTGCTTTCCTTGGCCCTCGTGCTTCCCGCCCTGGCCCAGGAAAATCCGCCCAAACAAGACCCGGCCAAGCCGGCGGCGCAAGTCGTCCAGGCCAAGCCGGAGGCCCCCGCGGCCAAGCCGCAGGAGGCCGAACCCAAGCCTTATGACAAGGTCGTCACGCCCGAGTTCAAGACCCAGACGGGCCTGTTCAAGGCCCACACGTCCAAGGGCAAGCTTCTGCTCGAGATCCCCAAGAACGAGCTGGGCAAGGACCTGCTTCTGGTCGTCCAGATCAAGAACAGCCCCAGCGCCTCGAGCTATCCCGGCCAGGGTGTGGACGACATGATCGTCCGCTGGGAGCTTCGGGAGAACAAGGTCCTGCTGCGGGCCGTCTCCTACTCCAACATCGCCGATCCCAATGACCCGATCAAGAAGGCCGTCGACGCCATGAACACGGCCACGATCATGATGGCCTTCGCCGTCGAGGCGCTGGCCGCGGACGGAGCGCCGGTCATCGACGCCACCAAGCTCTTCACCTCCGACGTCAACGAGATCGGCATCAAGAAGATCGTGGGCGGCCAGAACATGGACGCCTCCCGCTCCTTCCTGGACAAAGTCCGGGTCTATCCGCTGAACCTGAACGTCGAGGCTCTGCAGACCTTCAACCCCAAGCCGGCCCAGCTTCCGGCCGGCTTCCCGCCCCAATATGTCGACATGCTGCCGTCGCCGCCCAGCCCGACGGCCCTCGTCCACTACTCCTTCGTCAAGCTGCCGGAGAAGCCGATGATGGGCCGCCTCCTCGACAACCGGGCCCCCTACTTCACCCACAGCCACACCGACTACAGCAAGCCGGACCACGAGACGACCGACGTCGCCTACATCGCCCGTTTCCGGCTGGAGAAGAAGAACCCCGGCGCGGCCAAGAGCGAGCCGGTCAAGCCGATCGTCTTTTACGTCGATCCGGCCACGCCCAAGAAGTGGATCCCCTACGTCAAGAAGGGCATCGAAGCCTGGCAGCCCGCCTTCGAGGCGGCCGGCTTCCTGAAGGCCATCGTGGCCAAGGAGGCCCCGACCCCGCAGGAAGACCCAGACTGGTCGGCCGACGACGCCCGCTACTCGGTCGTCCGCTGGGTGCCTTCGACCACGGCCAATGCCATGGGTCCCCACGTCTCCGACCCGCGCAGCGGCGAGATCCTGGAGGCCGACGTCGAGATCTACCACAACGTCCAGCAGCTGGCCCGCGACTGGTACTGGGTCCAATCCGGCCCGCTTGACCCCCGGGCCAAGACCCTGCCCCTGCCCGACGAGACTATGGGCGACATCCTGCTCTACATCATCACCCACGAGGTCGGCCACTCCCTGGGCCTGCCCCACAACTTCAAGGCCTCGGGCCTCTATACGATCGAACAGATCCGGGATAAAAACTGGGTCAAGAAGAACAGCCACGTCCCGACGCTGATGGACTACGCCCGCTTCAACTACGTGGCCCAGCCCGAGGACAACATCGATCCCAAGGACCTCATTCCCAAGATCGGACCCTACGACAACTTCATCATCCACTGGGGTTACGCGCCGATCCCCTCGGCCAAGACGCCGGACGAGGAAAAGCCGACCCTGAACGAATGGATCAAGGTCCAGGACAAAACCCCCTACCTGCGCTTCAGCACGGCGGGCACCCGCGGGACGGACCCCGCCGAGGAGACCGAAGCCGTGGGCGATATCGACGCCGTGAAAGCCACGACCCTCGGCTTCAAAAACCTGCGGCGGGTCATGGCCATGCTGCCGGCGGCGACGCTCAAGCCCCTCGAAAACTACGACCAGTTCAGCCACATGTACCAGGCCGTTTGGGACCAGGCCCGGTTGGAGATCGGCCACGTGGCCAACATCATCGGCGGCTACGACAGCGAGCCCAAGGCCGGCACGGCCCCGGGCGTGCGCTTCACCCCGCTCAGCCGGGCCCGCCAGGCCGAAGCCATCGCCTTCCTGAACGCCGACGTCTTCAAGACGCCGGAGTGGCTCCTTCCCGTCGAAGTCCTGCGCAAGCTCGAGCCGACCAGCGGACAGGCCCGCGTCCTGGCCCTGCAGCAAACGGCTCTCAATAGCGTCTTGAGCTCCGCCCGCCTCCTGCGCCTGCAGGAGCACCAGGCCATCCTGGGCGACCAGGCTTACACTGCGGCCCGCCTGCTGGCCGACCTGCGGGGCGGAATCCTGACCGAGCTCGCCGAGACCGGCGCCAAGGTCGATCCCTACCGCCGCAACCTGCAGCGGACGTACATCGATCTTCTCACGGCGCGGTTGGCGCCGCCCGCGGCTGTGGCCGGAGCGGTTTTGCTTCCGTCGCTCAAGGACGACAGCCGCGGCGTCATCAGGGCCGAGCTCCGGACCATCGCCTCGCAGCTGTCCGACGACAAGCTGAGCCAAGCGGGCGACCAGGCCACGAAGAACCATTGGGCGGATCTGAAGGATCAGATCACCCAGGCGCTCGAGCCCAAGAAGTGACGTTTTGATTTCCATCCCCCCGCCGGTTTCGCCAGCGGGGGGATTCTCTTCTCCGCGAGGTTGGCCATGCGGATCACTCCCCTTCTCGCCGTTCTGACCCTGCTCCTCTCGGGCCGTCCCTCACAGGCGCCCGTCCCGGACTTGGCCGAAGGCTTCCGGAACGTCCCCGTCGAATCCCGGATGAAGCTCTATTGGCACGTCTTCGGACCGGCTTGGACCGAACCGGAGATCGACCGCCAGCTCAAGCTCATCAAGGAATCGGGCGCAACCGGGGTCGTGATCTATTTCATCTATCCCGTCGAACTCGACGACCCCGCGCGCAGCATCGTCAATCAGCGCTTCGGATCGCCGGAGTTCCTGCGGACGTTCGCTTATGCCGCGCGGAAGGCCGCGGATCTGGGGCTGCGCCTCTCCGTCAACGGCGGGACGGGATGGCCGTACGGCGGGCCGACCGTCGGACCGTCCGACGCGGCCCTGCGCCTGCGGGAAATCAAGGCCGGCACCGGGTCCCCGATCCCCAAGGAGGTCGCCGCGCCCGCCCCGGGCGAGACGATCGTGGCCGCGTTCCTGGGCGAGAAAGATGCGACGGCCGAAGCCCGGAGCCATCGCCTTCCGGACCTGCTTCCGGCCGAGCTTCGCGCCTACATCTCGGGACCCACCGGCATGCAGGTCAAGCGGGCCTCCTATGGAGGCGAAGGCCAGGTTCTCAGCCATTACGACCGGGCCGCCCTGGAACGCTGGCTGGACAAAGTCGCCCAGCCGCTCATCGACGCCGCGCCCGGACTGATCCAAGGCTTCGGCTGCGACAGCCTCGAAGTCTATCGCTCGAACTGGGCGGCCGACCTGCCGGAGGAGTTCCGACGCCGGCGCGGCTACGACCTCGTGCCGCGGCTGCCGGAGATCTTCGACGACGCCGCCCCGGCCCGGCGCGGCTTGCGGTTCGACCTTTGGCGGACGCTGGCCGAGCTGGTCGAGGAGAGGTTCATCGAGCCGCTGGCGGACTGGTGCGAACGCCGCGGCCTCGTCCTCGAGATGCAGGCGTACGGAACGCCTCCCAATCCGATGACGGCGGCGCGCTCGATCGCCCTGCCGACGGGCGAGCACTACGAATGGCGCGGCTATGGCGTCCAGCGCTACGTCGCTTCCATGGCCCGTATCGCTGGACGCAACGTGGTCGGGGCCGAAGCCTGGACGTGGTCCGGGATCCCGAACCGCCTGGGCGACAGCTTGAGCGATCTCAAGATCGTCAGCGACATGACTTTCCTATCCGGGGCCAACGACCTGACCGGCGTCGATTTTCCCTATTCGCCGGCGAATGCGGAAAGCCCCGGTTGGCTGGAATACTTCGGCCCCAGCCTGGGCCCGGAAAATCCCCAGTGGACGTTCTTCCCGGCCCTGGCCTCCTATCTCAACCGCTGCCAATGGCTGCTCCGCCAGGGCCGTCCGGTCCGCAAGGCCGCCGTCTATCTGCCCGTCGAGGACGTCTTCTCGGACGGGCCGGTCGAACAGATGCTTCTCGATTTCGCCCTCAGGGATCGCCTCGTGACGGGCGCTCCGACCAGCGAGTTCGGGCTTAAAAACGCCCTGTGGCATCATGCCGATCTCCTGGACGGACTTGCCGCCGCGGGCTTCGAATTCGACGGAGTCGACTTTTGGGCCGTCGAGCGCATGGGCGCCGTCGACGGGAACCGGCTGACCGTCGGGAAAGCCGAGTTCGAA
>JAQULS010000186.1 GCA_028749235.1 Acidobacteriota bacterium | reverse complement strand
GCCGACCAAGCCGAAGCGATCGTGCTTCGGACCTCCCCCATCGGCGACCAGGACAAGCTCTGCTCCTTCCTGACCCGCGACAAGGGACTGCTGCGCGGAGTGGCCAAGGGCGCGCGCAAGTTCGGCAACCGCTTCGGCTCCTCCCTCGAGCCGATGTCGCACGTCCGGGTGTTTTTCTACGAGAAGGAGCGGCACGACCTGGTCACGGTCGGCAACGCCGATCTCGTGGAATCGTTCTTCGACATCCTGGCCGACCTGAAGACGAGCTACACCCTGGGCTACTTCGCCGAGCTAACCGAGGAGTTCGCCCCGGCCCGCTCGCGGGAGGAGACTCTTTTCCGCCTCCTGCTGGCCGTCCTGCAGGCCCTGCGGGACAAGGGCGATCCCAACCTGCTGGCCCGCTACTTCGAGGCCTGGCTGCTCCAGATCAACGGCATCCTGCCCGAAGTCGGCCGCTGCAAGACCTGCCGCAAGGCCGTGGCCGAAGCCGAAGCGGCCTGGCTGTCGCCGCGGCGGGACGGGGTCTACTGCGGCGGCTGCGCCCCGGCCCGCAAAGAGCCCGTCGGACGGGAACTGGCCGAATTCCTGCGCTGGGCCCGCAAGAACCCGCCGCCGGCCGGGCCCGTCGAAGCCTTCGGGCCCGAGGCCCTGCGGGGGATCCAAACGGCTCTCCAGGCCATGATCGTCTACCACTTGGAGCGCGAGCCCCGGACCCTGCGCTACACCCGTTAATTACCAGACACATACTTAATTCGCGGCTTTTCTCGTTGGAATGTCCTCGTACCTTGGCGGCTACACGGCACAGCATATATTTCAGATGGGGATCCTTCCGTATGTCCGACTCGATAGCCCCCATGAGAATTCGAGCGCTTATGGACGTCTATCATTTCGGAGAGCATAACAGCTATGCCGTCTCATGGCAGGATCGTCATCCCCGGTTTGCCGCATCACGTCACCCAGCGCGGCAATCGCCGGCAGAAAGTCTTTTTCAACGACAAGGATAAGGCGTTTTACCTTCGACTCCTCAGGAGATATGCGAAAAAGGCGGGCGTCATCTTTTGGGCTTATTGCATCATGGATAATCACGTCCATTTCGTGGCGGTACCGTCGAACGAAACGGGTTTGGCGCTCGCCTTCGGCAACACTCATAAGTTCTATACAAAAATCATCAATGCCCGGCAGGAATGGAGAGGGTATTTGTGGCAGGGACGTTTCACGTCATTTCCTCTTGATGAAGATTATCTCTACAATGCGGTCAGATATATTGAGACGAATCCGGTTCGCGCCAAGCTCGTTCTCTCTGCGCGCGATTGGGATTGGTCAAGCGCTCGATCCCACATCGACAAGATTCCCAATCCCATCATTCAAGCATCGCCCCTTGATGACAAAATCCAAAATTGGAAGGAATATTTGGAATCGTCTCTTTCTAATAAAATCGCCCGCGAATTTCTAAGCCATGCAAAAAGTGGATTCCCACTAGGAAACGAAGCTTTTTTACACCGGCTCGAGGAATTGACGGGGCAGCCAATGAGAAAATTGAAGCCGGGACGGAAGGGCGATCCAAAAAGATGAATTCGGTAAGTGTCTGGTAATTCTGATTCAGAGATATATGATGGCGGCGGTGACCGCGATCCAGAGCACGATCGCGGCCAGGAAGGGCGGATCCTTGACGATCATCTCCTCGGGCGTGCCTCCCTCCCCCCGGCGATAGACCAGGTAGAGATAGCGGAAGATCCCGTAGAGGACGAAGGGGGCGGACCACAAAAGCCGCCCGGAGCCGAACCGCTGGACGGTGGCGGTATCCATGGCGTACAAGGCGTAGGACACGACCGTGGCGGCGGTGACGACGGCGATCATCTGGTCGAGGAGGACGGGCGTGTACTCGCGCAGGACGGCGCGATGCTCCCCGCCGCGGTCCTCCAGCAGCAACAGCTCGTTCCGCCGCTTGCCGACGGCCAGCAGAAGAGCGAGCAGGCTGGTGCAGATGAGTAGCCAGGAGGAAGGCACCACGTCGGCCGCGAAGCCGCCCGCCGCGACGCGGAGAACGAAGCCGGAGGCGACGATGAAGACGTCCAGGATGACCACCCGCTTGAGGGCCAGGGAGTAGGCCGTCTGCAGGAAGACGTAAGCGGCGACGGTCAGCAGGACGCGGCGGTCAAGGACGGCGGCGGCGGCCAGCCCGGCCGCGCCCAGGATGGCCGCCCAAACCCAAGCCCGGCCCGGCCGCAGGCGGCCGGCCGCGATGGGCCTCCGGCATTTCCGGGGATGCAGGCGGTCCGCTTCGGCGTCCAGGACGTCATTGGCCAGATAAAGCGCCCCGGCCAAGAGGCAAAAAATCCCGAAAACGGCGGCCGTGCGGAGAACGGGACGCGGCTCCATGATCACCCGGCCGAAGACGGGAGCCGCGAAGACGAAGAGGTTCTTGATCCACTGCCCGGGACGAAGAGAAAGGATCAGGTCCTTCAAACCGGCCTCCCGTCCGGCCCAGCCTCAGAACTGGATGTCGCCGCCGGTGTAGGCATCGGCATTCTTGTTGAGATAGAGCGCCAGGACCCGGACCAGCATGAAGATGACGCCGCCCGCCATGAGCGTGGTATAGATGACCAGCAAGGCCATGTTGAGGGCGTTGCGGGCCTTCGACAGCTCGGTCGAAAAGAGGAGGTCGAAAAGAGTCTTACCGAAGATCAGGAGGAGCAGGATGATGCCGATGGCGGACCGGTAGAAATACTCGCCGGATGTCAGCGGCGTGATGATTTTGAAGATCAGGGGGTACAGGAGCCAGATCGTGACGGCCCAGTAGAGGATCAGCCAGGCGGCTTTCCAGGCTTTTTTATTCATTATCGGCACGTCTTCCTCCCGTGGATGAATCTACCATAAACCGCCCCGGGTCCCGAGTCAATCTCATTCTCCCGGCCCGGACGGCCTTTCCGGCTTGAACCCCGCCCTGACATGGGGTATATCTCAACTGACCGTCGAGATCCATGTTCCGCACTTACGACGCCCGGGCCATACCGTTTCTTCCGCTGGCCGCCGGGCTTCTGCCCGTTTTCGCCGATCCGGCCCTGCTCGGGCCCTTCCTCAACCCCCTGCTCGCCGATTTCTTCGGTTCCACGCGCAACGTCGTCCCGCTGGGCTGGGTGGGATTCGCCGCCACGATGCTCTCCGCCCTGGCCATGATCGCGGCCGGGATCCTCTCCGACCGCGGCTCGCGCCTGCGGCTCTGCGCCGGCGGAGCCGCCCTGGCCGGCGCGGCCTCGCTGCTGTCCGTCCTCGTCCCCGGCGGACGGGCCGGCTACGCCGTTTTCTTCGGCCTCCGCGCCCTGGCCGGGATCGGCACGGGGGCCTTCGTGCCGGCCGCCTTCTCGCTGGCCGCCGACACGGTCGATCCGGGCCGGCGGGGCACGGCCTTCGGCCTCATGTCCGTGGCCATGCTGGTCGGCCGGCTCGGCGGCTTCGGACTGGCCGGGGCCCTGGGCACGCGCTGGCGGACCGCCTATGTCGTCGTCGGCGCCGTCGAGCTCGCCGCCGCCGCCCTCTTCGTCCGCTTCCGCGAGCCCGCGCGGGGCGGCCGCGAGGAGGACCTGCGCGAGGCCATCCAGGAGGGCGCCCGCTACCGCTTCCGGATCTCCAAGGCCGACATCGCGGGCATCCGCCGGACCCGGAGCAACGTCTGGCTGGTCCTCAACTTCGTCGATGCCATCCCGGGATCGATCGTCCTCTTCCTGATCTTCAAGTACATGAAGGAAGTCCACAATCTCAACCCGGCCTCGGTCAACGTCATGCTGCTCCTCGTCTTCGCCGCGGGCGCGGCCGGCGCCATCGTCTTCGGCCGGATCGGGGACTGGGGCTTCCGCCGGGACAAGCGGGCCAAGGCGATCACGGCCCTTCTCTGCAACGCCGTCCCCATCCTCTTCATGGCCCTCTTCCTGGCCAACCGGGCCCGGGCCCCCGAAACGGCGGGGCTTGCGGCCGCCCTGGCCGCGCCCGGCATGATCGCCCTGATCCTGACCGTGGCCGCCGCGATGTTCATCAACCAGGGCGTCAATCCGAATTGGTACGGCACCCTGGCCGACATCAACCTGCCCGAGCATCGCGGCACGATGGTCTCGCTGGCCTCGGTCATGGACTTGGCCGGGAACGCCCTCGGCCCCCTCATAGCGGCTTACGCCGCGACGATGTGGGACCTGCGGACGGCCATGGGCACGGTGCTCGTTTTTTGGGCGGTCAACATCGTCTTCTGGATCCCGGTTCTGCGGCACGTCCGAAGCGACATCGAGAAGGCCCGGGCCGTGCTCCGGGCCCGGGCCGCGGACATGAAGAAGGAGTCGTCATGACGGACGCGCACGGACCCATCACCATTCTGCTCAATCCCGCGGCGGGCGCGGGCTTGGCCCGGCGGATGCAAGCCCGGCTGGAGGAAGAGCTCAAACGCCTCGAAGTCCCCTACTCCCTCATCGTCACCCAGAGCGAAGATCATTTGCGCGAATTGACCCGCAAGCTGGCCGCGGCCGGGCCCGCGGACCGGGTGCTGGCCGCGGCCGGCGGCGACTCGACCTTCCAGATCATCGCCGGCGAGATCCTCGCCCGGAAAGCGGGAACGGGCGTGACGCCGCCGATCCTCAGCCTGATCGGGCTCGGTTCGTCCAACGACATCCCGGCCGCGTTCGGGCTGACCGGCCTGGAGACGGCCTGCCGCGTCCTGCGCGACGGACGGGTCCGCCGAATCGACGCGGGGGTCGTCCTCAAGGACGGCGAAGCTCCCGGGTACTTCCTGGGCCAGGCCAACGTCGGTCTCGGCGCCGCGGTCAACCGCTTCGTCTTCGACCTGGCCGGACGCCGCCCCGCTTGGGCCCGCCGGCAGACCCTGGCCGGCGTCCTCGGCATCCGCAGGGCCTACCAGCTCAAGGACGTGCCCATCCGGCTGTCCGTTGAATGGGAGGGAGGCCGGCTTGAGGGGCCGTTCACTCTGGCCGTTTTCGCCAACACGCGGGTTTGGGCCACGGGACGGATCATCGCGCCGGAGGCCGATCCGCAAGACGGCTGCCTGGACGCCTGCTTCATCGCCCCCTGCTCCATGCGGCGGCTGGCGCGCCTGTACGGCCTGACCCGGACGGGCGCCCATACCGGCCAGCCCGAAGTCCGGATCGTGAAAGCCAAGGCATTCACCCTGCGCACGGAATACCGGCTCGACGTCCAGACGGACGGCGAGATCATCGAAGGGACACCGGACGGGGCGCCGCGCACGATCACCGTCCGGGCCGTGCCGGCCGCCCTGCGGATCCTGGTCCCATGACCTTCGGCGGGGAAGAGGGTCTGCGCTTCGATCTCGACCGATCGAGCGGCTTCTTTTTCAAATGCCAGCGCTGTCGGGCTTGCTGCAACAACAAGCGCATCTTTCCGGACGAGGGCGAAATCGGGCGGATGGCGGAACAACTGGCCGTCGAACTCGATGAATTCCGGGCCCATTTTCTTGATCCCTCGGACGGGACGATCCGCCTGACGCCGGACGGAGATTGCGTCTTCCTAAACGCGGACGGCTGCGGCGTCCACCCCGCCCGCCCCCTGGTCTGCCGCCTCTTTCCCTTGGGCGTG
>JAQULS010000054.1 GCA_028749235.1 Acidobacteriota bacterium | reverse complement strand
TCCCCGCCAACCTGCGTCTGGCCCGGGCCGTCGCCGCATATTGCGGCGCGGACGAAGCCGGGATCGCGGCCGGCTTGGCGGCGGCCGCCCCGGATTTCGGGAGCCTTAAAGCGTGGCGGCTCCGGATTCCGGGCCTGCCGCCGGCGTCCTGCGCCGTCAGCCTCTTTGCCGCCAACGAGCCCGAGTCGACCGCCTTGTCGTTGGATCGATTTGCCCGGATCCGGACGGGCCTTCCGGCCCGGCGGGTGGCCGTCCTGGCGCTCCGCGCCGACCGAGCCGACCGGACGCGGCAATGGCTGGAGGCCGCGGATAAGGGCTTTTTTGACGGATATGCCGGCGTCGCGGCGGTGGGCGATCATGCCCATCCGATCGGCCGCCGGCTGCGCCGGACGCGCCGTTTCGGCGCCTCGGTCATATCGGTACCCGGAGCCGATCCCGCCCGGATCACGGAAGCGGCGGCCCGCCTGGCGGGCGGCGCATCCTGTTTGATCGGCATGGGCAACATCGTCGGCGTCGGTGCCGCCCTGGTCGAGCACTGGGCCGCGAACGGGGAAGCGTTCTGATGGCCGGCTCGATCCTCATCGGCCTGGCCGTCGCTCTCCTGTGGACGGAGCTTGTGGGAATCCTGCCCGGCGGAATCATCGTTCCCGCCTATCTGGCCCTGTACGCCGGACAGCCGTGGCGGATCGCGGCGACGCTTCTCGCGGCGCTCCTGGCCGTAGGGGCCTATCGGCTTCTGTCGCGCTGGTTTCTTCTTTTCGGCCGCCGCCGGTTCGTCTTCATGCTTTTCGCCGGCGGCTTGATCGGCCAAGTCTGGCTCCTCATCTGGCCGCGTCTCTTCGAGAGTCCCGTCGACCTGCGGGTGATCGGATGGATCATCCCAGGCCTCCTGGCCAACAACCTGGTCCGCCAGAAGTTCTGGCCGACCATGGCGTCCATCGCGGCGGCCACGGCGCTCACGGCGGCCTTGGCGGCTCTTCTCCTCAAGGTGTGACATGGCGGCGGGCCGACCGTATCGAAGTCTCGACATCCCGCTCGCCCTTCTGGGCGTTCTGGGAGCGCTTTTCCTCATCCTGCGGCCGCTCCCCTCCGTTCGGAGCGCGGCGCCCGGGGTCCCGGGCGTTGCGGCCGGAGGCCAAGGCGCCGCCGAGGACAGCCTCGACGCGGTGCGATTGATGAGCCGGGCGTTGGACGTCTTGCCGGAAGCCCGGGCCGAGGCCGGGCTGCCCATCGATAAGCGTACGGATATCAATCGGACGGGACTGATCGGAATCGAAATGTCTCCCACGACGACTTCGCTCGGTCATCTCGAAGCCAAGCGGACAACGGCCAACCCGGCTTTTGCCGGCGCCCTGGTCCGGATGCTGCGGGAAGCCGGTGTCGATCGCGGCGACGCCGTCGCCGTGGGCGCTTCAAGCTCCTTTCCCGGTCTCGTGATCGCGACCCTCTGCGCGGCCCAGGCCATGGGGGTCCGAGCCCTGCCCATCGTTTCCCTGGGGGCGTCGAACTGGGGGGCCAACGATCCCCGCTGGACGGGACTCGACATCCTCGAGGCCTTGAACCGGGCGGGCGTGCTCGACGTTCCGATCCTGGCCGCCTCGCTCGGCGGCGAAGGGGACGCCGGCCTCGATATGGCTCCGGAAGGGCGGGCGCTCCTGCGCCGCCGCATCGGGGAATGGGGGGGAGCCTTCCTGCCGGCGGAGGACCTGCCCGCGGAAGTGACGGAGCGGATACGGCTCTTCGAGGCTTATGCCGGGGGGGCGCCGATCAAGGCCTTCATCAACGTGGGCGGGAGCTGGGTGGACATGGGAACCGATTCGTCCATCCTGAAGCTTCGGCCCGGCTTCAACCCGGCCTCGGAGGTCGTCCTCGCGCCGGCCGGCCGCCGCGGCCTCATCCAGGCTTGGGCGGCGCGCGGCGTTCCGGTCATCCATCTCCTATACGTCAAGGGGCTGTGCGATCGCTATGGCCTGCCCTGGGATCCGATGCCCTTCGCTCCGCCCGCCGCCGATGCGGCCGAGGAGGGGGGGAAGGCGGCGCCGACGGGGAGACTTCATGCGGCGCTGTTTGCCGTTTTGATGGCGGCCGGGATCGTCTGGATCGGAATCCGACGGCGACTGGGCTGAATAAAGCGGCGGATGGGAAGCCAAGCCCGCAGGCTCGGTAACGCTTCTAAATATAATATAAACAACTAAATGCAAAATATGCCTTGACATTGGATCGATTGGCCTCTATATTAGCTTTGTAATACAAAGTACTTTGTAAAGAGGGAGTAGAGATGGACGAACAACAAGCCCGCGATGACATCAAGTACATCCGCGAAATGCTCGATCGCACCCGCCGGTCTACGGCCGACTCCGGAACGCTCTTCATCTTTTGGGGCTTCTGGATCATCCTGGCTTTGATCGGGAACTACGCCCTGGTCTATACCCATCTCTTCCGATGGATCTGGGTTGATTGGACTTTCTTCAGCTTCTCGGGTTGGGTGGTCACGATCTGGCACTCGGTCCGCCGCGGCCGCAAAGAACGGATTATGACCTTCGCCCAGGAGGCGGCCGCCTATATATCATTCGCCTGCGGAATCGCCTTCGCCCTGGCCGCTTTCGCCCTGCCCTTGCTCGGAGCCTACGGGTACGATGTCATTTCCATCGTCATCGCTCTGGTCTCCGGCGTTTTGCTGTTCGGCCTGGGCGGGCTCTTCAAAGCCAAGTTCATGCTGGCGGCCGGCCTGGCCTGGTGGCTCGGGGCCGTAGGACTGGTGCTCATCCCCGGCGATTGGCGGGGCCTGGGCATCGTCCCCTTGATCATCATCGGCTATCTTGTTCCCGGCTTCATTTTCCGGGCCAAGTATCGGAACGGGAAATAGGCGGACGGAAACGGCATGATTCCCGAAAAGCTCGCCCCGCTCGATCCCGTCATCCACTCGCAGATCCGCCTGGCCGTGATGTCGATACTCGTCTCGGCATCGGTGGCTGACTTCAACGAGCTGAAGGCGGCGACGGGGACGACCGACGGCAACTTGAGCACCCATCTGGCCAAGCTCGAGGAGGTCGGATATATCCGGATAAAAAAGTCGTTCCGGGGCCGCAAACCGGCGACGACCTGCTCTTTGACCGACGCCGGACGCGAAGCCCTGGCGCGCTATGTGAACGCGCTGGAATCCTATCTGCCGAAATCCCGCGGCTGACCGGTTCTCCCGGCCTTGCCGCGGTTGGGGAAAAATATCATTCTTGCATGGAGGACGACATGACGACGAATTCGATTTCGACTTCGATCCGCGTTCGGGCCCGGCGGCATCCGGCCGCCGTCGTGTCCCTGGCGGTCTTTTCACTGGGGCTTATGATCGCGCGTCCCGGATATGGAAACGCCGGGCAGGATCCCGCCGCCGGCTCGCTCCGGAAAGCGTATGCCGAACTTCAGGCGGGGATGAATGCCTGGGACGCGGCCAAGCTGGGCCAAGCCAGAGACCTCTTCCTGGGTATCGTTGTCGAGGGCAAGGAAACGGGCGCCCTGCCGGCTTTGTCGGTCGGGCTGGCCGACCTTCGGTTGGCCATCTTTCACTTGTCGCGCTCGGCGAATACGGAGGCTGAGCGGTTCGTCGCCGAAGGCGAATCCTACCTGGGCAAAGCCATGAAAGCCGATCCCAAGTCCGGCCTGGCCGCGGCCCTTTACGGCTATATCCTCGGCCTCGACATCGCCCTTCATCCCGACCAGGCCATGGGGCTTGGCGTAGAGAGCTTCTCGGCCTTGGGCCTTGGGCAGACCTTGGAGCCGGACAATCCCCGCGTCCATCTCCTGCGCGGACAGTATCTGCTCTATGTGCCGGAGGAATACGGCGGCGGCGCGGCGGCCGCCATCGAGTCCCTGGACAAGGCCGTCGGGCTGTTCGAGAAGGAGAAGCCGGGCGATTCGTGGCGGCCGGATTGGGGCAAGGACGAAGCCTACGTCGCCCTCGGCATGGCCTTGGCCAAGACCGATCCGACGAAGGCCCGGTCCTGCTTCGAGAAGGCCCTGGCCGTCAACCCGGCCTTGGGCCTGGCCAAGTCCGAGCTGGCCAAGCTCGGGAAATAAGCCGGCGGAATGCGGATCCGGCTACTCCCGGATCGACCTGAGCGGCAGCGGGAGGATGACCGTCGGCGGGAAAGCCGCGATCCTTTATTTCGGCGTAACCAATGTCTTGGATACGGCCAACATCTCCAGCTTTGAATACGCGGCCGACTACTCGGAACGGGAGGATCAAGAATCCATCTTCGGGCGGACGATCTTCCTCGGCTTTATGGTTCTCTTGTAAGGCCGCCGCTCAACCGAGCCGGCGGGCTTCCATGTAGAATCGCTTCTCCCAGGCTTCGCCCAGCGAGAACGTCTTGCGCGGCGTGACGCCGTCCAGAATGACGGTTTTGAACAGATCCTCCTTGCGCATGGCCGGGAGGATGAATCCCCAATTGCCCGGTTTGGAGCCGAGGGCGATGGTGCTCTCGGCCCCGTGGACGTAATCGATCTCGCGCGCCCCGCCGCTCTTCAGGAACGAGTCCAGGAATCCCTGGAGCGATCCGACCGGGAGATTCGGGCCCGGAGCCGAGATTTCGAGCAGGCCGAATCCGTCTTGGGTCGCGAGGCCGATCTTGAAGGGCCGCCCAGCCTGTTCTTCGACCGTCTCCTGCATGATGTGGGAGCAGCACGCCGGGATGTACTCGGCCTGGCCGCCGAAGAAGGCTCTGGCTTCGGCCGGGAGGTCGCGGCCGGCGGCGACGTCGAATACCACCCGGTGGATGGGCTCGAAGACCAGGGCCCGATCGTGCAGGTTGACCAGCTCGACCATGGCGTAGCGGAGGGGGGAGGACAGGACGGCTTGGCGATCGGCCGCCTCGGCCTTGGTCGTCTCCCAGATCGTCTTGGCCGTGGCCAGGGAGTGGTTGCCGTCGCCCATGGCGTAAAGGAGGACGGGCGTTCCGGCCGGCAGTCCGTACTTGGAGGCGAAAGCGGCCGGATCGACCAGGGCCTTCAGGGCCCTGACGATGCCCGCTTCGACGGCCGGATCGGAGACCTGGTGTCCGACCAGATGCCCGGATCCGAGCATGAGCTCGAAATCGTAAAGCCGCGGCATCCGGGCCTTGGCCGCGGCCAGGGGACCGATCACCGTATCGGCCGGATCGTCGATCAGGACCATGATATGGGGCGATTCGAGCGCCGCTCCCTCGCGGATCCGGACCCGGGGGGGAATCCGGTCGAGGATGGTGCCCTCGGTGGCCCGGATGAGCGTCGTCGACCCCTTGCGGTAGTCGTAGGCTTCGAGGTCGAGGCACGCCACCAACCCGCGCCGGGTATGGCTTCCGGTCGTCCGTTCCACATAGACCATTCCCTCCTTGGCCTGGAACAAGCCCCGGCCCAGATAGCGGGACATCGTTTCCCGGATACGGGCGATGCGGGCGCTCTTCTCCGCCTCGGCTTCGTGCAGGAAGACCTCGGGGTAGATCAGGTTCAGGGTCGAGGGTTCGCCGCCGACGATGGAAGCGGTTTTGGCCCAATACTCGGGCTCCGATGTGTACTGGTCGCAGGCGATGACGGCCCACTTGGCCAGATCGGTGCCCTCCCGGGGAAGAAGCGTTTCCGGAACGCCCAGGGCGATTGAATCATATGTCCGCATGGAAACTCCTTGAGGAGACAAATGAAAGGAAATTATAACCTAAAAAAGACGAATCCGGGAGGACGAATAACGGGGGGGGATCTGGACGGCCGCGACCGGCGGCCGGGAGGCTCCCGGGCTTGCCCGGCCCGGGAGCCCGCCGGCTTATCGGCCCGGAGGGGGACCGCCTCCTCCGGGAGGGGGGCCCATCGGCATGTCGAAATTCGAGGTTGCGGAGGTCGTCGTGGCTCCCTTGAGGCCGGTGACGACTTTCATTCCGGCGACGAGTTGATCGCCCGCGACCTCGGTGGTCGAGCTTCCGATGATCCCGATCCGGACGGGAACGACCCGGAGCTGGCCGAGATCGTCCATGACATAGAGCGCGCTCGTATGCCGCGAGGCGCTCCGCAGCTTGTGGGCCTGGGCGGTCAGGTCCGCCGTTGCCGTGAGCGGGTTGTATTTGAGGGCCGAGTTGAGCACCCGGAAGACGTCGGACGCCTGGGCGGTGACGACCGTCACGGTCGCGGTCATGCCCGGCCGCAACAGAAGTTCGGAGTTGTCGGCGTCGATGATCGTGGTGTAGGTCACGACGTTGGACGTGGTGACCGAGGCGTAGCGGACCTGCTTGACCGTGCCGCTGAAGGTCCGGTCCTCCACCGCGTCGACCGTGAAGCGGACTTCTTGGCCCTCCTTGACGCTGCCGATGTCGGCCTCGTCGATGCTGCACTGGAGGTGCAAATGGGTCAGATCGGTGGCGACCTTGAACAGGACGGGAGTGGACATGCTGGCCGCCACGGTCTGCCCGAGGTTGACGGAGCGCTCCAGGACGGTGCCGTCGATCGGCGAGGTGATGACGGCGTGAGACAAGTCGACCCGGGCCTGGCGCAGAGACGCCTCGGCCTGGGACAGGGTGTTGGAGGCCTGTTTCAGCGTCACTTGGGCGGACAGGTAATTGGAGTCCGCCGACTCCTTGTCTTCGAACGAGAGCAGGTTCTGGGCGAAGAGCGCCGTGTTCCGATCGTGCTTGTTCTTGGCCACAGCCAGGGCCGTTTGGGCTTCCTCGACGGCGGCCTTGGAGCTTCCCTCGTTGGCTTCGGCCGTGGCAACCTTGCTCTTGAGGATCTCCTGATCGAGCATGGCCACGACCTGGCCGGCCTTGACTTGGGAGTTGTAGTCGGCGTAGAGCTTGACGATCTTGCCCGAAACCTGGCTTCCGATCTCGATTGTGTCGATGGGGTTGAGCGTTCCGGCCGCGGCAATCGTGTCTTCGATCGGCCCCTTGGCCAGAGGGTCGATATTGTACTCGGGGATCTCGGTTCGGCCGCTGCGGATGAGGACGAAGGCGAGCAGGCCGATCGCCGCCAAGACCGGGATGCCGATCCTGATCATCCGTTTCTTTTTCTTCTTTTTCTTGTTGCCGGGCACTTTGACATCCATGCGTTTTCTCCCTTGGCGCTGGATCGCCGCCGTCCCCATCGCCGGGGGTTTCCCCCCGGCCATGAGGATTATATCGATGGAAGCCGCTGGACCGGACGCGTCAGCGCCGTTCCGGCTGCGATGCCTCGAAGATCTTCTTCTGGGCCGGTGTCAGAACGGCCATGATCTCGGCGTTGCGCTTCTCCTGCAGGGCCATGAGGGCCTCGAAGTCCGGCGGCCCGTCTTCGGGCGAGGAGTCGCGGAAGCCGGCTTCCCGGTCGTCGGCGGCGGCCAGAACGGCCTTGATCTTGACCGCCTGGTCCGGCGTGAGCTTCAATTGCTCGGTCAGCTGGGCCAGCTGCTCATCGACGCGCTCCGTCTTGCGCAGGGCCCGGAACTTCACGGCCTGGTCCTTGGTCAGAAGCGCCTCGACCTCGCGGTCGCTGCGTCCGCCCATGCCCATGGGAGGCATGCCGCCGCCCCCGCCGGGCGGAGGCCCCATTTCATCGCCGCCGGGAGGGGGCCCTTGCTCGCCGCCCGGCCCGCCGGTCCGTTCCAGGACTTGGCGGATATCGGCCGCCTGTTTCTCGGTCAGGTTCAGCGCGGCCTGCCATTTCTTGATCTTGGCGGCGACATCCTGCGGCTTCTGCTGCGGCATTTGGGCCGCGATCGCCAGGCTCGCCAGGAAGACCACCGGCAGGACCGTGATCCAGATTCGTTTGTTCATGCGTGTCTCCATGAGAAATTCCGGTCTTCATTTCATCAGACGATAAACAGGGGAGAATCTGGCGGACAAAAAGAACGGCGCAGGAATCGTCAGCAGGATTCGCGGTCCTGCCGTAAAAGAGGGGGAAAGGCCGAAGACGATCCTCGGATGTCGATAAAAACAGCGGCGGTCAGCGCCGGGCATCCGACGGACGTTCGCCGGGCGGGTCGCCGGGGCCCCCATCCTGCTCGGGCGGTCCGGCGGGTTCCAGAGCCCCGATCCGAATCATGAACTCGCGCAGAATGGATTGGAACTTGGGCTTCTGGTCCGGTCCGCAGGCCGCCATCATGTCGAGAAAATGAAGGAAGAGAAGCCTCTGTTCCTCTCCCTGCAATACGCCGATCCGGGAGGTGAGGGATTCCAGGACCGTCCGGTCGGGGGCCGGCTTGAACATCTCGGCCAGGATCTGCTCCTTGAGCTTGATGATCTCGTCATGGGTGGGGCGGGAGCCGGCGACGAACTTGTCCCGGATCTCCTCGAACGTTTTGGCCTGCTTGTCGGACAGCCCCAGCTCCCGGCGAAGAAACATCTGGACTTCCTCCGGTCCCCCCCGGCCGGCCTGGGGCCAACCGCCGTCGTGGGGCCGCCGAATGACGGTCAGCCATATGGCGGCCAGAGTGACGAGGTTGAGGGCGATCAGGAGGCCGATAGCCCAGCGCGTGCTTGGTTTTTTGGCGGGTGCATCCATGGGCGGCCTCCCCTTCATTTCAAATAGGAAGCGAATTCGGCCTGCTCGGCGGCGTAGCTTTGGACGAGAGCGGTCAGGCCCTGCTCCCGCGTCTCGATCTCGGTTTTACGGATCCTGGTCACGGCCAGGGCGGTGACGATATTGAGCACGACCATGACGATCAGGAGGGCGGGGACGAGAATCCGGCGGCGGAAGAAACCGCCGGCCGGCGGGGCGGCGGGCCGTTCCTCGGCCCGGATCCTGCGGCGCAGGGCGGCGTAGAATTCGGGATCGTCCGCAAGGCGTCGGTCCGTTTCGAAGCCATGGAGCGTCGCCTCGACTTCCCGTTCGATTGTTTCCTTTCTGGACATGGCGGGGAGCCCGCGGGGCGGGCCTTTTCTCCTCTCTTCCATGTTAGACGCCTCCGGATGGAGATTCTGACGGACTGACTTCGGCCTCGTTCTTCAACCGCCGGCCATAAATCTTGGCTAGCTTTCGGCGCAGGCCCGCTTGGGCCCGGTAAACCAGGGAATCGACTGCGACGGCGGATGTCCCCAGGACGCGGCCGATCTCGGCGCTGCTCATCCCCTCGTACTTGGCCAGGGTCACGGCAATTCGCTGGCTGCGGGGCAGGGACTCGACGGCCTCGCGGAGGAGGTCGGCCCTCTCCCTTTCCTCAAGGACGCGCCCGGGATCCGAGCCTCCGTCGGCCGCCGCTCCGTCGAGCTCATCGGATCCGCCCGTTCCGCGCAGGGCGTCCAGCCGCTTTTTCCGCTTGCGCCGCCGCAGGGCGTCCAGCGATTTGGTGGTCGCGATCCGGTAGATCCAGGTTCCGAGCTCCGACTCGCCGCGGAATCCGGGCAAGGCGCGGTAGATTTCCAGGAAAACTTCCTGCGCGGTGTCCCGGGCGTCCTCCTCGTTGCGCAGGAAGCGGAAGCAGATGTTGACCGTCCGGTTCTGATGCTCCTCAACCAGGGCGCGGAAAGCGGCCTCGTCTCCGGAGCGCAGGCGGTTTAAATAATTTTGGTCCACGGTCGTCCGCCGGGAGTGTAGCCTGCCCCAGCCGGGAAATCAATGGACGGGGGGATTCTTTTACAATCGTTTTTCGGTTGAGTGACAATCGCAGCCCCCGCCCGGCCTATCATCCATGCGATGGAGGTCAAAGACCATGAAGCACAAGGCAGACAAGGCCGACAAGGGCATGGGCCGGCGGGCGCTCTGCGCCGCTTTGGTCCTGGGCGCCCTGACGCGCCAAGCCCGCGGCGCGTTTGACCTTCACACGGACCCTGTGTTATATCGGTCGCATAGGTATTCCCCGCGCTGCGGGAGGTCGGGAGGAGGGATCATGAATCACGGTTTATCGAGATCTTTATCGACGGGTCTGTGCATCGCCGCTCTGGTCATGGCAGCGTTTCCAGCCGCGTCCGTCTGGGCCGGCCAGGCCGAGACGATGCCCTGGATCAAGATGGGCAACACCGGGGTCTTGGAAAACCTCAATGCCGTCACCGCGGCATCCAAGAAGTCGGTTTGGTTCGCCGGCGACAACGGCACCATCCTGAAGTGGGACGGGGAGAAATTCACGGCTTACAAGGTCGAGCTGCCGGACGGCGTCCGGCTGCGGGATATTTACATGTTCTCCAACACCGACGGCTGGGCGGTGGGTTATAACACCGCCAACTATTACGGCCGCATCTACCATTGGGACGGGCGGGCTTGGAAGCTGGCCACCGCGGAGGGCATCAAGGGCTTCAAATGCTGCGCCATCGCCTTCCTCAACAAGCAGGACGGGCTGATCGCCGGAGAAGAGGGGCATCTCTTCCGCTGGGACGGCCGGACCTGGACGGACACGACCACGGCCATCTGGTCCACAAGCCAGGTCACCGCCGGCCGTTTGAGCCTGGTCACCGACCTTACGGCGGACCTGGAAAAGCGGATCTATGTCATGTCCTGCCGCTACCAGACCCACCAGAATCCGCCCCGGACTGATAGCGTTTACGTGCGACTGGACCTGAAGACCGGGCAGGCGAGCGCCTTTTACAACACGGCCGCCCTGGACGCCATCATCAACGGCCCGGGCAGCCGGGTCTTCGGCGTTCCCGAAGGCAAGTTCCACTACCTGGCCGGTAAGACCGTTTATGCCTTCAGTCCCGGAGTTTCGACGTACCAAAAGGCGGGCCTTCGCCAGTTCACTTTCAACATCAATCAGGGCCTCCTGCGAGGCCTATGGATGTTCGGTAAGGACGACGGCTGGGTCGTCGGGGACAACGGCGTGGTCGCGCAGCTGCAGCCGGGCCCCACGGCCAAGAGTTACTGGCCCGTCGCCGAGAAGCTCAACGACATCTGGATGCTGGACAAGGACTACGGCTTCATCGCCGGCGACAAGGGGATCGTCCTGATGCGCAACACGACCGCCGGGGCCCTTATTGATACTACCCTGGACAAGCTGGAATACGACAGCGGCGAACAGGTCCTGGCCGGCGTCGTCCGGGTCAGCCAAGCCTCGCCCGTGGCCATGCCCCTGACGGGCGCCCTGTGGGAGATCAAGAAGGAGACGACCGTGGATGAGCGGACGACGGTGAGCACGGTCTATTCGTACTCCTTGACCCCCCGCTCACGCGATGACAACCAGAGCCTGGACCCCGGCGAATGGCTGACCCTCAAGTGGAACCAGAAGAACAGCCAAGGCCGCCAGGTCGAGCCGGGCGCTTACCGGGTCGTCTTCCGCATCGGCGACCAGGCGCCCGGCTGCCGCTTCACCATACGGGCGCCGTCGGGTCCGGTCACCGCGACCGATCTGCCCGATATGCAGGGCAGCTTCGCCCTGGATCTGCCGCCTTCCTACATTTACGGGGTCAACACTCCCTTCAAGCTGGTCAACCACAATACGAGGAGCGTCGCCATCAGCGGACAGTCCTATACCGTCTCCGTCATGAGGGAGGACGGCTGGCACATCTTCTATGATTCGGGCACTCGAAGCGCGTTCAATCCGGGGACGATGGCGGCCGGAGCGACCTACGAGTGGGTTTGGATGCGCTACGACACGAGCGGCCGCACGCTGGCCGAGGTGGGCCGTTACAAGCTGACCGTGAAGCTTCCGGGCCAGACGCCGAGCGAGCTGAGCCGGGAATTCGAGATCAGGACCCGGCGCTGAACGCAGCAACCCCTCGGAGGATGAGCCGGGGATTCCCGCCGCCTGGCCTCAGCGTAGGATCTCGAACTCCTGGAAGATGATGTCCGAGGTGAACCGGGGCGCCTTGAACTTGATCCGGTATTTCCCCGGAACGGGCGCCGCCTGACCTTCGTCCACCTTGCGGGTCCAGTGCCACTTCTTGATCTCGCCGGGGGTCATGGTCAAATCCTCGAAGAAGCCCCGGTGGCTGTGGAAGATAAATTTCCAGCCGCCGTCGGCGGTCTTCTGCTGGATGACATAGCGGCAGTTGGCCAGGTCGGCCGTGTCGCGGCCGTTCAGGCCGAGCACGAGCTTGAGGGGCTCGGTCCCGGCGATCGTGGTGTCGGTGACCGAGAGGGCCAGGCCGCCGGCAAAGGCTCGGACATCGGGGTAGTCCTGTACGGTGGTCGGCGTGCCCGTCGCTACGGCCAGCGGCCCGGCCGGGTCCGTGATCTCGCCGAACCAGACACAGGCATAATTGCCTGAGATGCCGACCCCCATGGCCTTCCAGGGGTGGGGGGCCCAGATGCCCGTATTGGCTATGACCGCCAGGTGATCGGGGCTGCCCTTCCAGGAGGCTACGGCGGTCTCCGGGGTCATGCCCCCGCTGTAGAAAGAGGCGATTTCGTAGCCGTTGGAGGTGTAGGCCGTGATCTCTCCCGGCTTGGACCACATCAGATTCTGATAGATATGATCGTCGGTGTAGCAGACCGGCGTCCATGAGCCCCGGTTGGACCAGCTGTGCAGGTTGCAATCTTCGCCCCGGCCGTCCTCCCCGGTGTCGGGGTGGTTGCCGTTGAGGTCGCCGACATGGGCCCGGGCGACGTGGGTCAGCGAAGTCGAGATCTCCACCGCGGGCAGGCCGCTGTCCGTGCGGATTTTGTTGATCTGGTCGGCCAGGCTTTTTTCCGTCGTCGTCAACGCTGCTTCCTGGCCGGTCCGGGGGAGAGCCGAAGCGGCGGCGATAATGAGGAGACCTAAAAAAAGCGCGCGGCAAACTCGCATGATGACCCCTTTCATAAGAACTGGAAACTCTTTCCTCTTCGTGCCCGTACTATATCGCCGCCCTTTCGGCGATGTCAATCCGACCCGATCTTCCTCCCGCCGCCCCTCTTTCATGGCCGATCCGGCCGTTCTTGACACTCCCGCCTGGAGGCCGCTATAGTGCGGGCATCTTCAAGCCTCGGGGAGGAACGCCATGACTCAAGCTTCCGTCGCCGCCCTGTCCGGCCTGTGGGATTGGACCATGATCAAGTGGTATGCCATCCCGCTGCTGGCGATCGTCTTCTATGTCTACGCCCGCGAGACCAAGGAGGCCCGCCGCTCCGGCAACTGGGACGCCGTCTTGGCCGGGCTGACGCTTTTCGGCATGGACTTCTTCAACGAGACTTGGAACGGCTGGGTGCTCGTCTTGACCGGCCGCTCCGCCTTCTGGACGACCCCCGGGGATACGGCGCTGCGGACGATGGTCGGCTGGAACATCGAGATCATGTTCATGTTCGCCCTGTGCGGGCTGGTCTATTACCACAGTCTGGACGACGATCCGAAGAAAAAGATCCTGGGTCTGCCGAACCGCTGGTTCTGGGCCGTCGGCTACGCCGCCTTCTGCGTCTTCGTCGAGGTCCTGCTCAACCTGGGCGGCCACCTGGTCTGGGAATACCCGTTTTGGAACCGGTCTTGGGGCGGGATCTGGCTGATCTTCGTCTTCGGATACTTCGAATTTTTCGCCGCGATTATCTTCGTTCTGGGCCGCAAGACTAAGGCGGCGAAGATCATGGCCGTCTCGATCGTCTGGGCCGTGCCGATCGTCATGAACGTCGTGGCCCGGGCCGTCCTGGGCTGGCGCTACTGACGGGGCCGGCCCGCGGGCGCTATTCGTAGCGGATTCGGGCGGGGTCGGCCGCCTTGGGATCCTTGAGGAAGGCTCCCGTCCCCTTGGCGATGACCTCGGCGTACTTGGGCACGTCCTTGAGGAGGATGGCGCGCTCCGGATGATCCTGCGACCAGAGGTCGAGAAGCGTCAGGATGGTGGACGTCTGGCGCCCCACCCGGACGTCGATGGGCCAGCCCTTCTTGTCGATCTTTTCGAACAGCAGACCGCGCTTGCCGGCCCGGACCACGAATTCGTCCTGCCCGGTCAGGAGAAGCTGGGCGTCGGTCCGGCCGCGGGTGGCGTCGAGGAAAGGCTCGGGCGTTTCGAGGAGCAGGGAGACGGCGTCCGTGGCGTCGCCGATCTCGCGGTGGGACAGGCCGCGCAGGGCCTTGGGCGAGTTTTCCACCCCGATGTTGAACTCCTCGCCGGAGATGACCATCGAGGCCAGGGCGGCCAGGTCCGCCCCCTTCTGGTGGGCGACGATGGTGCTGATGACCGGGTACTGGAGCTCCGCCTCGTGGAGATCGATGACGATGTCGATCTTCTCCTTCTTGATCATCTCGATGAAGGCGTAGCAGGTTTTCTCGGTCAGGGTGCCGTCGGGCCGGCCGGGCCAGGCCCGGTTGAAGTTGCGGACGTCCATGTAGGCCAGGTTCTGCCTGGACGGGTAGTGGATGAAGACCTCGGGGTCCGGCCATTGGTCGAGGGGGCTGGCCCAGCGGTCGCCCATGCGGAACGTCTGGCCGCCCCACGGGGTCGGGATGGTGTAGCTAGCGGGGTAGGCGCCCCCGGGCCGGGTCACCTTGGTGCCGCTGCGGTTGGCCGAGGGTGCGATGAACACCCGGCCCTGGTCCACCATGCCGTTCTCGGCCATGACCCAGGCGGCCAGGCGGGCGGAGGGCTCCTCGGGGTGCGAGCCGCCCAGGATCAGGATGGTCCCGCCCGGCTTGGCGTTGCCGAGAACGTAGATGTTGCAGTCGTTGACCGACCCTTTGAGGGCGGGGAAATACTCGGACAGCGTCTTGACTTCGGCTACGCCGGGGCCGAGGACGACCGGCTCCCGGAGGTGCCGGATGTTGTAGAAGCCCAGGCCGGCGAAGACGGCCAGGAGGGCGCCGAGAGCGAGAATCAGGATTTTTCGGGTCATGGCGGGCCTCACTTGAGCCGGAGGAGCCGGAGCAGGAAGGGAATGAGAACGATGACGTAGAGGGCCTCTTCCTGCCATTTCTTGGTCTTGAAGATGTTCCAGATGATCAGCCCGGCCGTGGCGGCCACCAGGAGATAATAAAGGATGGTGATGATCATGGCGGCTCTCCTTTAAAACACCGTCAGGAAGGCCAGCTTTTTGCTGAAGAAGACCATCAGCGTCCCGACCACGACGATCAGGACGGCGGGGACCAGGCAGGCCCGCAGGAAGCGGCCGTAGGATTCCTTCAGCCCCACGGTCTCAACCGTCAGCCGGCCGATGATGGCGGTGGGAGGGATGGCGTCGCCGAGCGGCCAGATAATGCTCATGCCGGCCAGGGCGATGACCGGATTCATGTTCAGGGTGTTGAAGAGAAGGACGAGCGGCACGCCCAACACCGGGGCCGCACCCCACATCAGCACGGCTTCGGAGAGGGGCAGGGTGACGAAGAGGCTTAGGATGACGATCAGCAGCGGCAGGGTGACGACCGTGATGGCGATCAGGCCCCGCACTCCGGTCAGGGTCATGATCTGGACCAGGATGCCGGCGCAGGTCAGCGTGCCGATGAGCGGCAGGAGCTGGTGGACGGTGCGGCGGGCGATCTCCAGCACGTCGAGGCGCCGGGGCGAAAGGGCGATGGTGACCACGGCGGCGGCCGCGAAGATGATCGGCAGGCCGAGAATGGGGACATCGAAGGGCCAGGCCCGCCCGGCGACGACCAAGGCGAAGAAGACCGCGAACGGAGCGGCGATCTTGAACCAGTTCATCCCGGCCGGCGCTTCGGGCAGCTCGCGCAGGGCCATGTCCAGGTCGGCCGGCTTGGCTTTCCAGCCCAGGATGAAGATGGTCAGCAGGGCCAGCAGGACGCAGGGGATGAGCAGCGGCAGGAAGAACCCGACGTAGGGCATGTTGACGCCGGCCGCCGTCAGCATGGCCCACAGGCTGACCGGCGGGGCGGCCGCGCTCAAGCCGGCGATGACGAAGACGATGGCCGCCGCCTTGGCCTTGGGCAGGCCCATGTAGCCGAGGATCGTGGCGACCATGCCGCCGACGATGAGCACGGTGACGCTGCCGGCTCCGGTCAGGGCGCCGGGGATGAGCAGCAGCACGGCCAGCATCACGAACAGGACGGCCTTGTGGCGATGGAAGCGAACCAGGATGCGGCGGACGACGAAGGCCACCCCGCCCGACTCCATGAGCAGGTTCATGAACAGGGTGGCGGTGATGAAGATCAGACAGATGTCGAGGTAGGTGAAGGCCCCCTCGACGATATGGCGGGCCGGAAAGCCGGCGCCGCCGGCCAGCGCGCCGACCAGGGCGGCGGCCAGCATCGACAGCTCGGTGGAAAGCTTCAGGATCTTGGCGACGGCGTAACCGGCCACCATCGCCGCCAGGATGATGGAGGCCGAGGCGGTCATGCTCATCGGCGGGAGCTCCTCTTCGTGGATTCCGCGAGGCCTCTAATGTAATGGAAACCCTTAAGAATGGGAAGGGGTCAGGTCTTAAGATTCAAGATGTTTCGCGACCGGAACGGCCCGGTCGGGGGAGCTTGTCGGAAGATATCTTGAATCTTAAGACCTGACCCCCGTATCATAGGGCCATGTTCGTGATGCAGAGCGCGCCGGGGCCGGAAACCGTCATCGACGGCCGGACTTTTCTCTACTTCGCCGGGACGGGGTATTTCGGCCTGCACGGCCACCCCGATGTCGTCCGGGCCGGGATCGAGGGATTCCGAATGGGCACGCACGCTGCCACCACCCGGGCAGGCTTCGGGACCAACCCCGTGCTCCTCGATCTCGAACGGAGGCTGGCCGCTTTCTTCGGGACCGAAGACGCGGTTCTTTATCCATCCGGCTACATGAGCGGGCTGTTCCTGTCCCGCGCCGCCGAGCCGGCCTGGGAGGCGGCGTTCCTCGACGAGCACGCCCACTTCAGCCTCAAGGACGGCGCGGCCGCCTCCGGCAAGCCCGTCATCTATTATCGTCATGCCGACCCGGCCGACCTGGAAGACAAGATGGCCTCCGGCCTGCCCAAGGGCGGCCGGCCGCTCGTCATGACGGACGGCGTTTTTCCGACCTTCGGCCGCATAGCCCCCCTGCCCGACCTCCTCGATGCCGCGGCGCGCCGCGGGGGCGTCCTCGCCGTGGACGACGCCCACGGCGTCGGCGTCCTGGGCCCGCACGGCCGCGGGACGCTCGATCACTTCGGCCTCGAGCCCGGCCCCGCCCTCATCGCGGCCGGGACGTTGAGCAAGGCCTTCGGCGGCCATGGGGGATTCCTGCCGCTCGCCCGAGCCCGGGCCGACCGGGTTCGCGCCGCCGTCGAGGCCTACGCCGGGACGACCCCGACCCCGACCCCGATCGCCGCGGCGTCGGCCAAAGGCGTCGAGCTTCTGGCCGCCCATCCCGAATGGAGGGACGATCTCCGCCGGAATGCCGCCCGGTTGAAATCGGGCCTGCGGGCGCTCGGCCTGCCCGTCGACGATTCGCCGGTGCCCATCGCGGCCTGGGCGCTTGCGCCGGCTTCCGAGATGAAGCGGGTCCAGGACGCCCTGTTCGATCGGGGCCTCGCGCTGGCCCGGCTCGTCTACGCCGGCTCCCCCTCGGAAGGCGTTCTGCGGGCGACCGTTTTTTCGACCCATACGGCGGCCCAGATCGACCGGCTTCTGGACGAGCTCAAGCGGGTCCTCTAGACCGCCGCCGTTTCAAACCCGCGGCAGTTTCTCCAGGAATGCGGGATCGATCGAGGCGCCCAAACCGGGCCCTTCCGGCAGGGTCACGCGGCCGCGGCCGAAGCCCATCCCTCCGATCACCGGGTCGATCCGGTGCGAGCTGTGGCCGTCCAGGTCGGCCCACAGAATGTTGCGGTGGGACGCGACGACGTGGGCGGCGGCGGTCAGGGCCAGGCGGGACTCGAGCATGCAGCCGACCATGCAGGGCATGTTGGCGGCTTCGGCGGCGTGGGCGATTTTGCGCATGGCCGTCAGGCTCCCGGCCTTCATCAGCTTGATGTTGAGCGAATCGCAGGCCTCCGCCTTGATCAGGCGGACCGCGTCGGCCGGGCCGTAGACCGCCTCGTCGGCCATGACCGGAATGGGGCTGGTCCGCCGAACGTCGCGCAGGCCGTCGATGTCCGAGGCCAGGACGGGCTGTTCGCAGAAGAGGACGTCGAAGCGCTCCATCTTCTTGAGCGTGTCCTTGGCCGTGGACGGAGACCAGCCCTGGTTGGCGTCGATCTGAAGCCGGATCCCGGCGCCGACCGTGTCCCGGATGGCCCGCAGGCGCTCCAGGTCGGCCTCCCGGCCTTGGCCGACTTTGATCTTGATCATGGAAAAGCCCGCCGCGACGAAGCCCGCGGCCCGCTCGGCCATGGCCGCCGGCGTATCCAGGTCGGCCGTGATGTCGGTTTCGAAGCTGGTCCTGTCCCCGCCCCAAAGCCGGTAGAGCGGCAGGCCGGCGGCCTGGCCCAGGATGTCATGGCAGGCCGTGTCGAAGGCGGCCGTCAAGCTGGGGTTCGAATGGAGCAAGGCGCCGTACGTCCGGAGCAGGCTCTCGACTTCCAGGGGATTGCGGCCGGGGACGATTTCCCGCAGGGCTTTGGCCGCGGCGATGTTCGTGGCCTGGGTCTCGCCCGTAATGGGCGGGAAGGGGCAGGCTTCGCCGAGACCGGTGAGGCCCGCGTCCGTGCGCAGGCGGATGAGAACGTCGTTGGCGGCTTCCATCGTTCCGATGGCGATCCGGAACGGCTGCTGCAGGGGCAGGTCGTAGACGAAAACGTCCACGGCGGTGATTTTGATCTTGGCGGCATCGGCCGAAGTGAAGGACATGGCGGCTCCTTTGGCGTGAAGCTATTTTAAAGGATTCTCCGGCGCAATTACCAGACACATACTCATTTCGCGCCGTTTCGCGACCGAAGAGAGAGCGATGACCATTCGCATGTCGGAGCAGGGGGCTTAAGGGGAATTAAGTATGTGTCTGGTATTTGATGCCCGATGGCTTTGCGGCTAGAATAACCGGGTCTATCCGTTTGGAGGTCCGCCATGAAACGCAGCATCGCTCTTCTGGCCGGCGCGGCCGCCGCCCTGGCCCTTCTGACTCCCGTCCTCGCGGCCCAGCCCGCCGAGGGCATCCCGCGCACCCTGCTCCCGCTCCCGCTCATGCGGGCCATCGTCAACGAAGCCTCGGGCGACCTGGCTTTTCAGAACGAGATTTATCTGGCCGGTGTCAATCGCAACCGCAAGGCCGAGGAATACCGCGACGGCTACTTCGAGCCCCGGTTCCTGATCGAACGGCTGAAGGAATACGGCATTCCCGACTGCCGGATCATCGACCTGCCGACCCGCTCGCCCAAGACCTGGGACGCGGTTCGGGGCGAGCTGTGGATCACCAAGCCGACGCTGCGCAAGATCGCCGACCTCAAGGAGGTCCCCGCCATGCTCTGCCAGGGCTCGGCGACCATGGACGTCACCGCGCCGCTCGTCTACGTCGGCCCCGGCAACCAGGACCGCTTCTACGAGGGCAAGGACGTCAAGGGCAAGATCATCCTGGTCAACGGCTCTCCCGGCTCCGGACAGCGCCTGGGCGTCGAGAAGTACGGAGCGCTGGCCGTGATCGGCTACAGCTCAAGCCATCCCGAGTTCGATCCCGACGAGGTCGGCTGGAGCTCCATCGGCGGCCGGGGCGGCGAAAGCCAGGGAGGCAAGCCGGCGGCCGGCTTCATGGTTTCGACCCGGATGGGCAACGACCTGCGCGACCAGCTCGAGCGGGGCAGTGCGATCGAGGTCCGGGCCATGGCCGAGACCCAGACGGTCGAAGCCAAGGACCAGATGGTCGAGGCGGTCATCCCGGGCGCCGAATTCCCGAACGAGGAGCTCGTCTTCACCGCCCACCTCTACGAGGGCGTGGCCAAGCAGGGGGCCAACGACAACATCAGCGGCTGCGTCGCCATCCTGGAAACGGCCCGCACCCTGCGCCGGATGATCGACGACAAGACGATCCCGGCGCTCAAGCGCTCCGTGCGCTTTCTGTTCGTCCCCGAAATTTCCGGGACCAGCGCCTATATCAAGATGCATCCCGAGATCAGCCGCCGATTCTTCGCCAACATCAATCACGACATGGTCGGCGAGGGCCTGATCAAGAACCAGAGCCTGATGGAGCTCATCCAGACGCCCTGGTCGCTCCCGACCTACCTCAACGACGTGGTCCGGGCCTTTTACGAGTGGATGGGCACGACCCAGCGCAACGACGACGGCAAGGAGGCCTATCTTCCCGTCTGGTCCCCGACCGGCTCACGCGATCCCTTCTACTATGTCATTGATCCGTTCTCGGGCGGCTCGGACCACCAGATCTTCACCCACGGCGGCATCCGCGTCCCCTCGGCCTTCATGATCGTCTGGCCCGACCAGTGGTACCACACGAGCGGCGACACCGTCGACAAGTCGGACTCGACCCAGCTCAAGCGGGTCGTCGTCATTTCAGCCGCCTCGGCAGTCGTCATGGCCGGGGCCGGCCCGGCCGAGGTCGAGCGGATGATCGAGGAGGTCGGCGCCCGAGGCTTCGAGCGGATCGGCCGCCAGAAGGCCCGAGCCGAAGCCCTGGTTCGCGAAGCCGCCGCCGCCGGGCTGGACGATGCCTACCGCGAGGCCGACAACATCACAGCCCAGGCTTTCCTATACGAAGAGGACGCCCTGGACTCGATCCGCTTCTTCATGAAAAAGGGCGAAACCCGGCCGGAGGCCCTGCTGAAGGCCCAGATCACGGCCTTACGGGGAGCGAGCGTTCCCGCGGCCAAGAGCTTGGAGGAGATCTACCGGCTGCGCTGCGCCGAGACCAAGACGGCCCCGAAAAGGATCGTCTTGACGGCCGACGAGATCCGGCTGGCCAGGCTCGTCCCGGTGCCGACGGATAAGATGAAGGGCCTCTTCGATTCCCAGGCCTTCGCCGCGGCCAAGCGCGAGATGAAAGACGCCCCGGCTTATTCCCTGGGGCGGTCCGAATCCGAGCTCCGCAACCTCATCGATGGCCGGCGCAACGCCTTGCAGATTCGAAACGCCGCCGCGGCGCATCTCGCCGGCGTCCGCCTGAAGGACGTGGAGAACTACCTGCGGGTGCTGGAGACGGCCGGGTTCGTGAAGATTAAAAAGGCCTAGGCGGCTGGGACGCTCTTCACTTGAAGAGCGTCTCGCAGATCTTGACCATGTCGAGCTGCTTCTCAAACTCGATCAAGGCGAGCTTCTTGGCGGCGGCGATGGCGCTGAAGCGGCCGTCCGTGTTGCCGTCCTTCCAGACGAGCAGGATGTCCGCCCGGGGGGCTACGGCGTCGATCGACTGCTCGTCGGTCGTGTCGCCCGCGTCGGCGCCCTGGGCCCGCCGCTTCATGCCCTCGACGTGGGCGCCGATGACCTTCATCTTCAGCTTGCGGGCTTCGTCGATGAGAGCGCCCGTCCGCTTGAGCTCGTCCTCTATGGCGATGCCGGCGGCGCCCATGCCCTTGAGGCTGGCGCCCATGACCACGATCAGGGTCTTGTAGGGTTTGGCCTTGAGATCGGCCGTGGTGGCCAGGGGGGAGAGGTCGTAGGCCAGCCCGACCTTGCGCAGGATGACGCTCATCATGCCGACGCCGGGACTCTGGCCGCAGGACGTCAGCAGGATGGGGGTTTCGGCCTTGGGAGCCGCAGGTTGCGCGGCCAAGAAGGGGGCGGCCGCGAGCAGAAGGGCGGCCAAGAGAAGGAAGGCGGATTTTTTCATCGGGAAGACTCCTTGCCGGTCATTGAACCCGTTTATCGTAAACGAAAGGATCGATCGGGTCAAACGCCGGCGTTTTGCTGAAGCGGCGGGACTGGCGGCCCCGCCCGGCCCGGGGGATTCCCAGCCCGCCGTGAAAACGGTACAATGGGGCCGCCCATCGACGAAAGGAGAGAGCCCATGCTTCGCAATCACAAGACGTTTGGATTCCCGGCCCTACTTATCGTGGTCGCTTCCGCCTTGGTCCTGGCCGGAGCCTGCCGGAAAGCAAATGAAACGCGGGCCGAAAAGGCCATCGAAAACGCCATGGAAAAGGCCTCCGGCGGCAAGGCCGACGTCGATTTGAGCGGCGGCAAGATATCGGTCAAAACCGACGAAGGGAAGGCCGATATCGACATCTCCGGCAACAAGATGACGGTTAAAACCGAACAAGGCACGAGCGAATTCTCGGCCGCGGGGGGCAAGTGGCCGGCGGACGTACCGGGCGACGTGCCGAAGCTCGAGGCGGGGAAGATCACGGCCACCCTGCGCGGCGCC
>JAQULS010000053.1 GCA_028749235.1 Acidobacteriota bacterium | reverse complement strand
CCCTCGCAGCATTGCCGGCGGATCTATGGGCGCCTGGCCGGAAGCCTGCGTCCGGGACAGGCCGTGGTCAGCTTGACCAAGGGTATCGAGAAGTCCACGCTCAAGCGGATGACCGAGATCATGACCGAGTGTTTCGCTCCCGTCATGCCTCCGCTGGCCGTTCTTTCCGGGCCCAGCTTCGCCAAGGAAGTGGCGGAAGGCCACCCCACGGCCCTCGTCCTGGCTTCGCCGGACATCGAATTGTCACGCCGCCTGCAGCA
This sequence comes from Acidobacteriota bacterium, assembly GCA_028749235.1. Lineage (GTDB taxonomy): Bacteria > Acidobacteriota > Aminicenantia > Aminicenantales > UBA4085 > UBA4085. The sequence continues at coordinate 21,750 of JAQULS010000053.1, read as the reverse complement.
GAAGCTGTCCAGCTCGAGCCTTCGCGTCTACACCACCCGGGACCTTGTCGGAGTCGAGTTGTGCGGGGCCCTGAAGAACGTCATCGCCATCGCCGCCGGCATCTCCGACGCGCTCCAATTCGGGCACAACTCGCGGGCCTCCCTCCTGACCCGGGGGCTGGCCGAGATCTCCCGCCTGGGGACGAAGCTGGGAGCCCAGCGCCGGACTTTCGCCGGGCTGGCCGGGATGGGGGACCTCGTCCTGACCTGCACCGGACATTTGAGCCGCAACCGCCGGGTCGGGTTGGAACTGGGGGCGGGCCGGCCCCTGGCTGAAATCGTCGGCGAAATGCGGGCCGTGGCCGAAGGCATCCCGACGACGCTTTCCGCCTTTCACCTGGCCAAGCGGGAAGCCGTGGAGATGCCGATCATCGAACAAGTCTACGCCATTCTCTACCGCCGCAAGGAGCCGCGGCGGGCCCTCGACGACCTGATGTCTCGCGGGCTCAAGGACGAATGATGTAAAATAGGCCTATGAGGTTTGCGATGAAAATGAAAGCCTGCATTCCGCTTCTGCTGGCGGTCGGACTGGCCGCCGCCTGCGCCTCCTCCCCCAAAGCCCAAATGGCCAAGCGCGAGAAGGATCCTCAGTACCAGTACGAGAAGGCCGTCGTCTGCATGAACGCCGGCTTGACCGACTACGCCATCCCCTACCTCAATCAGGCCCTGGCGCTCGATCCCAAGCACCAGCTTTCGCTCAATCTCCTGGGCTTGGCCCACATGATCAAGGGCGACTTCCCGGCGGCGATCACGGCTCTGGAAAAGTGCGTCGCGATCGCCCCCGCCTTCTCCGACGCCCACAACAACCTGGCCACCGCGCTGCAGGAGAATGGCCTGGCGGAACGGGCCGAGGCGGAGTATCGCAAGGCCTTCGCCCTGGATGAGAACTACAATGCCAGCTTCAACCTGGCCAAGATCGAGTTCCAAAAGAACAAGCCCGAGGCGGCCTTGGAATTCATCGCCAAATCCCTGCGCAAGAATCCCAAGTCGCTTCTGGCCTACAATCTCCAAGGTCTGATCCTGGAGTCGCTCAACCGTCTGGACGAGGCCGTAGCCAGCTATGAAACGGCCCTGAAACTCGTGCCCAGGGAGCTCAACGTCGAGTTCAACCTGGCCATCGTCTACACCAAAAAGGAAGATTTCGCCAAGGCCAGGGACATGCTCCTCTCGATCCAGAAGCGGCTCGGCGAACGCAAAACGCCGCAGGCGGGAGACGCGGAGCTGCGCCAACGGGTGGAAGAGACGCTCAAGCGGATCGAAGGCCGCTAGCGTCCGCCCGTTCCGATCAGGTTCCTTCCTGCCACTCGGCCAGGTATTTTTTCTGTTCCGGCGTCAGCTTATCGATCCGTACGCCCATGGTTCCCAGCTTGAGCCGGGCGATTTCGGCGTCGATGGCCTTAGGGACGGAATAGACCGCCTTGTCCAGCTTGGCCGAGTTCTTGACCAGGTGAAGGACGGACAGGGCTTGGTTGGCGAAGCTCATGTCCATGACCATGGCCGGATGGCCTTCGGCCGCGGCCAGGTTGATCAGCCGGCCTTCGCCCAGGACGAAGATCTTGCGGCGGCCCGGCAGGGTATATTCCATGACGAATTCGCGGACCTGGCGCTTGGCCTTGGCCATGGCCTCGAGGGCCGGTAGGTCGATTTCGACGTTGAAGTGGCCGGAGTTGGCCACGACGGCCCCATCCTTCATGACCTTGAAATGGCGGGCCGAGATGACCGACTTATTGCCGGTCACGGTGACGAAGACATCGCCGATCTTGGCCGCTTCCTCCATGGGCATGACGCGGTAGCCGTCCATCATGGCTTCGATGGCCTTGACCGGATTGACCTCCGTGATGACGACGTGGGCTCCCGCTCCCTGGGCCCGCATGGCCAGGCCGCGTCCGCACCAGCCGTAGCCGGCGATGACGAAGTTCTGGCCGGCCAGCAGGACGTTGGTGGCCCGCAGGATGCCGTCGAGGGTGCTCTGGCCGGTGCCGTAGCGGTTGTCGAAAAAGTGCTTGGTTTCGGCGTCGTTGACCGCGATGATCGGGTAGCGAAGCACGCCGTGCTTGGCCATGCTCTTCAGCCGGATGACACCCGTGGTCGTCTCCTCGGTGCCCCCGATGATATGCTTGAGCAGCTCCTGCCGCTTGGTGTGGAGAATGGTGACCAGGTCGGCGCCGTCGTCCATGGTGATGTGGGGGGCGTGGCCGAGCGACAGATGGATATGCTTGTAGTAAGTCTTGTGGTCTTCGCCCTTGATGGCGAAGACGGGGACCTTGTGATGCTTGACCAGGGTCGCGGCCAGGTCGTCCTGGGTGCTTAAGGGATTGGAAGCGGTCAGCCGGACGTCGGCGCCGCCGGCCTTGAGCGTCTCGATGAGATTCCCGGTCTCGGTGGTGACATGCAGGCAGGCCGCGATCCGGATGCCCTTGAGAGGCTTGTCCTTGGCGAACTGGGTTTTGATCGAACGCAGGACGGGCATGAACCGGGCCGACCATTCCATCCGCAGACGGCCTTTATCGGCGAGCTTCAAGTCTTTGACGTCGAATTCCATGCGGACACTCCTTGTGATGAATTGGACGGACGGGTCGGTTTACAGGCCGGCCTCGCGCTTGAGAACGGCGGCCTTGTCGGTCCGCTCCCAGGTGAACTCGGGCTCGGTCCGGCCGAAATGGCCGAAAGCGGCGGTCTTGCGGTAGATCGGGCGCTTGAGATCGAGGTGCTTGATCATGGCCTTGGGGGTCAGGGGGAAGTGGGCCCGGATGAGCTCCTTGATCTTGTCTTCGGAGACCTTGGCGGTTCCGAACGTTTCGATCATCAGGGAAACCGGTTCGGCAATGCCGATCGCGTACGCGATCTGGATCTCCACCTTGTCGGCCAGGCCGGCCGCGACGACGTTCTTGGCCACGTAGCGGGCCATGTACGATCCGGAGCGGTCGACCTTGGAGGGATCCTTGCCCGAGAAGCAGCCGCCGCCGTGGCTGCCGACACCGCCGTAGGTGTCGACGATGATCTTGCGGCCGGTCAGGCCGGTGTCGGCGATCGGTCCGCCCTGCTCGAATCTGCCGGTGCCGTTGATGAAGAACTTGGTGTTCTTGTCGATCATCGCCGCCGGGATGACCGGATCGATGATCAGGCGGCGGATGTCATGCCTCAGATCCTCCATCTTGACCTCGGCGTCGTGCTGGGCGGCGATGACGACCGCTTCGACCCGGCGAGGAACGTCGCCCTCGTACTCGATGGTGACTTGGGACTTGCCGTCGGGCCGAAGGTACTTGAGAACGTCCTGGCGGCGGATGTCGCTCAGGCGCCGGACGAGCTTATGGGCCAGCAGAACGGGCATGGGCATGAGCTCTTCGGTTTCGCGGCAGGCGAACCCGAACATCAAGCCCTGGTCGCCGGCTCCCTGTTCGTGCCCCTCGTGCTCGTCGACCCCCATGGCGATGTCGGGGGATTGCTCGTGGATGGAGGACAGGACGCAGCAGGTCTCGTAATCGAAACCGTAATGGGCCCTGGAATATCCGATGTCGCGGACGGTCTGGCGGACCACTTTCTGGAAGTCGCAGTAGCCGAGCGTCGTGATCTCGCCGGCGATGAGGACCATACCGGTCGTGGCCAGCGTTTCGCAGGCCACCCGGCTGTTGGGGTCCTGGGCCAGAAGATCGTCCAGGATGGCGTCGGAGACCTGATCGCAGACCTTGTCGGGATGACCGTCGGTCACCGATTCCGAAGTAAAAAGATGGCTACCGTTCTGACTCATAAAAATCCCTCCTCGGGGAAATCCAAAGATAAAGCGGCGAACAAGATAGCATAAGAAAGAGCCGAGCGCAACGGGAAATTGGAACGAGTTCAAAAGACTTGCGGCGAAACCCGGCCCCGGATGACGCAAATTGACAAAACCGCATCCTTTCTGCTAAATATAGACAATGGTCAAGCGCCTTATACAAAAAATCTTCGGCACGGATAACGACCGGGCCCTTAAAAAGATCGTTCCGGTCGTTCCTGCCGCCGCCGTTTTCGAACCCGCTTTGCAGGTTTTATCCGACGCATCCTTGCAGGCCAAAACGGCGGAATTCCGATCCCGTCTCGACCAAGGCGCCGATTTGGACGACCTCATGCCCGAGGCCTTCGCCGTCGTCCGCGAGACTTCGCGCCGGGTGTTGGCCATGCGCCATTTCGACGTCCAGCTCGTCGGCGGAGCGGTTCTGCACAGCGGCCGCATCGCCGAGATGAAGACGGGCGAGGGCAAAACCCTGGTCGCCACCCTGCCCGCCTACCTCAACGCCTTGACCAGACGAGGCGTCCACATCGTCACGGTCAACGATTACCTGGCCAAGCGCGATACGGAATGGATGGGGCCGGTCTTCCGTTTCCTGGGCTTGAGCGTCGGGACCATCCAGCACGACATGCCGGACGCCGACCGAAAGTCCGCCTACGCCTCCGACATCACCTACGGCACGAACAACGAGTTCGGGTTCGACTACCTGCGCGACAACATGAAGTTCCGGCTGGACGATCTCGTCCAGCGGCCCTTCAACTACGCCATCGTCGACGAGGTCGATTCCATCCTGATCGACGAAGCCCGCACCCCCCTCATCATCAGCGGACCGACCGAGGAGTCGACGGAGCTCTATTTCAAGATCGACACGCTGGTTCGCCGGTTCAAAACCGAGGCCCACTTCAAGATCGACGAAAAAGCCCGGGCCGTCTCCCTGCTCGAGGAAGGGGTGGCCGAAGCCGAGCGCTTCCTGCATATCTCCAATCTCTATGACCTCGAGAACATGGATCTCGTCCACCACATCAACCAGGCCCTCAAGGCCCACTACCTGTTCAAACGCGACGTCGACTACATGGTCAAGGACGAGAAGGTGGTCATTGTCGACGAGTTCACCGGCCGTTTGATGCCCGGCCGCCGTTATAGCGACGGCCTGCACCAGGCCCTGGAGGCCAAGGAACGGGTCAAGATCGAGCAGGAGTATCAGACCCTGGCTTCGATCACCTTCCAGAACTACTTCCGGATGTACAAGAAGCTCGCCGGCATGACCGGCACGGCGGCCACCGAGGCGGATGAGTTCCACCACATCTACGGCTTGGGAGTCGTGGAGGTCCCGACCAACAAGACCCTTGTCCGGCTCGAGAATCCGGACGTCATCTTCCGCACGGCTCCCGAGAAATGGGGCGCGGTGATCAAGGAGATCACCGAGATCCAGGCCCTCGGCCGGCCCGTCCTGGTCGGCACGACGTCCATCGAGAAATCCGAGCACTTGAGCACTCTTCTGCGCAAAAAAGGTATTAAGCACGTCGTTCTCAACGCCAAATACCACGAGCAGGAAGCCGGCATCATCGCCCAGGCCGGCCGGGCCGGGGCGGTGACGATCGCCACCAACATGGCCGGACGCGGCGTGGACATCTTGCTCGGCGGCAGCGCCGAAGTCATGGCTCGGGACCAGATGCGCAAAGCGGGTCTCGATCCCGCCAAGGCCACCCCCGAACAGCAGGACAAGGCCCTTCAGTCCGCCCGCCGGGTGACCGACGAGGAGCATGCCCGGGTCGTGGCGTTGGGCGGTCTGCACATCACCGGCACCGAGCGCCACGAGGCCCGACGCATCGATAACCAGCTGCGCGGCCGGGCCGGCCGCCAGGGCGACCCCGGCTCGTCGCGCTTCTTTCTGAGCCTGGAAGACGACCTGATGCGGATCTTCGCCTCCGATCGTTTGTCCGGCCTGATGGCCCGCTTCGGCATGGGCGAGGGCGTGCCGATCGAGCATCCCATGGTCAGCCGGGCCATCGAACGGGCCCAAAAGCAGGTCGAAGGCCACAACTTCGGAATCCGCAAACACCTGCTTGAATATGACGACGTCATGAACAAGCAGCGCACGACGGTCTACCGCCAGCGGCTCGAAATCCTCGGCGGCAAGCCCATGCGCGACTACGTCCTGGAGCTCGTCGACCAGCTTCTGGATTGGATCCTGGATACCCACGCCAACAAGGACAAGGGGGCCGAGGAATGGGACCGACCCGCTCTGCGGGCCGCGATCGGAGCCCAGTTCGGGCTGGACATCGACGGTCTCGGCCTGGATTGGGGGGGCATCACGTCCGACAGCCTGGCCGAGGCGCTTCGCGTCCGGCTGAAGGCTTTGTACGAGGAAAGGGAACGGCTGATCGGCCCGGAGCGCATGCGCGAGTTCGAGCGGATCATCCTCCTCCACATCATCGACAACCAGTGGAAGGACCATCTTCTGGCCATGGACTACCTCAAAGAGGGCATCGGCCTGCGCGGCTATGGCCAGCGCGATCCCCTGGTTGAATACAAGAAGGAAAGCTTCGACATGTTCCAGGCCATGCTGGACCGGGTCGAAGAGGAGACCATCCGGACCTTGTTCCACATCCAGCCGGCGGCCGAGGACCAGGAGATTCGCCGGCCCGTCGAACGCGAATCCCCCCGGCTCTATGAACGTCCCGGCTCCGCCGGACGGGCCGAGTCGGAAGGGCCCGCTCCAAGCCCGGCCAAAGCCCGTCAGGCGCACGCCTCGATTCCCGGCCGCAAAAGGCACAAGTAGCCGGCGCGAAACCGGCCGAAGGAGGCGAGATGCTCGATTATCCGATCAAGGAAGGCTTGACCTTCGACGATGTCCTCATTCTCCCAGCCCGTTCGGCGGTCGTTCCCGCCGCGGCCGACGTCACGACCCGGCTGAGCCGCCGCATCGACCTGCGCGTCCCGCTGTTGACCGCGGCCATGGACACGGTGACCAAGTCCAAGATGGCCATCGCCCTGGCCCAGCTCGGCGGCCTGGGCATCATCCATCGCAATATGTCGTTCGAGACGCAGGCCGACGAGGTGGACAAGGTCAAGCGGCATGAGAGCGGGATGATCCACGACCCGATCAGCATGCGTCCATCCGACAAGATCTTCCAGGCCAAGGAGGTCATGCAGAAGTACCACATCTCCGGCCTGCCGATTACGGACGGGGATAACAAGCTGGTCGGCATCCTGACCAATCGCGACATCCGCTTCGAAACCCGCTCCCATATCGCCATCGAGCAGATCATGACCAAGGAGCTGGTCACCGTCCCGGTCGGGACTTCGCTCGAGGACGCCGAAAAGCTCTTCCACCGTCACAAGATCGAGAAGATCCTGGTCGTGGACGAGGCGGGCCGCCTCAAGGGCATGATCACCTACAAGGACATTCTCAAGCGCATCCAGTATCCCAACTCGGCCAAGGACGCCCTGGGCCGGCTGCGGGTCGGCGCCGCCGTCGGCGTGGGCGATGATTCCCTCGACCGAGCCAAGGCCCTGGTCGCGGCCAAGGCGGACGTCCTCATCGTCGACACCGCGCACGGGGCCCAGGAACGCGTCCTGAGCGCGGTCGAGCGCCTGCGCCGCGAATTTCCCGAGCAGGAGCTCATCGCCGGCAACATCGCCACGGCCGAAGCCGCCCGGCTCCTCATCGAGCGCGGGGTGGACGCGGTCAAGGTCGGCGTCGGGCCCGGCTCGATCTGCACCACCCGGGTCGTCAGCGGCTGCGGCGTACCCCAGATCACGGCCATCGCCGACGTGGCCGGGGCGGCCCGAGAGAAAGGCATCCCGGTCATCGCCGACGGCGGGGTCAAGTCGTCGGGCGACGTGGCCAAGGCCATCGCGGCCGGAGCCGACACGGTCATGCTGGGCAACATGCTGGCCGGGACGGACGAGGCCCCCGGCGAGGTGGTCATGTATCAAGGCCGATCCTACAAGATCTACCGCGGCATGGGCTCGCTCGAGGTCCTGCGCGAGGGCAAGAGCCGGGACCGCTATTTCCAGGACTCCCCCGCCGCCGAAGCCAAGATGGTTCCCGAGGGCATCGAGGGCATGGTCCCTTACAAGGGCCCGGCGGCCGGCATCGTCCACATGCTCGTCGGCGGCCTGCGCCTGGGGATGGGCTACGCCGGAGCCCGGACTATCGCCGAGTTCCAGGAGAAGGCCCGTTTCATTCGGATCAGCATGGCCGGCCTCAAGGAAAGCCATGCCCACGACGTAACGATCACCAAGGAAGCCCCGAACTACCGTTTGGAATGATGCCTCCGGTCCGGAACGAGCCATGATCGCCAGCCTCAAGATCGTCTTCGCTTCGATCCTCTTCCTGTCCGGGATCGCGGCCGCGGGCTCCATGCTCCTTCTCACCGGCCGGGCCGTCCCAGCCCGAAAGCCGGATCTCCTGCGGCGGATCCATACCTGGGCCGGCTGGACGTTCGCCGCCTCGCTTTTGATCAACACCAGCCTGGGCTTCATCCTTCTGGCGCGGGCCGGGGACACGCTCCCCCTGAGGGTCGTTCTGCACTGGCATTTGGCTCTGATCCTCGGCCTGCTCGTCCTGGCCAAGTTGGGCTTCGTTAAAGTCTTCCGCTCGATGCTTCGCTGGGTTCCCGCCTTGGGACTGTTCGCCGCCGGGACGGCCTTGGTCGTCGCTTGCGGATCGCTGGGCTTCGAGATTCTGGCCGGCTTTCGCTCCTCCTCCGGCGGCGTCCGGTCGGAGGACGCGGCCGCTTCGGAAACCACGATCGGACGCGAAATGTTCGACGGACTTTGCGCGGGCTGCCATGCCGTCCGTCCGGGCGCGGCCCGGGGCGGACCGGACTTGAGCGGGCTTTTCAAGCGGACGACGCTGCCCGCCAGCGGCCGTCCGGCGACCGAAGAAAACGTCCGGCTTCAGCTGCGCCAGCCGTTCCGTTCGATGCCGGCCTTTCCGGCCTTGAGCGAGCCCGAGATCGAGGCCCTGCTGGCCCGTCTCCGCGGTCTCTGACCCGGCGAGGAGCTCTCACGAACCCCGAAGTCCCGGGCCCGTGATTCCGCCCGGGCTACTTCAGGGATTGGATACGGTTGCTTCCAGCGAGCAGGACGATCTTGGGCCGGAAGAAGGAGATTTCGTCCTCTTCCAATTGGGCATAGGACACGATGATGATCGTGTCCCCGACCCCGGCCTTGTGGGCCGCGGCCCCATAGACCGCGATCCGGCCCGATCCGGCGGGCTCCTTGATGACATAGGTCGAGAACCGCTCGCCGTTCGTGAGGTTGTAAATATGGACTTTTTCAAAGGGCAGGATATCGGCCGCCTCGATGAGGCCGGCGTCGATTCCCAGACTGCCTTCATATTCCAGGTCGGCCGCCGTGACGACGGCCTTCATCAACTTGGACTTGAGCATCGTTCGCCGCATCGTTCTCATCCTTTCGAGTCAACGACCCAATTGTCGATCAGCCGGGTCCGGCCGATGTGAACCGCGAGGGCAACCAAATCGCCGGCCCTGACCTCCGCGACGGGATCCAGCCCCTCCGGATCGACGATGGCCGCGTAGTCGACGCGGGCCAGCGGCTCGGCCGCCAGGATCGAAGCCATGCGGGCCTTTAGGACCGCCGCGTCCAGCGTGCCTTGCCTCACGGCCGCGCGGACTTCGCCCAAGGCCCGCGACAGGACCAGGGCCGCGGCCCGCTCCTTCGGCGACAGGTACGCGTTGCGCGAGCTCATGGCCAAGCCGTCGGTCTCGCGGACAATCGGCCGCACGTCAATGACGAGGCCCAGATCGAGATCGCGGGTCATGCGCTTCAAAATAATCGCCTGCTGGGCGTCCTTTTGGCCGAAGACGGCGACGGCCGGCTCCACCAGGTGGAAAAGCTTGAGCACCACGGTGCAGACGCCCCGAAAATGGCCGGGTCGGGAAGCGCCGCAGAGCTTGTCCTGCAAGCCTTCGATTTCGACCCGGGTCCGGAAGCCGGCCGGATACATCTCGGCGGCTTCCGGCGCGAAGAGGATATGAGCGCCCGCTTCCCGCAGCAACCCCGCGTCGCGCTCGAGATCGCGCGGGTAGCGGGTGAAATCCTCGTTCGGGCCGAACTGGATGGGATTGACGAACAGGCTGACCACGACGACATCCGCCCGCTCGCGGCAGGCCCGGACCAGGCTCAAGTGCCCGTCGTGAAGAGCCCCCATCGTGGGGACGAGTCCGACGCTCCGGCCGGCCGCCCTTTCGGCCTGGCCGGCCGCCTTCATCTCCGCCGCCGAGATGATCGTTCTCACGCCCCTCCCCCGCTCTTGCGGCCGGCCAAGGCGGCTTTCAAACGGGCTTTCTCGGCCGGCTTGAGGTGGTAACAGTGCTCATCGGCCGGAAACGACCCGTCCCGGACGTCACCGGCATAGGCGCGCACCGCCCGCTCCACTTCCCCGTCCAGGTCCGCGTAGCGGCGGACGAACTTCGGCATATAGCCGCGCGAGTACCCGATCAGGTCGTGAAAGACCAGGACCTGGCCGTCGCAATGGGGGCCGGCCCCGATGCCGATCGTGGGAATGCGCAGGCGTTTGGTGATCTCGGCCGCGACTTCGAGCGGGATGCACTCCAGGACGACGGCGAAGACGCCGGCGGCCTCGAGGGACTCGGCGCCGCGGATGATCGCGGCGCCCGCCCCCCCTTCGCCGCCCTGGACCTTGAACTGGCCCAGACGGTTGACGGATTGGGGGGTCAAGCCGACGTGGCCCATGACCGGGATCTCGGCTTCGACCAGGGTTCGGACCAGGTCGAGCCGGGAGGGCGAGGCGCCCTCGATCTTGACGGCCTGGGCGCCCCCTTCCTTGAGAAACCGCCCCGCGTTGCGGACGGAATCGGCGGCCGAGACGTGGAAGGAGAGGTACGGCATGTCGGCCACGACCAGGGCCCGGCGGGCCGCCCGGGCCACCGGCTTGACGTGGTGGAGCATGTCCTCCATGGTCACCGCCAGGGTGTTTTCATAGCCCAGGACGGCCATGCCCAGCGAGTCGCCGACCAGGAGGACGTCCACTCCGGCCCGGTCGAGGATCTCGGCGGTGGGATAATCGTAAGCCGTCAGGACGACGATCCTCTCCCCCGCCTCCTTGCGGGCCCAGAGCCCGGGCACGGACACGCGCACGATAGAAGGTTCGCTCATCGGCGTATTCCTTTCTCCCCACCCTGCCTTGACGCCGCGGGGTTGGGGTAAAGTCCGATCACATCTTCTTGGCGTCTTTGCCGCCGACGCCTTGGGGAACGTAGAACAGGGGCGTCCGTTTCATTTGGGCGATCTGGTCGATGACGTCTCGCAAGTCTCTCTCCGAAGCCAAGTCCATCTCGTCCGACTTGATGACCAGCAGGGGCGTGGCCTGGTAGTTGAAGAAAAAAAAGTCGAAAGCCTCGACCAGGTCCTCCAAGTACTTCTCGCTGATGTTCTTCTCAAGCGGCGATCCCTCGCGGGCGATCCGGCGCAGCAGCGTCGGCGTCGAGAGCTGAAGATAGACGACCAGGTCGGGCTTGGGGACCCGATCCACCAGGACGCCGTAGATCTTCTCGTAGACCAAAAGCTCGTCGTCCGACAGAGTCTGGTAGGAGTAGATCTTGTCTTTTTCAAAAATGTAGTCGCCGACGATCCGATCCTCGAACAGGTCCCGCTGCAGGAGCCCGGCCTGCTGGTGATACCGGGTGACCAGAAAGACGAGCTGGGCCAGAAACGCCGCCCCGTCCTTTTCGTCATAGAAGTCTTTGAGATAGGGATTCTCGGGCTTGTCGGCCACGACCTTGGCGCCCAGCCGCTGGCCGAGGATATGGGCCAGCTTGGTCTTGCCGGAGCGGAAAACGCCCTCGAAGGCGATATGCCTGAACCCGATCTCCGGCATTTCCCACATGATTTGATCGCTCTCGCTTCCAGTCCGTTATAACGGAAGAGCCCGGCCAAGTCAACGAATCCGAAGGCTCGCGGCGCGGACTTAAATGTTGATCCGGATGGGCAGAATGACCGTCGTGATCCCCCGCCAGCGAAGCTCCCGCTGGATGGCGAAGGCCGTCTCGTTGTGCAGGAGACGGTGGATCATGCCGGATTGACGGAAGACGGATTGGCCGGCGAAGACGGTCGATTTGGGGAACGTCCGGACCAGGGCTTCGACAATCCGGCTGGCCGTCTCGACTATATCCGTGCCGAGCTCGGACCGGGAATCGGCCGCGAAGCCCATCCGCCGGGCCAAGTCGACGTACTTGACCAAGGCCTCGCACGTGGACCCTTCGAGACAGGAGACGGCTTCGGTTCCCTTGAAGGAGCTGATATCGACTTCGCCCACCGAGACGAAGATGAAATTTTTGTACAGGCCCGCGAACTCCCGGTTGATGGAAAGGAAGGTGTGGATGCCGAAGCCATTATAGCCGTTGACCAGCTGGATAGCCGTCTTGGCCGTGGGATCCACCGGGGCCGTGTTCACGGGGCCCCGTGTCGGGATGGCCGTCAGAAGGTCGTCCATTTCCCGGACTCCACCCCGAACCTTGTTGTAGTGGCTCCTGGTCCAATAGCAGAGGGCAATGACCAGCGTGGTAATTAAAAGAGTCAACCAGCCGCCCAGAGCGAACTTTTCGATCGTGGTGATGATCAGGACGGTCAGACAGACCGTCAAGCCGGTCAGGTGGACCGGCAGATGCTTCTTCCAATGCGGCTCTTTCTTGCGATTTTTAATGAAGAACCGCGACATGCCGAGCTCCGACAGGGAGAAGGTCATGAAGACGTTGATTGAATACATGACCACAAGGGTCGAAATCCGGCCCTTGGAATAGACCAGCAGGAGGGCCGCCGCGACGCCCATGAGCAGAACGCCGTTCTGGATGGTGAAGCGGTCGGAGAGCGAGGCGAAGCGGTGAGGGAACCAGTAGTCGGCGGCCATGTTGGCCATGACCCGGGGGCCGTCGACGAACCCGGTCTGAGCGGCCACGAGAAGGAGCGCTCCCTCGGCAAAGATCGTAATCGCGGCCAAAGCACCGCCGAACGACCAGCCCCCGAAGACCTTGCCGGCCAGGACCGCATTCAACGTACGGCCTTGGATGGGGACGACCTTTAATAACAGGTAACAAAGCATGATGCCGCCGGCCGTGATGGCGAGAGAGGAGGCCATGTAAATCATGGTCTTTTTACCCGTCTGGACCCGAGGCTCGCGCAGGATCTGGAGGCCGTTGGAGACGGCCTCGATGCCCGTGAAGGTGCCTCCGCCCATGGAAAAAGCCCGCAGGAAAAGAAAGAACATTCCGCCTCCCCCCAAAGTCAGGAGGCCCGCACGGAAGTCCGTTCCGATCTGTTTGGTGACGGGGCCGATCTGGCCGACATGGGACAGAATGCCGTAGCCGATGAGAAGCAGATGGGTCAGGACGAAGACGACGAAGATAGGGGCCAGGAAAGTGACCGACTCCCGGATCCCGCGTAGGTTGATGACGACCAGGAAAAGGATGGCCAGGATCTCGAACTCGAGCTTGAAGGGCTGCCAGGATGCCGGAAAGAAGCTGAACAGGGCGTCGCCGCAGGAGACGATGGAGACGGTGATCGTCAGCATGTAATCGACGAGCAAGGCCGCGCCCGATACGACTCCGGCTCTTTCCCCCAGGGTATGGGTGGCCACGACGTAGCCTCCGCCGCCGGAGGGGAAATATTCGATGATCCGGCTGTAAGCGTAAGAAATAACGAAGACCGTGAAGGCGGTGGCTAAAGCCAGAAAAAGAGCCAGGTAAGTATGGGAACCGAGCGTGCGGAAGGCCTCCTCCGGTCCGTAGGATGCCGAAGACAATCCGTCGGCGCCCAGACCGATCCAAGCCAGGAGCGGGATGAGGGCCAGCTTATGAAAAAGCGTCGGATCCTTGATGCTCTTGGGCTTGCCGATCAAGGTGTGCTTGATCTTGTCTTTCAACGAATCGTCGCCGTTCATGCCTCCGCCTCCATACTCTTCACCCCTGGTCAAAACCGGAGTGGATCCGGCTGAACGCGAGGGGGGAGTTGGAATCTATCTTGAATAACCGGAGCATTATGTGCCCAGATGGCCGGGGAGTCAAGCCGGCGGGAGCCCGGACGGAGCCGCCTTTAGAGATTGATCCGGATCGGAAGAATGACCGTCGTGATGCCCTTCCAGCGCAACTCCTGCTGGATGGCGAACGCCGTTTCGTTATGGAGGAGCCGATGGATGAAGCTCGTCTGCCGGAAAACAGACTGGCCTGCGAAAACGGTCGATTTTGGGAAATCCTTGACCACTCCCTCGACCAGCCGGCTGGCCGTCTCGACGATATCGGTGCCCAGGTCGTAACGGGAGCCGGCCGGGAATCCCAACCGCCGGGCCAAATCGACATACTTGCAGAGCGCATCGGCCGAGGCCTTCTCCAGCCGATGGACGTCCTCGGAATCTCGGAACGACCCCACGTCGACTTCGGCCACCGAAACGAAAAAGAAATTCCTGTAGAGGCCCGGGAAACTGCGGATGATGGTCAGAAAAGTGTGGACGCCGAACCCGTTGTAGCCGTTGACCAGCTGGATCGCCGTCATGGTCCCGGGATCGGGCGCCGTCTCGTTCTTCTTGCCGTCGGCCGGAATGGAGAGCAGATCATCGAGCTCACGCACGCCACCCCGGACCTTGTTGTAATGGCGCTTGGTGGCCAGGCACAGCACGACTACGACCGAAGTGATGACGAAGGTCAGCCAGCCGCCCAAGGCGAACTTTTCAATCGAGGTAACGACCAGGATGGTGGCGCAGACGACCAGCCCGATCAGATGGATCGGGAGGTTCTTCTTCCAGCGCGGATCGCTCTTCCGGTTTCGGATGAAGAAGCGCGACATGCCCAGCTGGCTGAGTGAGAACGTCAGGAAGACGTTGATCGAATACATCACGACCAAGGTGGTGATGTTGCCCTTGGAATAGAGCAGCAGGATGATGGCGGCGCCGCCCATCAACAGGACGCCGTTCTGAATGGAGAAGCGGTTCGAGAGCGAAGCGAAGCGGTGCGGAAACCAATAGTCGACCGCCATGTTGGCCATGACCCGGGGCCCATCGACGAATCCGGTCTGGGCCGCCACAAGCAGAAGCGCTCCCTCCGTGAAGATGGTCACCACGGCCAGCGCCGGGCCGAAGGACCAGCCGCCGAATACCTGCCCGGCCAGGACCGCGTTGAGCGTTCGTCCGGCCATGGGACGGACCCCGATCAGTAGGTAGCAAATCAAGATACCGCCCGCCGTGAAGGCCAACGAAGTGGCCATGTAGATCATCGTCTTCTTGCCCGTCTGGGCCCGCGGTTCGCGCAGGATCTGCAAGCCGTTGGAGACGGCCTCGATCCCGGTATAGGTTCCGCCGCCCATCGAAAAGGCTTTTAAAAACAGCAAGGCCATGCCGCCGGCTCCCAGAGTCGCCAAGCCATTCCGGAAATCGCCGCCGATCTTGGCCGAGACGGCCCCGATCTGCGGGGCGTGGCTGAAGATACCGTAGAGGATAAGAAAAAGGTGCGTTAGGACGAAAATCGCGAAAATGGGGGCCAGGAATTGGACCGACTCCTTGACGCCCCGTATGTTGAGGATGACCAGGAGGATGATGGCGCAGATGTCGAACGGGATCTTGGCCGGATGCCAGGACGGCGGAAAGAAGCTGAAAATGGCGTCGCCGCAGGAAACGATCGAGACCGTGATGGTCAGCATATAGTCGACCAGCAGGGCCGAGCCCGAGATGACTCCGGCCTTCTCCCCCAGGGTGTGGGTGGCCACGATGTACCCGCCGCCGCCATGAGGGAAGTATTCGATGATCCGGGTATAGGCCAGGGAGATTATCAGGACCGTGAAGGCCGTGGCGATGGCCAGAAAGAGGGCCAAGTACGTATGTGAGCCGAGGGTCTTGAAGGCTTCTTC
Organism: Acidobacteriota bacterium; assembly: GCA_028749235.1. Taxonomy (GTDB): domain Bacteria; phylum Acidobacteriota; class Aminicenantia; order Aminicenantales; family UBA4085; genus UBA4085. The sequence continues at coordinate 6,059 of JAQULS010000053.1, read as the reverse complement.
GGGGCCGTAGGAGGAAGAGGACAAGCCGTCCGCGCCCAAGCCGATCCAGGCCAGCAACGGGATGAGGGCGATCTTATGAAAAAGGGTGGGATCCTTGATGTTCCGGGGGCGTCCGAACAGGGTCGTCCGGACCTTGTCCTTGAGGCCGTTGCCGTCGGTCATTTCCCGACGGCCCCCCCGCCCGGACGGCGGGCCGGCGCGCATCGCCGGGATTCGATGACGGAACGGAGCGTGGACATGGATTTCGCCATTTTATCAGATGGAACCGCCCTGTCAAAGGCCCCATCCGCCTTGACTAAAGCCCGACCGCATGGTATCCAATATGCTTCGGTTGTTCCGGGTCGTTCGAGCCCGGAGAGGAGAATAGAAATGGTCGGCTGGACCGGATATTTTCTGCGCGTCAATCTGACCTCTAAGACCTGGAAAAAAGAAGCCTTCAGCGAAGAGTTTGCCCACAAATGGGTCGGCGGCCGCGGCTTTGCCGTCAAGATCCTCTTCGACGAGGTCAGGCCCGGCATCGACCCCCTCGGCCCCGAGAACAAGTTCATCGTCGCCCTGGGCCCGATCGCCGGTATTCCGGCTCCGAATACGGGCAAGGCCGTCGTGGCGGCCATTTCTCCCCTGACCGGATTCTACGGCGACGGCAACCTGGGAACCCGCGTGGCCGAACATCTCCGCAAGGCCGGATACGATGCCCTTATCGTCGAAGGCAAAGCCGATCATCCGACCATGCTTTATATCGAGGACGACAAGGTCGAGTTCCTCCCCGCGGATGAAGTCTGGGGACAAGGCACGTACGCCTGCAACGACTGGATCTACGCCAAGTATGGCAAGGGCGTCGGCGTCCTGAACATCGGCCAGGGCGGCGAAAACATGGCCCGCTTTGCCGTCGTCCGCAGCCTGGAAGGCCGGGCCGGCGGCCGTCCCGGCGTCGGCGCCGTCATGGGCTCCAAGCTCCTTAAAGCCGTGGTCGTGAAGGGCTCCCGGCCCATCCCCCAGGCCGATCCGGCGGCCATGAAAGCCCTCGGTTCGGGCGATCTTCGGAAAGTCGGCCAGATCGACAAGCAATCCGGCTGGTCGATCCAGAGCACGACCGGAGTTCTGCCGTTCTGCAACGAGGTGGCCGGGCTGCCCGTCCGAAACTTCCGCAAGACCAGCCATCCCGACGCCTGGAAGGTCGACGGCGAGCGCTGCAACAACGCCCGGGTGGCGACTTACGGCTGTCCGACCTGCACGATGCGGTGCGGCATCACCGTCCTGGACGATGAAGGACGGGAATCGGAGCTCGATTACGAGAACGTCGCCCTGCTCGGTCCGAACCTCGAGATCTTCGACCTGCCCAAGGTCGCCTCGCTGAACTACCTTTGCGACGAGTACGGCCTGGACACCATGTCGGCCGGCTGCGTGCTGAGCTTCTACGCCGACGCCATCGACCACGGCGCGACGAGCGGCGATTTCCGCTTCGGCGACGCCAAGAGGGCCAAGGAGCTTCTCGGGCTGGCCGCCCGGCGGGAAGGCCCCCTCGGCAACCTTCTGGCCGACGGCTCGCTCCGCATGGCCCGGGCCTTCGGCCATAACTCCGAGGCCTACGCCATGCAGGTCAAGGGGCTCGAAGTGGCCGCCTACAACTGCAAGTTCATTCCGGGCCAGGCCCTGGCCTTCGGCGTGGCCGCGATCGGGGCCCACCATCGCGAGGCCTGGATCATCACCTTCGAGATCAAGCATACGACCCGCGAGTCCTACGGCCCGGAAAAGGCGGCCAAGGTCATCGAGCTGCAGCGCATCCGCGGCGGGATGTTCGAATTTCTCGTCTCCTGCCGCTTCCCTTGGATCGAGAACGGCTGGCCGCTCGACAACTACCCCAAGTACTTCAACACCGTGACCGGTTTGGACTGGTCGCTCGACGATATGTGGCGCGTCGCGGACCGGATCTACGCCATGATCAAGCTCCACTATCTGCGGCAGTTCCCCCAGGCCGACCGCACCGGCGATTATCCGCCCCGGGTCTGGTTTGATCCCTCGAACGCCGATACCGAGGGCCCTATCGCCGGCAAGTTCCTCGAGGAGGACAAGTACGACGGGATGCTCCAGCACTATTACGACCAGCGCGGATACGACCGGCGCGGCATTCCGACCAAGGCTACGCTCCTGGCCTTGGGCCTGGCCGAAGAAGCCGCCGCCGTGGAAAAGGTTGCCGTTCTGACATGAGGCTCGGGCCGGACATGAAGATCCAAATCAAGATCATCGGCCCGCTGATGTACGCGGCGGGCTTCAGCGAGAAAGAGATGGATGTTCCGGCCGGGACGACCGTCGATGGGCTGACCGTCCTGATAGGAATTCCCAAGGAACGCCCCCGGATCGTGACCCGAAACGGCGCCGCCGTGTCGCCGGACGGAGCCCTGGCCGAAGGGGACAAGATCGCGGTCTCCCCCATCTACTCAGGCGGATGAGCGAACGGCCGGTCCTCATCGCCGGCCGCTGGCGTCCCGCCCGCGCGACCGCGAAGTCCTTCCAGGCCATCGACCCCGTAACCGGCCTCACTCTGCCGCCTCTCTTTCCCATTTCGTCCTGGAACGATGTGGAGGAAGCGCTCGCGTCCGGATCGGAGGCGGCCGCTTCCCTGGCCTCATTCCCGCCCGGCCGGATCGCCGACGGACTCGATTTCGCGGCCCGCGGGCTTCTGGAGCGGGCGGACGAGTTGGTGCGGACCGCGGCCCGGGAAACGGCCCTTCCGGCCGAGTCGCGCCTGCGCGCGTCGGAGCTTCCCCGGACCGTCGGCCAGCTTCACCAGGCGGCGGCAGCCGCCAGGGACGGATCGTGGCGCCGGCCGACGATCGATTCGCGGCTCAACATCCGTTCCCGGCTCGAGCCGCTCGGCGGTCCGGTCTTCGTCCTGGGCCCCAATAATTTTCCCTTGGCCTTCAACTCCGCCTCGGGCGGCGATTTCGCGGCCGCCCTGGCGGCCGGAAATCCCGTCCTGGCCAAAGCCCATCCGAGCCATCCCGAGACGACCCGGCTTTTATCCGAGACCGTCTTTGAAGCGCTTCGCCAAGCCGGACTTCCGGACGGCTCTTTCCAGATGCTCTACCATATCCGCCCGGAAGACGGCTTGCGGCTGGTCGCCGATCCGCGGCTCGGAGCCACGGCCTTCACCGGAAGCCGGGCTGCCGGACTGCGGCTCAAGGCGGCGGCCGACGCCGCCGGCAAGCCGATTTTCCTGGAGATGTCGGGACTCAATCCCGTCTTCCTCCTCCCGTCCGTTTTGAGGCAGCGGGCCGAAGAGCTGGCCGGGGAGCTTTTTGCTTCCTGCAGCCTGGGTTCCGGGCAGTTCTGCACCAAGCCGGGCCTCGTTGCTTTCATCGGAGACGACGGCTCCGCCCGATTCCAGGCGGCGGCCGCCGCCGCATTCCGGAGCGAAGAGCCCGGATTCCTCCTGGGACCCGCAGTATTAGAGGGGCTTCGCAAGGCCGTCGAGCGGATGATCGCCGCGGGCGCCGAGATACTGGCCGGGGGCCGCGCTCTCCCCTCTCCCGGATTCCGGTTCGAGAACACTCTTCTTCGTATAACGGCCCGCGCGTTTCTCAACCACCCCGCTGAGTTCCAGAGCGAAGCCTTCGGAACGGCGTCGATCCTGGTCGCGGCCGCCGATGCGGACGAGCTCGAGGCGGCCGCCGAAGCCATCGAAGGGACGCTGGCGGCTTCGATCTATTCGGAATCAGGCCCGGAGGATGAGCCGCTCTATGCCCGGATCGCTCCCCGGCTCCGCGTCCGATCGGGCCGGCTCCTCGACGACAAGATGCCGACCGGATTGGCGGTCGTCCCCTCGATGGTTCATGGCGGGCCTTTCCCGGCCTCCGGCCACCCCGGCTTCACGGCCGTCGGGCTTCCAGCCGCCATGACCCGCTTCGCCGCCCTGCGGGCCTACGACAACGTTCGGCCGTCGCATCTTCCGCCCGACTTGCAGGACGGGAATCCGGATGGCCGGATGCGCTTCATCGACGGCGAGTGGACGCGGGCGGCCATCGAATCCCACTGACCCAAAAGGTCAGCGGTAGAGGCAGAGATACGAGACGTCGGCCGCGACTTGGAGTTGGAACTTCAGGCCTTTACCCACTTCGAAGCTTTCCCCCGCCGAATAGTCACGCCAAGCCGCCTGGTCCGGCAGGCGGACCGTCAGCAACCCGCTCGTGACGGTCATGATCTCCCTCGTCGACGTCCCGAATTCGTATTCTCCCGGAGCCATGACCCCGACCGTGGCCGGGCCTTCCGGCGTTTCGAAACCGATCGATTTGACCTTACCGTCGAAATATTCGTTCACCTTGAGCATCGGATCTCTCCTTAACGTGCTTTCATTCGGATCAGAAGCTCGACGGCCAGGTTGGCCTGCATGGCCGCGACCGCTGCGACGCGGGGCGCCGTGGGCGCTGAGCATTCGCCGCACTCGCTCGCTTCGTCGCCGATGATGAACAGCCCCCCCAGATCCCGCTGCCGCAGGGCGTTGTTGCCGCCGAAGCCGGCCAGGCCCGAGGCGACGATGAGAGGACGATCCGGAAACAGCCGGAGCCAAGTCTCGACCAGCATCTGCTTTTCGCCGGCGGCATCGAAGGCCTCGATCAGGAGGTCGCAGGCGTCGAAGAGCGAAGCCACATTGGAGGAATCGACCCAAACCGTATGGACATCATAGGTCGAGAACGGATTCATCCGGCGGAGGTTATCGGCCAAGGCTTCCACCTTGGGGCGTCCGATCTGGTCGACGAAATAGTATTGGCGGTTGAGGTCGGACGGCTCGACGACGTCGAAGTCGGCGATGATGAGCCGCCCGACACCGGCCCGGGCCAGGCAGGCGGCCGCGTTCGATCCCAGGCCGCCGGCCCCGGCGATCCCGACGATCGAGCCTTGCAGCGCGGCCAGGACGCCCAGGTCTCTTTTCTTTAAGAATTCCTTTTCCAGATCGGTCATGGGGATCTCGCTCTTCGTTGCGGACGTCATTTTGATACCACAGGCGCTCCTCCGGCGCAATCGGCCGATTTCTCCGATGGCTCCGCCAGCGGCCGGCCGGACCTGCGATTCTGAAAGTATTGGCAAACCGATTTCGTTCTGTTATAGTTTCCGACCGCTCCGAGCCGGAGCGGCTAAAATCCGCCTTCGCGGGTCAAGCTCTCCGGCCAATGGGTCGGGCGGGAAACGGCCCGGCCTTCCATCTTTGAAAAGGAGGATCTATGATCCGCTCTGTCTTTCCCTCTCTCCGACGAGGCGCCGCAGGTGCGGCCGGCCTCGTCGTCGGTCTCGCTTTTCTCCTGCCCCTTTCCGCCGCCGCTCAGACGAAGGAGAAGGCCAAGGAAATCCAGATTGAAAAGCAGGTCCGCATCACGGAGGAGATCCAGGTCGTGGGCCAGCGACCCAAGGACCAGCCCGTTTCCACCGTAACCCGGATCGAACAGACCAAGCTCGAGCAGAACCGTCCGCTCGACCTGGCCGAGGCCATCCGCTATGCTCCCGGGGTCAGCGTCACGGTCGGCAACAAGAGCGAGTTCACCCTCAAGCTGAGGGGCATGGACTCGCGCCGCATCGTCCTGCTCATCGACGGCGTCCCCAGCTATGAGCCCTACTACGGCTCTTTCGACCTGAAGACCGTGGCCGCCGCGGGCATCGAAACCCTGCAGATCACCAAGGGGCCCTCCTCGGTGCTGTACGGGCCCAACACCCTGGGCGGCATTGTCAACGTCATCACCAGGCGTCCTTCGAACGATCCCTACCTGACCGTCAACGCGGGTTTCGGCGCCGATCGGACCCAGGCCGGCGGCCTGGACGGCGGCGTTCGTTTCGGCAAGTTCTCCCTGGCCGGCAACGTCGGCTACCAATCGTCCCACGGATACTCCTATCCTGACGCCGAAACCGCCGAGGCCGTGACCTACGCCAATACGGGCTATCATCGCTTCAACCTGAACACGAAGGTTTTCTACGCTACCTCCGAAACGACCGAGATCATGGTCAACGGCAACGTCTATACCTCCGACTACAGCATGCCCGCGGCCCTGGGGGTCCAATCGGCCCGCTAC
>JAQULS010000185.1 GCA_028749235.1 Acidobacteriota bacterium | reverse complement strand
GGGCCGCCCGCATGTTGAACCAGCCGATCCAGCACGTCGCCAGGCCGAGATCCTCGGCCCGCAGAACGAAGTGCTCGCCGGCGATGCCCATGTCGAGCATGAAGAACGGCACCCCCTGGACCTGCTGGCCCAGGCGATTGGCCAGAAAGTCGAGGCGGGACAGGAGCAGAACCAGCACCGGCGCCTGGGATGCGAATCGGGTCATCCGATAGATCCCGGAAAAGGCGGCTTGGGCGAAACGATCCTTCGTCTCCGGATCGTCGATCACAAGAAACCGCCAGGTCTGGGCGTTTTCCGCCGAGGGGGCGATCCGGGCCGCTTCCAGGCAAGCCAGGACCTTCTCTCTCTCGACCGGCGTCGGGAGATACCGGCGGATACTCCGGCGGTTCTCCATCAGGGTTAAAAGCGTCGAGGCTTCGGCCATGCGGATTCTCTCCTCCCGGCCCCGGAAGCCCTCCCGGGCCGGACGCATCAGGGATGATTTATATACCAATCCGCTTCGGCCGCCAACCCCCGCCGGACGCCCGGACGCCCCGCATTGTATCGCGCGGCGGCCCTATGCTATGCTCCCGGGAGAACCCGCAAGGGGTAATTTTCGTATGGAAGGAAGAGGAGAACATCTCATGAAGAAAACCGTTGTTTGGGCGCTCGTCCTGGCCGTCGGGCTGTTTGCATTCGCCGCCTGCAAAAAAAGCGGCGGGCCCGGCGCCGCCACGGCCAAGGACATGATAGCCTTCATGCCCCAGAACGTCGCCGGCGTATTGTTCATCGACGTCAACCGGGTGATGAAGGTGGAATTCGTGACCAAGGCCCTGGCCGAGCCGAAGGCCGCCAAGGGCTTGCAGGATTTCATCCAGAAGACCGGCCTCGACCCGCGCACTGATATTTCTTATTTGGGGCTGGGCCTGACCGGAAACCTGTCGGGAGGCGAGGGATCCTCTCCCTCCGGCTTCGGCATTCTCAATCTCAAATACGACAAGGCCGCGCTCGTGGCTAAGATGAAGGAGAACAAGGCCAAGATCGTGGAGGGCGAGTACGAGGGGATCTCCACCATCGAGATCACCGCGGAGCCTAAGGCCGAAGAGCCCAAAACGGAAGAACCCAAGGCGGAGGAGCCCAAGACGGAAGAGCCCAAGGCCGCCGAGGGAACGGACGTGGTACCCGGTACCGCGACGCCGCAAGTGGATGTCGAGATTCCCAAAGTCCCCGAAAAGCCGATGATGGCCGCTTTCCTGAACGACTCCCATATCGTCCTCGGACCGGTCGCGGACGTCAAAGCCGTCTGCGATGTGTTTAAAAAGAAAAGCCCCAGCGCCAAGGACAACGCCGAACTGTCGAACCTGATCCTGGGCGCCAACAAGGCCGCCATCGCCTGGGGCGTCATCGCTTTCAAGCCCGAGGACGTCAAGAAGATGGTCGAATCGACCCCGATGTTGAGCTCTCTTGCCTCGCTCAAAGCCATCGTCTTGTACTTCGATTACGCCAACAAGACCCTGGACATGGCTTTCAAGGCCGTGACCTCCGACGGGGTCAAGAACAAGGAGCTGGCGGACATGATCACCGGCTTCAAGGCCATGGGTGCCCTGGCCTCCGGCCAGAAGCCCGAGATCGGCGAGCTGTTGAACAAGATCGAAGTCACCTCCGCCGCCGACAACGTCACCATCAAGGCCCTCTTGCCCGAGGAACTGCTGGTCAAATTGAGCAAGATGGCCGAATCCGAGATTCTGAACAAGATGGGCGGTGAGGTCAAGACCGAGGACAAGCCGGTCGAGGACGTCAAGCCCGCGGAAATCAAGTAGGAAACACGATCCGCGCCGCGCGGCCGGCCCGTCCGGCCACGCGGCGCATCTCTTTCCCGTACCCGATCCGGAAGGGGCCGTCGCGGTCCGGGCGGATGACGGCCTCGACGAGCTTGCCGTTCCGCCATGTCTCGTCGACGGTGTAACCGCCGCGGGCCCGCAGGCCGCGGACGGATCCCGCGGGCCAAGCCGCGGGAAGGGCCGGTAAAAGCGAGATCTCGCCTGGCCGGCTCTGAAGCAGCATCTCCGCCACTCCCGACGTGCCCCCGAAATTGCCGTCGATCTGAAACGGCGGGTGGGCGTCGAAGAGATTCGGGTAGGTTCCCCCGCCCTTGTATTCGGTCCGGCCCGTCGGATCGACGAACTGGAGATGCGTCCGCAGCATCCGGTAGGCGTGGTCGCCGTCCCCCAAGCGGGCCCAGAGGTTGATCTTCCAGGCCTTGCTCCACCCCGTTCCCCCGTCGCCGCGGAACTCGAGCGAGCGGCGCGCGGCCGCGGCCAGGGCGGGTGTCGCGTTCAGGTCGATCTGATGGTCGGGAAAGAGCCCGATGAGATGCGAGACGTGGCGGTGCTGGGGCTCCGGATCGTCCCAGTCCTCGTACCATTCCTGGAGATTGCCGAGGCGGCCGACCTTGTAAGGCGGCAGGCGGTCGAGGGCGCCCCGGACGCGAGCCCGAAAATCGGCGTCCAAGCCAAGAACGCCGGATGCCTCCAGGACGTCGAGAAAGAGCCCCCGGATGAGGGTCAGATCGGCCGTCGTCATGATCGAAACGGCGCCGGCATAGCCGCCGGGAGTGCGGTACTGGTTCTCGGGCGACGTGGCCGGAGCCGTGACCAGGAAGCCGTCCGGCCCCTCGACCAGCCAGTCCAGGGCGAATTCCGCCGCCCCCTTCATCAGGGGATACCCCGTCCGACGAAGCCAGGCTTGATCGCCGCCGAAGAGATAATGCTCCCAGAGGTGCCGGCTCAACCAGACTCCACCCATCGGCCAGTTGGCCCAAATGGGACTGCCTTGACCGAAATCGCCGACCGGATTGGTGAGGGCCCAGAGATCGGAGTTGTGGTGGCAGCACCAGCCCGCGGCGCCGTAAAAATGGCGGGCCGTCACGGCTCCGGTTTCGGCCAAGTCGCCGAGAAACCGGAGCAGGGGCTCGTGGCATTCGGCCAGGTTGGTCGTCTCGGCCGGCCAGTAGTTCATCTCGGTGTTGATATTGACGGTGTAGTTGCTGCTCCACGGCGGCCGCAGGTGGGGATTCCAGATCCCCTGCAGATTCACCGCCGGACCGCCCGGACGCGAGCCCGCGATGAGAAGGTACCGCCCGAACTGGAAGTAAAGCGCTTCCAAGCCCGGATCGGAGGCTCCCCCGGCGTAGTCGATAAGGCGGCGGTCGGTGGGCAGGGCGGACTGGGGCGTCGAGCCGAGATCGAGATCCACCCGCCCGAAAAGCGCCCGGTAGTCCTTCACGTGGTCGGCTTTCAAGCCGGCAAAGGACCGGCCCGCCGCCACGTCCAGCCGCTCCTCTGCGGCGCGAACCGGGTCGGGGCCGAGGAAGGGCTCCTTGTCGAAGCCGGCGAAGCTCGTTTCGACCGCCACCGCGATAAGGACTTCGCGGGCTCCGTCGACTGTGATCGCGTCCGGCCGGCGGCCGACCCGTCCGTCCGTGACCAGGATCCGGGCCCGGGCCGCGAAGCGCATGCCCTTGCCGGCGGCGGCTTCATCATAAACGATGGCGTCCTTGACATCGCCGAGATAGCTGGGATCGGCGTGGGCGGGCGCGCGGCCGGCCAGAATCAGGTCGTTTGTTTCCGTGGTCCGGACGTCGTGCCTGAGGAGGCTGGCGAAGCGAAGGGCGAAGGACAGCCCGCCCCGGCCTGACGCCGTCAGCCGGATGATCAGCAGCCGGGCGGGATGAGAGGCGAAGACTTCCCGGGTGTAGAGGACGCCCGCCGAAGCGAACTCGACGCCGGCCGCCGCCGTTTCCAAATCCAGCCCGCGGCGGTACCCGGTCACGGCTTCCGTGTCGACGCCGGCCGTTTCGATGAAGAGATCGCCCAGCGGGGCATAGGATTCGGAGTACCGGCCCTGCATCCTCTTGGTCAGCTCGTCCGCCTTCCGATAATCGCCCTTGAAGAGCGCTTCCCGGACCAGCGGCAAAGCCTGAATCGCCCCGGGATTCACGGCCGGATTCACGGGACCTCCCGTCCAAAGAGTCGCTTCGTTGAGCCCGATGCGATCCGCGGCCGGGCCGCCATAGACCATGGCCCCGATCCGGCCGTTGCCGAGCGGCAGGGCCTCTTCGAAGGCGGCGGCGGGCTTGTCGTACCACAGCGCGAGCCGGCCCGGCGCAACACCCGGTCGGCCGCCGCTCGCCGCCAGACAAACGGCCAGGGACAGACCAAGCAAGGCCAAGCGGCGGACGGACATCTTCGAAAACAAGCGCTTACCGGCCATGATCGCTCCTTAGGTGCGGGTCATTCCGAGTCCGGATCGGCCCCTGATGGAGCCTGTGCGATAGTAGCCGCGCCTCCGCGGACTGTCAAGGCGCCGCGTCGAAGGCTACTCTTCGAAGAGGTATTCGCGCCGCTTAAAGAGGAAGACGGCCGCGGCCAGGGCGGCCGCGCCGATGAGCCCGAGCGTCAGGAGGGAGACGAAAAGGGAGCTGGGCTGGAGGCGGACGGAGAGGAACGCCAGCTTCCCTTGGGGGCCCTGCGAAGCGGACTTGAGAATCGACTTGAGGTAATGAACGACCGTGAACTTCTGGGTCGAGCCGGGAAGGTACTGGACGATCGTCTCCCAGCCGAAGCCGAAGGCCAGCCCGACCAGGATGGACTTTTTCAGCGCCGCGCCGGCCAGGGTGAAGAGCGCGGCATAGACGAGCAGGCCCAGGATGAGCACGGCCGCGGTCTTGGCCAGCACGGCCCAGGCCGCCGGTTCGGCCAGCCGGTCCAGGTTCAAAATGAGGAAGGACAGGAAGGTCCCCGTCCCGACCAGGATGGAGGACCAGGCCGCGTAGGCCGCGTATTTGCCCAGGATGACGGCCGCCTTGGGCAGCGGTCGGGTCGTGAGGTAAGGCAGAGTCCGCCCCTCCACCTCCTCGGAGACGACCGAAGTGCCGTAGAACAGGGCCAGGATGATGATCAGGAACTGGAGATAGAAAGCCAGGATGATGTTGGAGAAGACCGTCAGGCCGTCCGGCCCGAAGCTCGGCTCGACCCAGTGCTGGACCTGGATGGCCGAGGCGGCCAGAACCGGCAGGATTCCGGCCAAAGCCATCAGGCGCGTCCGGCGCGCCTTGCGGCCGGCGAACCAGAAGAACGAGAAGACCGCCCGAAAAGCTCGTCCAAAGCTCATTTTCCCACCAGGTAATCGAAGACGGCCTGCAGGTTGTCGTCGGGGGACGTGATCTCCCGGATGTCCAGGCCGCCGTCGGCCGCGAGCCCCGGCAGGAGGCCGAACAACCGGTCGCGGTCGCGGGTTTCCATGATCACGGCATCGGCCCCCTCGAAGCGCATGTCCACCACGGCGCTCTCTCCCACCAGCCGGGCGGCCAGGTCGCGCGGCCGGTCGCACTTCACCGCCACGATGTGGGGATGCTTGTCGATGAGGTCGCGCATGGCGTGGATGTCGCCCTGGGCCAGGATCTTGCCCTGGTGGATGAGGATGATCTCGCGGGTCAGGGCTTCGATCTCGGGCAGGACGTGGCTGCTGATGATGACCGTCCGGCCCTGGTCCCGGAGATCCTTGATCAGCCGGATGACCTTGCGTTTGCCCAGCGGGTCGAGCCCGTTGAGCGGCTCGTCCAGGACCAGGATTTCCGGATCGTGGGCCATGGCCTGGGCCAGCTTGACCCGCTGGCGCATGCCCCGGCTGTAACCGCGGATCAGGCGGTCCTTGTCCTTGTCGAGATCGACGAAGGCCAGCGCCTTCCCGGC
>JAQULS010000052.1 GCA_028749235.1 Acidobacteriota bacterium | reverse complement strand
GGGAGCCCGGGATCTCCATTCCCGCCTTTCTCACGGAGACTGAGAAATGGCTCGGCCGGAAGGCCGCGGAAACGATTCGGCTGGCGGCGATCTTCGACCTCTCGGGCGAACCCGGCGGATGCCGGCTCCTCGACCGCCTCAAGTCTTTCGAGCGAAACTTCCGGACCGAGCTGGCGGCCTGGCGGCAGGCCCGCCTCGAGGGCCGGGAGATCCGGACCTTGTTTCCTCCCGGGCTGGTCCGGGACGGTAACCCGCTCGAAGTCGAGCGCCGGCTCCTTCTCTGGCGCTGGGACCGGCTCGAGGAAGAGGAGCAAGGCCATCATTTCGACCTCGAATCCGCCGTCATCTACCATCTCAAGCTTCAGATCCTGGCCCGGCTGGCGGTCTACGACGCCGAGCGGGGTCTGCAGGCGTACCGGGCCTTGACCGGCCGGACAAGCTGAAAAACCATGACAGGACACATCACGGGCATCAACGGCAACATGATCACGGCCTCCTTTGAAGGAGCCGTCACGCAAAACGAGGTCGGCTACGCGATCCGGGGCGAGGAACGGCTTAAAGCAGAGGTTATCCGCATCCGGGGCAATAACGCTTTTCTTCAGATCTTCGAAAGCGCCAAGGGGCTCCGGGTGGGCGACCCGATCGAGTTCACCGGCGAGCTCCTGTCCGTCCGCCTCGGCCCGGGCCTACTCGGCCAAATCTACGACGGCCTGCAGAATCCCCTGCCTAGGATCGCCGAGCGCTACGGATATTTTCTCCCCCGGGGCGTTTCCCTGGACGCGCTCGATCCCGAGCGGACTTGGGACTTCAAGCCTCTAGTTAAGCCCGGCGACATCGTTCGGGCGGGCGCCTTCCTGGGATCCGTCCCGGAAACTCAATTCCGTCACCACATCCTCGTCCCTTTCGACTGGTCGGGCGAATACACGGTGGAAAGCGTCCGGCCGGCCGGACCGGCCCGGATTCAAGATACGGCGGCGGGCCTTCGCGACAGCCGCGGAGAACTGCGCGAGTGCCGGTTGGCCTTCGACTGGCCGATTAAAATACCGATCCGAGCCTATCGCGAGAAATTTCTCCCGGTCGACCCTCTGACGACCAAGGTCCGGATCATCGACACCTTCTTCCCGGTAGCCAAGGGCGGGACCTACTGCATCCCCGGTCCCTTCGGAGCGGGCAAGACCGTTTTGCAGCAGATCACCAGCCGCAACGCCGATGTCGACATCGTCATCATCGCGGCCTGCGGCGAGCGGGCCGGGGAGATCGTCGAGACGATGCGGGAGTTTCCCACGCTGACTGATCCCCGCACCGGCCGCTCGCTGATGGAGCGGACCATCATTATCGCCAATACCTCGTCCATGCCGGTCGCCGCCCGCGAGGCCTCGGTCTATACGGCGGCGACCCTAGGCGAATACTACCGCCAGCAGGGACTGGATGTCCTCCTGCTGGCCGACTCGACTTCGCGCTGGGCTCAGGCCATGCGCGAGGTCTCGGGCCGCCTGGAAGAGATCCCGGGCGAGGAAGCCTTCCCCGCCTACCTTGAATCAAGGATCGCGGAATTCTATGAGCGTGCCGGCCTGGTGGAACTGGAATCCGGCGGCCGAGGCAGCTTAACCATCGGCGGGACGGTCAGCCCGGCCGGGGGCAACTTCGAGGAGCCCGTCACCCAAGCCACCCTCAAGGTCGTCGGCGCCTTCCACGGCCTGTCCCGCGAGCGATCCGACGCCCGCCGCTACCCCGCCATCCATCCCCTGGACAGCTGGTCCAAGTACGCGGGCACGGTCTCCGAGAGCATCGTGCACCGGGCCCGGGCCGTGCTGGCCAAGGGGGCCGAGATCCACCAGATGATGATGGTCGTGGGCGAGGAAGGCACCTCGCTCAATGACTTCGTCGTCTATCTGAAGTCCGAGTTCCTGGACTCCGTCTATCTCCAGCAGAACGCCTTCGATCCCGTGGATGCCGCGACTCCGCCGGAACGGCAGCAGCGGACGGCCGAGAGAATCGACGGCATCCTGGGATCTCGGTTCGACTTCGAGGACAAGGAAAAGGCCCGCGGCTTCTTCCACGACCTTCGCCGCCTATTCCTCGATGGGAACGCCCTGAAGACGGACACCCCGGCCTTCACCGAGAATGAGCGGGCCGTCGCCGTCCTGCTGGAGGGAGCCGTCTGCCATGCGTAAGATCCACAACAAAGTCTTGAGCGTCACGGGCAACGTGATTACCGTCAAGGCCGAGGACGTGGCCTACGAGGAGCTGGCCACGGTCTCCTCACGGCGGGGCAGCTCCCTGGCCCAGGTCATCAAGCTCGACGGCGACATCGTCTCGCTCCAGGTCTTCGCCGGCAGCCGCGGCGTCTCCACCCGAGACGAGGTCGAGTTTCTCGGCCATCCCATGCAAGCCGCCTTCTCGACCGACATGCTCGGCCGGGTCTTTTCGGGCAATGGCCGGCCGCGCGACAACGGACCCGACCTGACCGAACACCTCATTCCGGTCGCCGGGCCGCCGGTCAACCCGGCCAAGCGGATCATCCCCCGTCGGATGATCCGGACCAACATCCCGATGATAGACGTCTTCAACTCCCTGGTGGCCTCGCAGAAGCTGCCCGTCTTCTCGGTCTCGGGCGAGCCGTACAACGCCCTCCTGGCCCGCATCGCTCTGCAGGCCGAGGTCGACATCATCATGCTCGGCGGCATCGGCCTGAAGTTCGACGAGTATATGAAATTCCGCCTGGCCCTGGAGGAGGGCGGCGCGCTGGCCCGCTCCATCCTGTTCGTCCACACCGCGGCCGATCCCGTCGTCGAGGGCCTCATGGTGCCCGATCTGTGTCTGGCCGTGGCCGAGCGCTTCGCCCTGGACGGCAAGAACGTCCTGGTTCTGTTGACGGACATGACCAACTTCGCCGACGCCCTGAAGGAGATCGCCATCACCATGGAGCAGGTCCCCTCCAACCGCGGCTACCCCGGAGATCTCTACAGCCAACTGGCCGCCCGCTATGAGAAGGCGGTGGACTTCGAAGACGCGGGCTCGATCACCATCCTGGCCGCCACCACCATGCCGGGCGACGACGTCACCCACCCGGTTCCCGACAACACGGGGTACATCACCGAAGGCCAGCTCTACCTCCGGCACGGCCGGATCGAGCCCTTTGGAAGTTTGAGCCGGCTGAAACAGCTGGTCAACGGCAAAACCCGCAAGGATCACCGGGCCATCATGGACGGCATGATCCGTCTGTACGCCCAATCGCGCGAATCCGAGGAAAAGCGGGCCATGGGCTTCCGAATGAGCCCCTGGGACGAGAAGCTTCTCAAATACGGCCGCCGTTTCGAGGCGGGCATGATGGATCTCTCCGTCAACATCCCCCTGGAAAAGGCCCTCGACCTCGGCTGGGCGATCCTAGCCGACTGCTTCAAGCCCGAAGAGACGGGCCTGCGGTCCGAACTGATCGAGGAGTTTTGGCCCCTGGGGACGAAGTAGCGGCGAACGATGGCCAAGACCCAGTTGACTAAAAGCGGACTGAAACGCCAGAAGGACGACCTCAAGCGCTACCTCCGCTTTCTGCCGACCCTGGAGCTCAAAAAGTTGCAGCTCCTGGGCGAAATCCGGCGCGTTCAGGCCCGCATCGACCGGCTCGAGCGGGAAAGCGATGCGCGGGAGGAATCGATCCGGCCCTGGGTAGCCGTCCTGGCCGAAGAAACGGCGATCGTCGACTGGGTTAGGATCCGCCACGTCCGGACGGCATCCGGGAATATTGCCGGCATCACCATTCCCGTGCTCGAAAACATCGAATTTGAGAACTCCCGATACGATGTATTCGACACCCCGCTTTGGGTCGACCGGGCCCTGCCCGTTTTGAAGGAGGAAGCTCTGGACCGGATTGCGATCGGAGTGGCCCTGGAGCAGCAAGCCATCCTCCGTCGGGAACTGCGGACGACGATCCAACGGATCAAGCTGTTCGAGGAAGTAAAGATTCCCGAGGCCCGGGAAGCCATCCGGATCATCCAGATCTTCCTGGGCGACCTGCGCACGGCCGAGGTCGTCCGGGGCAAGATCGCCAAGTCCAAGATCGAGCGCAAGCGGGCCGCTGAAGCGGCCGGGAGCCCGGCATGATCGTTCCGATGAAGCGGGTGACGATACTCGCCGTCCGGGGCGGGATGGACGAGGCCCTCCGCCATCTTCGCCGTTTGGGAGTCGTTCACGTCAAGCCCGTTCAAGAACCGGACTCGGCCGAAGTGGCCGGCTTGGCCGAGCAGACCGCGCGGGTGGAAAAAGCCTTGTTTCTTCTCGGCCCGACGGCCGCGAAAGGCCATTCGGACGGGTCCTCGGCCGCAAAGGCAACGGCCGAGGACGGCCGGAACGCCGTCGACGCCATTCTCGCCGTCGACGCGCGCCGGGAGGAAACCCGGAGCCGCTTGCAGGAAGCGGAAGAGAGGCGGGCTTGGTTTCGGGCCTGGGGCGATCCCTCCCGGGCCTCGGTCGACCGCTTGGCGGAAACGGGGCTGATGGTTCGTCTCTATGCCGCCGACAAGTCAGCCCTTAAAAATCTTCCCGCCGGAGGGACGGCCGTCATCGCCGGCCGGGACAAAGGCCTGATCCGGCTGGCCTGGCTGACCCAAGGACAAGAATCCGGACTGGATCTGAAGGAAGAGTCCATCCCCGGTATCGAGGTCGCCGACCTGGAGGCGGAAATCGCGTCTCTTCAAGCGACTTGGGCGGACAGCGAGATCGAATGGTCGGCCCTGACCGCCCGGCGGGACGCGGTTCGGGTTTATGAAAAGCGCCTCCAGCGAAGCATGGAGTTCGCCCGCGTCCGAGCGGGCTTGGGGCGCGAAGAAGCCGTTTCTTACCTGGAAGGCTTCTGCCCGGCCGAAGCCGCCGACGGAGTCATGGCTTTGGCCGAGGCCCAGAGCTGGGGCTATTTAGCCGCCGATCCCGACGACCCGGCTGAGGTTCCCACCTTGATCCGAAATCCGGGCTGGGTGAGGGCCATTCAGCCTCTGTTTAAGTTTATGGGAACCCTGCCCGGTTACGCGGAAGCCGACGTCAGCTTTTGGTTCCTGGGCTTTCTGAGCCTCTTCTTCGCCCTCTTGATCGGCGACGCCGGCTACGGCCTGATCTTCCTGGGCGCAACCCTGTGGGCCCGCCGTCGGTCCAAGCCCGGATCGGCGCCGGAGATTTTCCGGTTGATGATCCTGTTCAGCCTGGCCACGATCATCTGGGGCGTATTGAGCGGCGTGTATTTCGGCTCGCCGGCCGTCGCCCGCCTTCCGATTCTCCGCAGCCTCGTCATCCCGCGCCTGGACGGCTTCGTCGAAGGCAACTCGTCGTTCATGATGTTCTTTTGCTTCATCATCGGGTTGGCCCATTTAAGCCTGGCCCATCTCCTCAACATCATCCGGCTGTGGCCCTCGCCGCGGCTGCTCGGCCAGGTCGGCTGGATGGCCATCGTCTGGGCGGTCTTCTTCCTGGTCGGGAATCTTGTCTCCGGCCGCCCCCTGCCCGGGGTGTTCGGGCCGCTCCTCGGCGGCGGAATCCTTCTCGCTCTCGTCTTCTCCAATTTCCAGAAGCGAGTATTCAAAGGGATCCTGACCACCCTGATCGGCTTGCCGCTAAGCGTCATCGGCACCTTCTCCGACCTGATGTCCTACCTGCGGCTTTTCGCCGTCGGGTTCGCTTCGCTGACGGTGGCCTCCAGCTTCAACGCTATGGCCGTCGGTTCCGGCGTCCGCTCGTTCGGACAGGGCGTCTTGGCAGCCGTTATCCTTCTCTTCGGACACTCCCTCAACATTGTCCTCGGGGGAATGTCCGTTCTGGTCCACGGCGTCCGTCTCAACATGCTCGAGTTCTCCAGCCATCTCGGCCAGCAATGGACGGGCCTGCGCTACGAGCCCTTCCGCGACGGCGCGACGGAAGGGCGAGGACTAAATCCGCTTCGAAAGGAAAATCCATGACTCCCGGACTCGGCGATTTGAACAGCTCTCTGGTCTTTTCGGCCATCGGCTCGGCCCTCGGCATCGGCGCGGCCGGGATGGCCGCCGTCGGCGCCTGGAAAAAGGCGTTCAGCCTGAACAAAGCCGCCCCCTTCATCATGGTTGCCTTCGTCGGGGCGCCGCTGTCTCAGACGTTCTACGGCTTCCTGGTGCGGGACGCCATCCTAAAGGCGGCCTGGCCCGCGGACGCGGGATTAGGCCCTCTGCTGCTCGGGACCCTGGCCGGAATCGCCATCGGACTCTCGGCCTGGATTCAAGGCAAGATCGGGGCCAAGGCCTCCGACGCCCTGGGCGAGACGGGCAAAGGCTTCGCCAACTACCTTATGGCCATCGGCATCATCGAGACCGTGGCCATCTTCGTCATGGTCTTCGTGACCATGGCCATGCCCAAGGGCTGATACCGGACCGGCGCTTCGCCGGTCGCCGCGAGGCGGTCGCATCGCCGTCCTCGTCGCGACGGCGCTTCGCCGGTCGCCGCGAGGAAAACCGGCTTGACAAAGCCGCCCCGCGCCCGTATGTTTATCCTGCATGACCGTCTCCTTATCGCGGGAACGTGTCGCAGGCGCAATCGCAGAAGGGGCGACTGTTATATCCCGAACCTACGGCGGACGGGCTTTGTCCGCCCCATTCCGCCCATTCTCCCGCTCCGCGGCGGCGGAGCCGATCCCATCGCAGGAGGCCGTATGAAATTTTCCAACCGCTCTCAAGTCGAATCGCTCTCCCGTTTCCGCAGCGAGAAATTTCTCACCCTTTCGTTCTTTCTGGATACCGACAAACGCCGCATGAGCAAGAAGGAGATTCTCGTCTCGGCCAAGAGCCTGCTGGCCGACGCCCGGGCCCGGCTGGAGGCCCTGGACGCCGCCAAGGAAAAGAAGCAGCGGCTGTCCGCGGACCTGGACAAGGTCCAGGAGCTCTTGGTCAAGGAGGCCGGATCGAACGGCGCCGGCCTGGCCGTCTATTCTTGCAGCGGGGAAAACTATCTCGAGATCCTGTCCCTGCCCGAGGCGCCCCGCAACCGAATCGTCTTCGACCGCAATCCCTACGTCCTGCCGCTGACCCAGATCCTGGACGAATACCGGCGCCTGGTCGCTTTTCTCATCGACCGCCGCGAGGCCAAATGGTACGCCGTGGCCATGGGAGAGATCACTCTTATCGACGAGATGAAGAGCGCCATGCCCAAGATGGTCAAGGGCGGCGGGGAGCGCGAGGAGGCCCGCCGGATCGAGCGGCACGTCGAGGCGGCCCTGCAGGAGCACTACAAGAAGGCGGCGCAAAAGACGTTCGAGATCTTCAAGAAGAACGGGTTTCAGGGCTTCGTCCTGGGCTGCCCGGACAACCTGGCCTCCGAGATCGAGCCGCATCTTCACCCCTACGTCCGGGAGCGGTTGCGGGGCTGGCTGCGGGCCAAGCCGGCTGATGCCCCCGACGTCGTCCTCAAAGAGACGCAGGCCCTCGAAAGAGCCATCAAGAAGGCCGATGAGGAGGCCGTGGTCAAGCGCTTCGCGGCCGAGTTGGAGAAGGGCGGCCGGGCCTGCTCCGGCCTCAAGGACAGCCTCAAGGCGCTGTCCATGGGCGAAATCCAGACCCTGATCGTGACGAAGTATTTCTCGGCCCCCGGTCGCCACTGTGTCCACTGCGACCTGCTCTACACCGAGGATGAGATCAAGTGCCCGTCCTGCGACCGCAAGACCGACCCCGTGCTCGACGTCGTGGACGAGGCCATCGAGGCCGCCATGCGGCGGGACGCCCAGATCCGGCATGTCCAGCCGCCCTCGCGGCTGGACCACTACGGCCAGATCGGGGCCCTGCTCCGGTTCAAGTCGTAGCTTTAATCTTCTTCTCCCGGAAGCGGGCCTTTTCGAACAGGCTGTAGATGACCGGGATGACGAAGAGCGTCAGCAGGGTTGTCGCGGTCAATCCGCCGAGCAGGGTGACGCCCAGGGGGTTGAGCATCCCGGAGCCCGAAGCCCGGGTGATGGCCATGGGGAACGTCCCCAGAATGGTCGTCAAGGCCGTCAGAAGGACGGGCCGCAGCCGGGTCACGGCGCCTTCCAAGATGGCCTTCTTCTTGTCCATCCCGCCCCGCCAGAGCTGGTTGGTGTAGTCTATCATGACGATGGCGTTGTTGACCGCTACACCGGCCAGGATGATCATCCCGATCAGGACCGGCAGGCTCACCGGCCGGCCGGCGATGAGCAGCCCGATCACGATCCCGATCAGGCACAAGGGGATGGTGAACAGGATGATGAAGGGGTGCTTGAGGGACTCGAACTGCGAAGCCATGACCATGTAGATGAGCAGGACGGCCAGAGCGAAGACGCCGGCCAGGGTGACGAAGGCATCGTTCATCTGCTCGTAGGAGCCGCCGATCTCGAGGAAGTAGCCGGCCGGCAGCCCCTTCTCGACGGGGACGATGCGGGTCTTGACGTCACGGACGACACCGCCCAGGTCGCGGCCGGAAATGTTGGCCGTGATCGAGACGCGGCGGGCCTGGTTCTCGCGGGCGATCTGGATCGGCCCCTGACCCAATTCGACCGTGGCCACCTGATCCAGGGTGATGGACGAGCCCGTGGGGGCCAGGACGGGTATGGCGGCCACGGCCTGGATGGAGTCGCGGAACTCGTTCTTGAAGCGGATCCGGACGTCGATCTCCTCGCCGGCTTCGCGGTAGCGGGTGGCGACCTGGCCCAGCGTGGCCATCTGGACGGCGGACTCGACCTGGTTGACGGTCAGGCCGAAGCGGGCCGCCCGGTCGCGGTCGATCTTGATGTGATACTCGGGCTTGGCCTGGGCCAGGGTATGGGTCACATCCCGGATGCCGGGCACGTCCTTGATCCGCGAAACGACGTCGTCGGCGTAGCGGCGCAGGTCGGCCAGCTCCTGGCCGAAGATCTTGATCTCGACGGGGGAGGTGGCTCCGCCCATAAAGGTTCCGGTCATGTCCACGGCCTCGACCTTGACGTTCTCGAACCTGGGCAGAAGCTTGCGGATGCGTTCTTGGATCTCGAGGTTGGTGGCCGTGCGCTCCCCGATCGGTTTCAGCCCGATGAAAAACTGGGCCTCGTGCGGGCCGGTGGGAGCGCTCCCGAAGCCCGAGTCCGAGGGGTTGTCCTCGGCCGAGCTGCCGGCTTGGTAGCTGATGATCTTGACCTCGGGCTGGGCGGCGATGACCTTTTCGATCATCGTCCCAAAGCGATCGGTCTCCGCCAAGGCCGTCCCGACGGGAGCGCTGACCTTGAAGATCAACATGTCCATGTCCATAGTGGGCATGAACTCGGTGCCCAGGACGGGGATCAGGGCGGCCGAGGCGATGAAGAGGCCCAGGGTCCCGAAGACCACGACCTTACGATGGTGCAAGGCCCAGTTCAGCCCCTTGCGGTATACGGCCTGGGGGCGGCTGAAGTCTCGTCCGATCGTCTTGCGGATGGTCTTGGCATCGTCCTTCTTGTGCCGGAACAGGACCGAGCCCAGCATGGGCACGATGGTCAGGGCGACGAAAAGCGAGGAGACCAGGGAGAAAACGACGGCCAAGGCCAGGCCCGTGGTCAGCTTGCCGGTGATGCCCTGGGCGAAAGCCAGGGGCAGGAAGACGACGATGGTGGTCAGAGTCGAGGCGGTGATGGCCATGCCGACCTCGGAGGCGCCGAGCTTGGCCGCCTCCTTGGAATCCTTGCCCATCTGGACGTGGCGGAACATGTTCTCGATGACCACGATGGAGTTGTCCACCAGCATGCCAATGCCCAAGGCCAGGCCTCCCAAGGTCATCAGGTTCAGGGTAAAGCCGGCGAAATAGAGGCCGATAAAGGTGGCGATGATGGACATGGGAATGGAGATGCCGATGATCAAGGTCGGCCTCCAGTTCCAGAGGAAGAGGAAGATCATGACCACGGCCAGCAGGGCGCCCTGCCAGGCGGTGCGGCCCGTGTTCTTGGTCACGTTATTGATCATATCGGCCTGGTCCATAATCGTATGGAACTGGACATCGGGTGGGAGGGACTTAACAAGCGGCTCGATGGCCTTCTTGACGGCCGCCCCGACTATGGCCGTGTTGGCCCCGGACCGCTTGGAGACGAAGAGGAAGACGCCGTTCTGGCCGGCGATACGGCCGACATAGCGGGTCTCCTTGAGGGTGTCGCGGACCTCGGCCACGTCCCTGATATAGATGGGGCTGCCCTTGGCGGTAGCCCCGATCACAGTGGCCCGGATGTCGTCGAGGGATTTGAACTCGCCCAGGGTCCGGACCAGGTAGTCGGTATGCCGCTCGACCAGATGGCCGGCGGGCATATTGGCGTTGTCCAGGGCCAGGGCGCCCAAAATCTGGTTGAGAGACAGGTTCAGCGTCTGCAGGGCCCGCTTATCGACGTCGACCAGAATCTCGCGGGTGTCCATGGAAGCGGTCTGGGCGGAGGCCACGCCGTCGATCCGCTCCAGGCGGCGGGCGACCTCGTCATCGATCAGGTCCTTCAACTCGGCCGTCGGGCGGTTCCCGGTGATGCCCCAAAAAATGACCGGCATCTGGCCCATGTTGAACTTGACCACCAGGGGATCGTCGACCCCCGCCGGCAGGTAGTTCTTGTACAGCCCGATCTGGTCACGCAGGTCCTGGGCGGCAAAGTCGAGACTGGTGCCCCACTCGAATTCGACCTGGATGAGCGAAGTCCCCTCCGTAGTCGTGGAGGCCAGCTTCTTGACCCGATTGACCGAGGAGACGACCTGCTCCAACGGCCGGGTGATGCTGTTTTCAATGTCCTCCGGGGACGCGCCCCGGTAGCTGGTGATGACGGAGACCGTGGGGTACTCCAGGTCGGGGAACAAGTCCAGCCCCAGCCGGGAGAAGGAGATGGCGCCCACGACGACGATGATCATGGCCAGCATGGCCGTCGTGACGCGCCGGTTGACGGAGAATTCCGGGAGCTTCATGGCCGGCTCACTTCTTGATTTCGACGGGCGAGCCTTCGATCAACCCGAAGGCCCCCTCGACGATGACCAGGTCGCCTTCCTTGAGCCCGTCCAGCACCTCGATCATGGTCGTGTTCTTGAGGCCCAGAGTGACGGGCCGCTTGACGGCCTTGCCGTTCTCGGCCAGGAAGACGTACGTGTTTTCCAGGATCGCCTTCTGCGGCACGGCCAGGGCGTTCTGGTGCGACTGGACGTCGAAGAGGACCGTGCCGAAAACGCCCGGCCGGAGCTTCCAGCCGATGTTCGGCACGTTGACCTCGACCCGAAACTTCTTGGACAGCGGGTCGGCGCTCACGTTGACGACCGAGATCGTTCCGGCGTACTCGGCGGTCTCGCCGTTGCTCACCCGCAGGACGGCGGGGCGGCCCTTCTGCAGACGGCCTATGTCGCTCGGGGTGACCTCGACGACGACCTTGATCCGGGAGTCGTCGACCAGGGTCACGACCCCGGCCGCCGCGCCGTAGCCGCCCATCATCGGGTTTATAACGTCGCCGACCTGGGCGTTTTTCGAGGCCACCAGTCCGGCCCACGGCGCTTTCATGGCCGCGGTTTCCAGAACATGGCGGGCCATGTTGACGCCGGCGGCGGCCTGAGCGGCCTGGGCCTGGGCGGCGTCGAAGCCCAGCTTGGCCTGATCGTACTGCTGGTCGGAGACGGCCTTCTGAGCCATCAGCCGGTCCATCCGCTCCTTGGTCCGAACGGCATTCTGCAGGTTGGCTTGGGCGACCGCCTGCCCGGCCTCGGCCTGGGCCAATTGGAGGCGGACGGTCTCGGTGTCGAGCTCGGCCAGGAGCTGTCCGGCGGCCACCCGCTGGCCTTCCTCGACCAGGATGCGGGCGATCTTGCCGCCCGATTCGGGGGCGATGCTGATCTCGCGCCAGGCTTCCAGCGTCCCGGTGTAGGTCAGTTTTTCGGAAACCGTCTGGCGGCTCGCGGCAACCGCGGAAACCGCTGTGGCCGAAGGCGCGGCGGCCGCCTGGGCGTCCGCGGTCTTGGCGGACGGCTTGCAGGCCGGCAGCGCCGCGGCGGCGAAAACGAGGAGGACGAGGACGGCGGGGCGAAGGGACTTCATGGCGTGACTCCGTTTCCTGTTCATATTCATCAGAGACTCTTTTCGTAGGTATCCTGGTTCAGGCCGACGGCCTTCTCCAGTTCGGCCAAGGCGATGGCGTAATCGTAGAGGGCCTGGGTGTAGTTGGTCCGGGCCTCGCTCAAGGCGACCTGGACGGAACTGACGTCCAGGTTGGTGACCAGGCCCTCGGTGAAGTTGAGCTCCGCGATCCGGACGGCTTCCACGGCCTGCTCCACGTTCTTTTCCTGCGACAGCAGGGATTCGCGGGCCTGCTGCAGGCCGAGGACGGCCGTCTGGACCTCGAACTTGACGGTTGCGGCCAAGCCCTGCTGGCTGTAGTCGATCTGCTTGAGGGCGGCCTTGGACTGGCCCATCTTGGCGCTGTTGACGAACCCGTTGAAGATGGGAAAGCTCAAGACCAGGTTGATCTGATAATAGTTCTCCCAGATGTCGCGGCCGAGCTTGAGTTTGTCGCCCCAGATGTTATACGCCCCGCCGATGGCCACGGTCGGCAGGTAGGAGGCCCGGGCCATTTTGATCATTTCGCCCGCCATGAGCTTCTGATAGCGGATCTGGTTTATCTCGGGCCGTTGGGCCAGGGCCTTGGCGATGTTTTCGTCCGTGTTCACGTCCACGGCCCGGACGTTCAGGTCGCCCTTGACCTCGATGGGCCGGACCAGGTCCAAGCCGAGCAGGGTCTTGAGACCCAGTTCGGCCGAGCGCAGCCCGTTGCGGGCCCGAATGAGCTGGGGCTTGAGATTGGCCGCCTGCACCTCGGACCGCAGCAAGTCGAACCGGGTGGACATCCCGGCCTCGTAGAGGTTGCGGACGTTCTTGACGTGCTTCTCGGCCAGGTCGACGGCTTCCGAAGTGACGTCCACGAAGGCCCGCGCCAGCAGGACGCCGTAAAAGGCCTTCTTGACGTTGCAGACCGTATCCTGCTGCGTCCGGCGGATGCCTTCCCGAGTCGACTGCAGATTCAAATTGGCTTGCTTCAAGCCCGAGACCAGACGTCCTCCGGTAAAAAGGGGCAGGCTGAAGTTCATGGTCAGCGTGTAAGCCCGGGTGAAGTCCATCTTGACCTTGGTCGGCGACCCGCCTTCGTAAAAAGCCGGGAACTCGACGGTGAAAACCTTCTTGTCCAGGATGTTCGAGCCCTGGGCGTTGACGCTCGGGAAGAAGCCGGAAACGGCTTCCCGGACGACCGCCGAAGCCCCGTCCTCCTTGGCCTTCTCGGCCAGGTAAAACGGGTTCTGCCGCAGGGCCAGTCGGATGCTGTCCTCAAGGGTCAGCGTCAGCGTCTCTTGCGCCTGGGCCGGGGGGGTGGCGGCCAGGACGGGGAAGGCTGCGGCCAGAGCGGCCAGACAGCCGATTAGAGCAACGGCTCGTTTCATCGTTCATCTCCTCGCCCGGCGGACCGGGCCATGAATCCCTGGCAAAGAAAGTCCGTTATCTGTGATACGTCGTTTTCGAGGCCGGGTTTATCGGACGACCAGAATCGCTCGGCGAACACTCCCTCGATGACTGCGGCGACATAGAGCGCGGCGGCCCGGACGTCGAGTGGACGGAATTCGCCGCCGGCGACGCCTTCGGCGAGAAGATCCTCCCAGCCCTTGGTGATGGAGTCGCCGTGGGTCCGGATGCGCTCGATGAAGCCGCAGTCGGGGACCGGAGAGGACGGGTCGACCTGGTCGAAAAACAGGGGCACGAACTTGTGAAAGCCGGGATCGGCCAGAAAGACCCGGGACAGGCATTCCTTGTCCCCCATGTACTCCAGGATGTAGGCGACCGAATCCTGGAGCCGCTCCCGGACGGAGCGGTCGGCGGCCGAACGGATTTCCTTGAGGCGCAGCTCGAGGTCGTCCAGGAAATGGACCATGATGTCCAGCATCAGCTCGGACTTGCTTTTAAAATACCGGTAGAGCGTGGCCTTGGAAAAGGCGGCTTCGGCCGCTACGTCGTCCATGGAGGTGGCCGAAAAGCCGTTTTTCATGATGACGGCCTCGGCCGCGTGCAGGATGGCCTCCCTGTTCTCCAGGCGCCGCTTGCGCTCGCGGTCGTCGCGTCGATCGGTCTTATTCATGGCGGAAAAATCCATTTCCTTTGAACTGAACTTGGTAGTTTATCAATTAAACTGGCGAGTAAACTTAGACAGGATACGCCGCCCGGCCGGCCCTGTCAAGCGTTCGTGCGGGAGCGGAAAAAAGAACAATTATTCAAACCGCCCCCCGGGCGAATAAGACGAAATATGCGGAGTCACAAGGGCCGGCGGCCCCAAACGTCGGACTTCGCCGGCCCTGCCGGGGCTTCAGAAACCGTAAAAAAAGCCGACCGTCGTCGAGAAGAAGAACGGCGTCCCTTTTTCGGTCAGAGCGACCGCGTTGTAGGGATCAAACTCCGCCCACGTGGAGGACGTTCGGGAGAAGCCTGTATCCACGATCTTGTCGGCCGAGGTCATGGCCAGATTGCCCCGCGCTTCAACCTTGATGCCATAGTTGGAAGCCAAATAGATTTTGACTCCGACCCCGGTGTCGAACAAAAACGCAGCCTTGGTATCGTAGGTGACATCCATCGTATATGTGGCCGTGGATGAGGTGCCCTGGGTCAACGACCAGGAGATTGTGGGCGTATTCGTGACGGTGAGGATGCCCAGGCCAACGGTGGCATAGGGAATGATCTTCCCTTTCGGGATGAAGAAAATATTAAAATTCAGTCCGCCCAAGATCGTCTTGCCGGCGGATTGTACGGAAGCATCGGTGAAAGAAGGATCCCGCCCGCTGGCCTGCAACCGGGCAACCGCAGCCGATCCGGACACGGAGAAATCATCCCAAATCGCTTGATCGATCGAATATCCGGAGAAGCCAAGACCGAAGTAGCCTTCCAATTGGAACCTCGGGTTCAGGCTATATCCCACCTGGATCCCGGCCAGAACGCCGCTGTCTTTCTTCAGTCCCGGTAAAGTCATGTCGCCCGAAAGGTCCAGCGGCCTCGGTGAGGACCAATTAAAATGATCATAGCCCGTACCGTACCACGGCGAGGCATCGGCCGTCAGAAGATCAGGCGCCATGGCTTCCGCCGTCTGCGGTCCCCAACCGCTTGCGAAACCGCTGAACAAGGCGATTTGCAGCTTCGGAGCACGCCATGGATTTCCCGCCGCGAGAGGGGTGGACGGCCCGAGGCCGAGCTTAAAAGGCTTCCACTCCTTGTCGGCCGCGGTTAAAGAACTGACGGCCGAGCCGAGGAAAAGAACCGACAACAGCGCCAAACGACAACCCTTTTTCATTTTTCCCCCTTTCTATTTCCAAACCCTTGTTTAAAATTACTACTCCCTTTGTTTCGATCTGTCAAGGCCTTCTAAAAAGGGTAGAATGGAGGCATGCAGCGCTCCCGCCGAAGGCTCTTTATCCGGACCATAATCGCCCTGGGGCTGTCTGCCGCGCTGCTCCCGGCCGGGCGGCTGCCCGGCAAATGGGACATCCAGATCATCGTTGAGGCGGAAGGCCGCTACGGCCTGGAAGACGGGGGCGAGCGCCATGAAGGCAGCTTCGCCCTGCGGATTCATTGGCTGGGCCTGATGGAGCGGGACGACGAGGACTTTCTCCTGCTGCACAAGGAATACAACCTGGAAAAATGGGAAGCGGAGGAGCGATCCTCCCGCGGCGAGGCTCTGGAGCTTTTAAAGACCGGCGACTTCCCCGCCCATCCGGAGCTCCGCGTCAACTACGTCATCCAGGAAGGCGACAGCATCCGCTTCGATTTCGCCGTCTTGGGATTTAAAATCCCCTTGGCTCTTTCCGAGGCCGATTCTCCCCTGATCCTGCCGTCTTCAACCGGGAATGGGGCCGGGGCACCGGGCCGAGCCTACGACCGCAACGTCCACGGCGGCTCGAACCTGATATCCATTCCGCTGGCGGCCCTTCTCAAGGGCCCGGAGGTCCGCAAGTTCCCCTGGTCATGGAACTACCGCGGCTGGCTGCCCCATCAGGGGAGGAACCTTTTGGCGACCCAATCGCATGATGCGATCGTTACGGTCTCCATCACCCCGCACGAAGAATAGGGCGGTTCGCCCCTCTCCGGGGTCTGCGGGTTTCAAGCCCGGGGGTGGAACTTATCGTAAACTTTGCGCAGGCGCTCGCGGCTGACGTGGGTGTAGATCTGGGTCGTGGTGATCTGGCTGTGGCCGAGCATCATTTGGACCGAGCGCAGGTCCGCCCCGCGCTCCAACAAATGGGTGGCGAAGGAGTGCCGCAGGACGTGAGGATGGACCTTGTTCGTCAGCTTGGCCTTCGCCGCGTAGCCCTTGAGCATTTTCCAGAATCCCTGCCGGGTGAAAGCCGATCCGCGCCGGGTCAGGAAGAGCGTCTCGCCGCCTCCGGATCCCTCGGCCAGACGCGGCCGGGAGGCCAGGAGATAGCGCTCGACCGCGCCGATGGCGGATTTGCCCAGCGGCACGATCCGCTCCTTGCCCCCCTTGCCGCGGCAGAGCAGGAATCCGTCCCGAAGCCGGACGTCCTGAATTCGCAGGCCGACGAGCTCCGAGACGCGCAGGCCGGACGCGTACATGACCTCGAGCATGGCCTTGTCGCGGATCCCATGCGAATCCGAGAGATCGGGCTGGTCGAGCAGCGTGGTGACGTCCCGGACCGGCAGGAATTTGGGCAGGGACATCCAGGCTTTGGGCGAAGTCAGGTTGAGGGCCGGGCTTTTTTCGATCCTCCCTTCCAGCACGGCCCAGCGATAGAAGGCCTTGAGGGCCGAAATGAGCCGCGCCAGCGAGCGCGGCGACAGTCCGGCCCGGCTTTCGGCGTGGATGAGCCGGACGAGGTCGGCCTCCCCCGCCCTGTCCCAGCCGGTCTTGGACTTATCCAGGTGGGCGAAAAGCTTGTCCAGGTCGCGGGCATAGGCGCGCTGGGTGTTGAGGGCCAGGCCGCGCTCGATGCTCAGAAAGGACTGAAAGTCCGCCAGGAGCGAAACGGGATCGTCCAAACCGCGAAGGGCGGTCATACGGACAAGCTGTTGGCAGGGCGCTCCTGGCCGATCGTGGTCAGAGGCCCGTGCCCGGGCAGGACGACGATGTCGTCGGGCAGAGTCATGAGCTTGTCCCGGATGCTGGCTTCGATCTGCTTCTGGTTGCCGCCGGGCAGGTCGGTCCGCCCGACGCCTTCAAAGAACAGGGTGTCGCCGGACAGAAGGAAGCCGGCGCCGAGAAGGCAGATGCCGCCCGGGGTATGGCCGGGCGTGTGGAGAACGCGCAGCTTGCCGCGACCGATTTTGATCTCGTCGCCGTCGGCCAGGATGCGGTCGGCCGGCGGCGAGTCCTGGGAGCCCAGGAAGAGGCTCAGCTCGAGGTTCTGCATCTTGCCCAGGAGATCCTTGTCGCCCGCGTGGATGAGCAGCGGAACGCCGTACTTGTCCTTGATGTCGCGGTTGGCCCCGATATGGTCGATGTGGCCGTGGGTGTTGATGAGCAGGATCGGCCGCAGCTCCTCCTCGGCGATGACCGGAACAATCTTCCCGGCTTCCGCCCCGGGGTCGATGACGGCGCACTCCTTCGAGCCGGGGCAGTACACCAGGTAGCAGTTGGTCTCCAGGCCGCCGACGATGATGAGCTTGTAGCGCATGTCTCTTCCTTAAGTCATTTTTGCCGATCCTTCGTCTTAAAGTCAACTGACAATAGGGGCACAGTTACCTTTTTCGCCTGTCCTGCGCTCCCTCCGGCGACGGCCTCGTGGGACGAGGGGAATGGCGACTGTTCCCTCATTATCGGGACAGTCGCAAAAGGCAACTGTACCCCTATTTGATGCTATAATCCCGGCATGCTCGAGACTCCTTGGCAGCTTCAGATCGTCAAGCGCTCGCTCAAGAAGAAAGAGAAGCTCGAGCTTATCGACAAGCACCTCCGCGTCGGGCCCGGCGAGCGTATTCTCGACTTGGGCTGCGCCCAGGGCGTCCTCAGCTACTTCATGCGCCAAAAAGGCGGGCGGTGGGTCTCGACCGACCTGGACCTGACCAACCTGCTCTCGAGCCGGGTGCTTCTTCCCGACGGCCTCGTCCAAATGGGCTCCCCCGCCCTCCCCTTCCGCGACGATGCCTTCGACCAGGTCGTCTGCCTCGACTACCTGGAGCACGTCGACGCCGACGCGGAGACGCTGGCCGAGGTCCGGCGCGTCCTCAAGCCCGGCGGCCGTTTCCTGCTCATCACTCCTCACGACGGCGGTTTTTTCCTGCTTCAGAAGATCCGGCCCGCCGTCGGCCTCAAGCTCGAGTTCTACGGCCACAAACGCGAAGGCTACGGCCTGCCGAATCTGCGTCGGATGTTCCGCGAAGCGGGCCTGCGGCTCACCGGGCACACGACCTATTCGCGCTTCTTCACCGAGCTCCTCGAGCTCATTCTCAACGCCCTCTACGTGAATTTCCTCTCCCCGAAGCCCCAGGCTAAGCTCCGCGACGGGCACATCCGGCCCTCCACCTCGGACGAGTTCGCGGCCCAGAAAAAAGCCTTCGGCATCTACAAGATCATCTACCCCGTCCTCTGGCTGGCCTCGCGGCTGGACACCCTGCTCTTTTTCCAGCGCGGCTACGCCATCATGGTCTGGGGCGAAAAGGAGGAAGGCCATGGCCATCGTGCTTGATGGACGGTCGCTGACCCTGGAAAATCTCGCCGCTATCGCCCGCGGCGCCGAGAATGTCGAGATCTCCCCCGCCGCTCTCGACAGGATCAAGGCTTGCCGGGCGGTGATCGAGGAGAAGATCGCGGCCCGCGAGATCATGTACGGCGTCAACACCGGGATCGGCGAGTTTTCCGAGGTCGCGCTGACGGACGAGCAGGTCAAGGATTTCCAGAAATATCTCATCTATAACCACGCCGCCGGCATCGGCAAGCCCGCCCCGATCGATCACGTCCGGGCGGCCATGGCCGGCCGGATCAACGTCCACGCCAAGGGCCGCTCCGGCTGCCGTCCCGAGATCCCGCTGACGTTCGCCGCCATGCTCAACGCCGGGGTGACGCCCGTCGTCTGCCGCAAGGGCTCGGTCGGCGCCTGCGGCGACCTGGCCCCGATGGCCCAGATCGCCCTCCTGCTGATGGGCGAGGGCGAAGCCTTCTACGGGGGCGAGCGCCTGCCCGGCCGGATCGCGATGGAGCGGGCCGGCATTCCGATCCCGGGCCTGCAAGCCCGCGACGGGCTGGCCGCCAT
The DNA here is from genome assembly GCA_028749235.1 of Acidobacteriota bacterium. Lineage (GTDB taxonomy): Bacteria > Acidobacteriota > Aminicenantia > Aminicenantales > UBA4085 > UBA4085. The sequence continues at coordinate 3,079 of JAQULS010000052.1, read as the reverse complement.
CAACGGCTCGAACCTCCTGACCGCCATCAGCGCCCTCTGCCTCTACGACATCGACCGCTGGCTGAAGCAGGCCGAGATCGCCTGCGCCATGTCGCTCGAAGCCCTGGTCGCCAACCTCAAGCCCTACGACATCCGCCTCCATGAGGAGCGCGGCTTCGCCGGCGCCATGCGCTCGGCCCGGGCCATCATGAAGTGCATCGAGGGAAGCGACCTGGCCACGGGCAAGATAAAGACCAAAGTCCAAGACGCTTACTCCATGCGCTCGACCCCGCAGGTCATCGGCACCGCGCACGACGCCGTGGCCTACGCCCGCAAGCAGGTCGAGATCGAGCTCAACGCCGTGGGCGACAATCCCATCTTCCTGACCGAGTCCAAGACGACCCTGACCGGGGCCAACTTCCAGGGCTCGCCCGTGGCCCTGCCGATGGACATGATCGGGGCGGCCGTGACCATGGTCTGCGTCCTGTCCGAGCGGCGGCTCAACCGCCTGACCAACCCGGCCTTGAGCGCCGGCCTGCCGGCCTTTCTGACCGAGGGGGCGGGCATGTTCTCCGGGCTGATGCTGAGCCAGTACACGGCCGACCACCTGATCGTCGAGCAGCGCATCCTGTCCGCCCCGGCCTCGATCCAGTCCATCCCGGCCGCGGCCGACCAGGAGGACTTCGTCTCGATGGGCATGAATACGGCCCTCAAGACCGTCCAGATCCTCGACAACGCCTACGGCGTCCTGGGCATCGAGATGATGGCCGCCGCCCAGGCCATGGATTTTCGATCTTTCGCCTTCGGCCGGGGGACCGAGACGGCTCGCACCGTTGTACGCCGGTATGTCGCCCACCTCGACGTCGACCGGCCGCTTCATATCGACCACAACGCGATGAAGTCCCTGATCCAGACGGGCGAGATTCTGGACGAGGTCGAGAAGGCCGTCGGACCGCTGGGCTGAGGAAAAACGACTGGACATTTCCGCCTTCATCCGTTAAGGTTGAAAAGGCGGGGGCGATCGCCTCCGCCGGGAGTTCCCCATCACAATGACCTTGGACATCGTCGTCGCCTCGTTTTTCCGCAACGCCCTCACCTTGAGCCTCGCTGCCGGATCGCTGCTGCTGGGGCTGCTCCTGCAGAAACTGATCTGCCGCCGTCTGCCTCGGATTTCCCTCGCCGGGGGCGCGGGCTGGAGCGATGTCTTGGTGCGATCCCTGCGAGGCGTGGTCATGATCTGGGTGGCGTTGGCCGGCACCGCAGCCGCGATCCGGGTCGCGGCCATTCCGGCTTCCATCTTCCTGCCCCTGGAAAGGGCCGTCATTGTGGCCGCCATCCTGTCTGTCACGGTCTTCGTCGCCCGGGCCGCCTCCGGCCTGACCGAGCTCTACCTGACCAAGGCTGCCGGCATCCCCTCGACCATCTTCCGCAACCTGGCGGTGATCGTCGTCGGCATCGTCGGCTTTCTCGTCGTCCTGGACGAAGTCGGCATCCCCATCGCCCCGATCATTACCGCCCTCGGCATCGGCGGGCTGGCCTTCGCCCTGGCCTTACAGGACTCGCTGGCCAACCTCTTCGCCGGCTTGAACATCCTGATGTCCAAGAACATCCGGCGGGGCGACTACATCCGGCTGGCTTCGGGGGAAGAAGGGACGGGCGGCGTATCCGACTTCGAGCCGTTCGTCCGCTTCAACGACCTTCGTGACTTCAACGTCGGGGCGACCGTCATCCTTCGCGTCGCTTCGTTCGTCGACCAATACCGCGTCCGCCACGAATACATCAAACGGGTGAGGACGCGCTTCCGGGCCGAGGGGATTGAAGATCCGTTTCCGGTCATCGTTCAGCGTTAGCTCTCGTCCTCCGGCCATTGGACCGAACCACCATCTCCTCAAAAGGGGGAAAGGAGGCCGCATGATCTGGACGCCCCAAATGCTCAAGGGCCTCGTGCAGGAAAAGGTCGGTCGGCACAAGTTCATCGTCGTTTCCAATCGCGAACCCTATATCCACGTCTACGGCGATAACGGCATCCGCTGCATACGACCGGCCAGCGGCATGACGGTCGCCCTGGATCCCGTCATGGCCGCGGCAGGCGGGACCTGGATCGCGGCCGGTTCGGGCGAGGCCGACCGCGAGGTCGTCGACGAGAAGGACCGTATCCGGGTCCCGCCCGAATCCCCCCGCTACACTCTGCGCCGGGTCTGGTTGACCAAGGAGGAGGAGGACGCCTATTACTACGGGTATTCGAACGAGGGCCTCTGGCCTCTTTGTCACATCGTACACGTCCGCCCGGAATTCCGTCCGCGGGATTGGGCGATATACCAAGACGTCAACCGGAAATTCGCCGACATCGTCTGCGAGGAGCTGGACGGCGACGAAGGCTTCGTCTTCATCCAGGATTACCATTTCGCCCTGCTGCCCAAGCTGATCAAAGAGCGGCGGCCGAACGTCGTGGTGGCCCACTTCTGGCACATCCCCTGGCCTAACGCCGAGACCTTTCGCGTATGCCCGCAGGCCGAGGATATCCTTTGGGGGCTCCTGGGCAACGATATCGTCGGTTTTCACACGCGCTATCATTGCCTCAACTTCCTGGATTCGGTCGACCGATTTCTGGAAGTCCGGGTCGACCGCGAACGCCTCTCGGTCTTCAAGGAGGGCCGCGAAACCCTGGTCCGGCCGTTCCCCATCAGCATCGACGCCGAGAGCATCGAACGCCTGGCCGAAAGCTCGGACATTCGCATCGCCGGAATCCGGCTCAAGCAGGATTACCGGTTCCGGAACAAGATCCTGGCCGTCGGAGTGGAGCGCCTCGACTATACCAAGGGCATCCTGGAACGATTCCGGGCCGTCGACCGTTTCCTGGAGAAATACTCCGACTATCGCGGCCGCTTCGTTTTCCTCCAACTCGGCCCCCTGTCGCGCATTCACATTCCGCAATACCAAGCCTACAATGACGCCGTCTACCGGGCTATGATCGCCATCAACGAGCGTTGGCGGGACAAGGACTGGCAGCCCATCATCATGCAGAAATTTCACCTCAACCCGGCCGAAGTCGTCGTTCACCTACGGGCCGCCGATATCTGCATCGTCAGCTCGGTCCACG
>JAQULS010000184.1 GCA_028749235.1 Acidobacteriota bacterium | reverse complement strand
GCTGCGCGCCAAGGTCGCTCCGGACGAGCTCGTCCAGGAAGAGGCCGAGGACGGCCTGCTGGAAAGCCTGCTGCGCTCCGCCTGCTATTGCCTGATCCGCGAGAACGACCTGCCCCGGAACGTGGATGCCCTGCTGGATGTGGACTTTCCCGGCGGTCGGGTCCGTCCCCTCCATGCCCGCATCCGCCTGGTCTTCCGGGACGAGAACGACCGCGAGGAGCACTGCTGCCTGCGGGCCATCGAGCGCAAAAACGCGGTGGCTTTCCAGGCCCGCCTGAAGGCCGCCATGACCGGGGCGGGCATCGACCGCTCGCTCAAGTTCCGGCGGCTGATCATCGTCCGGCGGGCCCCCTTGCCTCAGGGAACCAAGATGGGCATCCTCGTCGAAGGCTTCCGCGGCGCGGGCGGGCTTCTTGTCCATCCCGAGGAGGACGAGCTGCGGACGCTGTGGGCGCTGCACGAGCTGCGCCGGGAGCAGCGGACGGAGTTCCTCGACTGGCTGAAGTCCGTCCGGCCGGCCTCGCACCTGCCTTTCCTGGCCGCGGCCATGGCCATGTTCCGCGCCGCGGCGGGCGAAAGCGCGGACGGCGCCGTCAAGAACGGCTCTCCCGTCCCGGCCTGGCCGGAGATCCGCCGCGAGGAACCGTCCGCAGCCAATGGAATCCCCGAAATGGAAGCGGGCGGCGAGCGCCTTCTGCTCGGGTATGCCGATAGTGCGGCCGGCGGGTGCGAGCCGGTCATGATTTCTCCCGGCAGCTTGACCAAGCACACGGTCGGTCTGGGCGGGGCAGGTTCAGGCAAGACCGTCTTGGTCAAACGGCTGGTCGAGGAGGCGGCGATCCTGGGCATCCCCTCGATCGTCATCGACTGCGCCACCGACATGGCGGGGCTCGGGGACAAACGCCCCCTCAGGCCGGCGAATTGGACCGCGGAAGAGGCCGCTCAGGCGGAGCGCTACTGGGCCAACGCCGAGGTTCAAATCTGGACGCCGGGACGTCAAGCCGGGAATCCGCTGCTCCTCGACTCCCTGCCCGACCTGGCCGGGCTGGCCGACGATCCGGAAGCCCTGGACCAGGCGATAGACATGGTTCGAGAAAGCCTGGAGGACATCCTGACCGGGGGCCGGGCGGACTCGACCCTGCCGAAAAGGGGCGTCCTCGCGGCCGCCCTGCGCCATTTCGCCAAGCGGGGCGGGGGCGGGATGAACGAGCTCATCGCCCTGCTGGCCGATTTGCCCGAGGCGGCGGGAGCGGAGATCGGCGGGGCGCCCCGCCTGGCCGCGGGCCTGGCCGATGGGCTGCGGGCCCGGATGGCCATCGATCCCCTGCTGGGACGCGAAGGCAAGCGCCTCGACCCCGGCTCTCTGTTCGGGCTGAAGCCCACCAGCGCCCGGACGCGGATTTCGGTCATCAGCCTTTCCGGGCTGGAGTCGACGGCCTCCCGGTGCCGTTTCATGAGCCAGATGGCCATGACCCTCTTTGCCTGGATCCGGAAGAATCCCGCGGCGCCCGGCAAACCCTTGACCGGGCTGTTCGTCCTCGATGAGGCCAAGGACTTCGTCCCTACGGTCCGGGCGACCCCCTGCAGCGCCGGGCTGATCCGCCTGGCCGCCCAGGCCCGCAAGTACGGGCTGGGCCTTATCTTCGCCAGCCAGGAGCCGAAGTCGATCGACTGCCGCATCACCGCCAATGTCTCGACCCAGTTCTTCGGCCGGTTCAACGCGCCCGCGTCGATCGACACGGCCCGCGACCTCCTGCGCGACAAGGGCGGCGAGGGAGACGACATCGCCCGCCTGCCGACGGGCCGATTCTACGTCGCCTCGCCGGAGCTTCCGTCGCCCCGCCGCATCGCGATTCCTTTATGCGTCTCGGATCACACCGTGTTGACCGAAAAGCAAGTCCTGGCCCGCGCAGCCTCCACCCGCAAATAGGGGTGCAGTCACCTTTTATAGGGGGACACCATACATCATGACCTATTCTCTCCGCATCGAGCGGAGGGTCATCTCCCTATTTCTTATCAAGAGAACCGATTTCGGACAATTCCGTATATAATCCCGTCCCCGATCGGCAGGCTGAGAATTAGACTATAATGCGGTGAAGAGAGAAGAGAAAAAGGTAACTGTACCCCTATTGAAGGAGAACGGAATGGGCATCGTCCTGAAAGTCGAGCACTTAAAGAAGCGTTACGGGCAGCTCGAGGCGGTCAAGGATGTCAGCTTCGAGGTGAACGAAGGCGAAGTCTTCGCCCTCATCGGGCCGAACGGAGCCGGCAAGACGACCACCCTGCGGGTCGTCGCCACCCTGCTCACCCCGAGTGACGGAACGGTAACCCTGGGCGGCTTCGATCTGAAGCATCATCCCGAGAAGTTCCGGGAGCGGATCAGCTACCTGCCCGAGGAGGCTGGCGCCTATCGCAACTTCAAAGCCCGCCGGTATTTGGAGTTCATGGCCCGCTTCTATGCCGATACGGCCGAGAAGGAGAGGGAATTCCTGCAACGTGCGGAATCGATCTGCGGCCTCGGGGCCCGCCTCGACGACAAGGTCGGGACGTACAGCAAGGGCATGGTCCGCAAGCTCCTGCTGGCCCGGGCCCTGATGACCCGCCCGGCCCTGACCATCCTGGACGAGCCCACCTCGGGCCTGGACGTCATCAACTCGCTCGAAGTCCGGGAGATCATCAAGCGCTACGCCAGGGAGGGGATCTCGGTTCTATTGTCTTCGCACAACATGCTCGAGATCGAGTATCTCTCCGACCGGGTGGCCCTGATCGACAAGGGCCTGATCCTGGATTCCGGCACCCCGGCCGGCCTCAAGGAAAAGTACCACGCCGAGAACCTCGAAGTCGTCTTCAGGAGCGCCCTGCGATGAAGAAATTCACCCATCTGCTGAAGAAGGAATTGCGGGAGCTGGTGACCAAGCAGCTCGTCATCTCGCTCCTGTTCACCATGGCCTTGTTCTATTTCATCGGCAACATCACCAAGCAGGAAGCGCGCAAGGCGGCCGGGAGCCAGAAGATCTCCGTCCTCGACCTCGACAAGTCCGACTTGTCCCGTTCGCTCCTGGGCGCCCTGGCCGCGGCCCATTTCGAGTCCGTTCCCGTCGCGGCCGCGGACTCCGCCGCCGCCGTGGAGGCCTGCCGCAAGGGCGCCACCAACGTCCTGCTGGTCATTCCGGCCGGATTCGGGGCCTCGGTGGCCGGGCTCGACCCGCTCAAGATCGAAACCTATGCCTACCTGCGCAACTTCTCGATCATGGGCGTCCGCCGGTCCGAGATCGTGAAGGCCGTGCTCGGGGCCATGAACGAATACCTTTCCAACAACGTCATCAAGGAGCGCCTGCCGGACATCGACCCGGCCGCCCTCAAGAACCCCATCAAGACCCGCGACTTCGTCCTCATCCGCGACCGCATGGCCGAAGGCACGGCTTCGTCCATCACCGGCATCGTCATGTCGCAGGGGCTGCTCATCCCGGTCATTCTGATGATGATGATCATCTACTCCTCTCAGATGGTCATCTCGGCCATCGCCATGGAAAAGCAGGACAAGACCTTGGAAACCCTGCTGACCGTGCCGGTCTCGCGCACGGCCATCGTCGCGGCCAAGATGCTGGCCGCCGGGATCGTGGGGCTTCTCTCGGCCGGCATCTATATGCTCGGCTACAAGTCGTTCATGAGCGGGATGACCGGCGACATGCAGGCCGGCGCCGCCGGCCAATCCGTGGCCGCCAAGCTCGGGCTGACTCTGAGCGGCAACGGCGTGATCGTCCTGGGCATTTCGCTCTTCCTGGCCATCCTCTGCGCCCTGGCCCTGGCGACGATTCTGGGCGTTCTGGCCGAGGATTTTCGCAGCGCCCAGAACCTGATCATGCCGGTCGTTCTGCTGGTCATGATCCCCTACTTCCTGACCATGTTCACGGACATCCATTCGCTGTCCCCGCCGGTCAAGATCCTGCTGCTGGCCATCCCCTTCTCCCATTCCTTCCTGGCCGTCCAGAACATGTTCCTGGGCAACACGCAGGCGGTGTTGTTCGGGATGCTCTACATGCTGGCCTTCTTCCTGGTCCTGGTCTTCCTGGCCGGGAAGATCTTCTCCTCGGACAAGGTCCTGACCATGAAGCTGAGCTGGAAGAAGAAGAAAAAACTGAACTTCTGACGGAGGGGCGCGATGAAGATCGAGGGCGTTCCGTTCACCGTCACGGATTGGAACCGGATCCCCGCCATCGAGCACAAAGGGAAAACGGGAACTTCCCATTGGCGCTCGTTCGAGGCGGACGGCGTGCGGGCCCGGCTGGTCGACTATTCGCCGGGCTATGAGGCCGACCACTGGTGCCCGCGCGGGCACATCCTCTATGTCGTCGAGGGCGAGGTTCGGATCGCGCTGAAAAGCGGCGCGGTCCACATCCTCCGGCGGGGCATGGGCTTCGCGGCCGGCGACGACGAGGCCGATCCGCACCTGGCTTCGACCGCTTCCGGCGCACGCGTCTTCATCGTCGACTGATAAAGCCGCTCCGGCCCTCGCTTTCCTGGATCTTCTCCCGATTTCGGGGCAAGAATTGATTTCTTCTCCGGCGGCGCGGGAACGGGGGGCGGATTCCGGTTCCAATCCGGCGGCTCGATGCCCCACAAATTCCGAACGAAGAAATCGTTGCGCTTGCGCTCGCCGTACGCACCGCCCGAAGTATGGCCGGCCCCCGGGACGACCAGCAGGTCGAAGCTCTTGTCCGCCTTGATCAAGGCGTTGACCACCTGATAGGTCGAGGCCGGATCGACGTTCTGGTCCATCTCCCCCACGAGCAACAGGAGCTTGCCCCGCAGACGATAAGCGTTGTCGACGTTGGATGAAGAAGCGTACTCGGGACCGAGCGGCCAGCCCATCCACTGCTCGTTCCACCAGATCTTGTCCATGCGGTTGTCGTGGCAGCCGCAGGCGGCGAATCCGGCCTTGTAAAACTCCGGATGGAAGAGCAGGCCGCCCAGGGCGTTCTGCCCGCCGGCCGAAGTGCCGTACAGGCCGATCCGGGAGATGTCGTAGGAGGGATATTTCGCGGCCGCGGCCTTGTGCCACAGGATGCGGTCGGGGAACCCGGCGTCGGCCAGGTTCTTCCAGCAATAGTCGTGGAACTCCTTGGATCGGTCGCTTGTTCCCAGGCCGTCCATCTGGACGACGATAAAGCCCAGCTCGGCCAGCGCCTGCATGGCGCTGTAGGCGGAGAATGTCTTGGGCGCGAACGATCCCTGCGGCCCGGCATAGATGTTCTCGATGACCGGGTATTTCATCTTGGGGTTGAACGAGAGCGGGCGGAAGATGACGCCCCAGATGTCGGTCCGGCCGTCGCGGGCCTTGGCGGTGAAGACTTCCGGCGGCTTCCAGCCGGCCTTGATCAGAGCCGCGATGTCCGTCTTCTCGGCCGTCAGGACGAGCTCGCGGTTCAACGTGCGGCGGACCTCCATAACCGGGGCCAGGTCCACCCGGGACCGCGTATCCGCCATGTAAGCCATGTCGGAGGAATAGACGACGACGTGATTGGCCTCGTCTTCGGTCAGGCGGGTCAGCCCCGAGCCGTCCAGGTTGATCCGGTAAGCCTGGATGAAGTAGGGATCCACGCCCGGGTTCATCCCGCCGGCCTGGAAATAGACCTGCCCGGACTCTTCGTCGACTTTATCCACCGCGCGGACGACCCACTCGCCCTTGGTGATCTGGTTTTTAATCCGCCCCGTGGCGCCGTCGATGAGGTAAAGATGGTTCCAGCCGTCGCGCTCGGACATCCAGACGACGTCCTTGCCGTCG
>JAQULS010000183.1 GCA_028749235.1 Acidobacteriota bacterium | reverse complement strand
TTCTTGACCATGATGCCGATGGCGGCGACCAGGGCGAGGTAGACGACGATGATGGCCAGATCGACGGGATGGAGGCTCATGGCCGTTGTTTATAACAGACGCCCGCGCCTGTCAACGCGAAGCTCCGGCCGGCCCGGACGGCGGAATAGGAACGGCCGGTTCGCGGTTTAACGGGTGTGCATTGAACGCAGGCGCAGCCGGGTCGTCGACCGGGCTCTGTGGTTCCTGGCCTGCGAGAACGTCTTTGACGACGAGGACAGCTACATCTGGAAGGGCGGCACGGACTACTACATCTACTGGGAAGTGGAGACCGGGCGCATCACCATCGTTCAGTAGACCGCCGGGCATGGCGGACCGGCTTTACAAGCCGCACCGATTCGTTTAGCATATACCGTTCTTCCGAGCCGACGGAGCTAAAACGAGCCGTCATGCTCCCAGGCCGATAGGGTCCGGCGGGAAACGGCCTGGCCTTCCGATCTTGAAAAGGAGGAGTCATGTCCGGGTCTGTCCCCGCCTCTCGGCCGCAAAGCGAAAAGAATGCAAGCCGACATGTTCATCCCAACGGTTTCCGCATTGCCCTTATCCTCGGCCTGGCACTTGCCGGAAGCCCCTGGCAGGCCGCCCCGGAATCCATAGCCGCCCCGACGCGGGTCTATATGGCCCGGGATCTCGAGCCTCTGTTCCGCGCTCCCCTGGCCGAATTCTCCCGCCGGCGGCCGGAACGGACCGTGGAAATCGTCGCCCGGCCGGGAAGCGCGATGCGCAAGGAACTGGCCGCCGGACGCTCGACCGGGATTCTCATCGCCTCGGGAGCGACGGAGCTCGTTTCCCTCGACCAAGCTGGCCGGCTCGCCCCGGGCTCGGCCATCCGGCTGGCCGACGTTCCGCTGGGCGTCTTCGTTCGGGCCGCGTCGGCGGTAAAAAACCTGTCCGACCTCAAGGCCCTGGCCGGCCCCGGTTTCGCCCGCGTCGGGATTGCCGCCCGGGCCTCGGGCGCGATCGGGGCCGAGTCCGAACAGGCCCTTCACAAGGCGGGCATTTGGGAAGCGGTCCGGCCCAAACTGGTCGTCCTGCCGCCCGAGGATCTGATCGCGGCCGCGGCCCGCGGCGACGTCGACGCTTCCGTGGCCGCCTTGAATCAGGCCGAAGCCGCGGTCCGCGCCGCGCTGATCATCCCGGACCGCCTGCATGACCCGCTGACCATGACGGCCGTCCTCTTGCGGGACACGCCCGCGGACGCGGGGACCCGGGCCGTGACGGACTTTCTGCGCTCGCCGGAGATCCGGGACGTCCTACTCAAGGCGGGCGGCCGCCTTCCCGCGCCGGACCGGCCGGCGGCGGGCGAGCTGTTTTTCTACTGCGGTGCCGGCTTGCGGGAAGCGGCCGACGATTTGATCGCCGAGTTCGGGAAGGCGACCGGCATCCGCGTCCGCCCAACCTACACCGGATCGGGATGCCTGCTGGCCCAGATCACCATCTCCGAAAGCGGCGACCTCTACATGCCGGGCGAGCAGTTCTACATGGACCAGGCCGTCGGCCGGGGATTCATCCGGGAGCGCGAGGTGGTCACGTACTTCATCCCCGTCATCATGGTCGGCAAGGGGAATCCGCGCCACATCCACGGCCTGACCGATCTCTTCCGGCCGGGCCTGCGGCTCGGCATCGGCGAGAAGGATTCGACGGCCATCGGCGCCTTCACCCCCAAGCTCCTGGCCGCCGAAAAGCTGTCCTACGAGGCCCTGTTGAAGAATGTCGTGGCGTCCTTCGCCACGGCGCCGGAGATGGGCAACGCCGTCAAGCTGGGCGCCGTGGACGCGGCCATCCAATGGGACGCGGTCGCCTCCTGGTATCTCGACGGGGCCGACGTCGTCGCCTTCCCGACCGATCCGGCCACGATCAGCCCGGTGCCGCTGGGCGTTCTCAAGTTCAGCCGCGATCCCGCGGCCGCGCGTTCCTTCCTGAAGTTCGCCCTCTCGCCGGTCGGGCGGGCGATCTTCGAAAAGCACGGCCATTCGATCGATCCCTCCCGGCCGACATTCCGGCCGAAGTCATGAGCCGAGACCGCGACTCCGGACGATCCTCACGCCTGCGGGCCGTCCTGGGCGGCTTTCTCTTCTTCTACCTCGGATTCATCGTCCTGGTCATCCTGGCCAATGTCCTGTGGCTGGGACGTCCCGGCGCGGGAGGCGGGCCGTCGCCGTGGACTTTCCTATGGTCGCGGCCGGACCTGCGGGCGGGGCTGTGGTCCTCGATACGCCTGAGCCTGGTCGCCTCCACGATCACATCCTGCCTGGCCATCGTCCTGGCCGTGCCCTCGGCCTACGCCCTGTCCCGCTTCCGCTTCCGCGGCGCGGCGGTCATCGACACGATCATCGACCTGCCGATCGTCGTTCCGCCTCTTCTCGCCGGCGTCGCCCTGCTCATCTTCTTCCGCCAATTTCCCGTCGGCCGCTTCATCGAGCAGCATATCGTGCCGGTCGTTTACACCCGGACGGGCATCGTGGTGGCCCAGTTCTTCGTCGCCTCGGCATTCTCGATCCGGGCCGTCAAGGCCGCCTTCGACGGCGTCAACCCGCGCTTCGAGATGGTCGCCCGCAGCCTGGGCGACGGTCCGTTTCGGGCCTTCCGGCGCGTCGCCCTGCCCCTGGCCCGCAACGGCATCGTGGCCGGGTTCGTTATGACCTGGGCCCGGGCCATGGGCGAGTTCGGGCCGATCATGATGCTGGCCGGAGCCACGCCCGGCAAGACCGACGTCCTGTCCGTGTCCGCCTTTCTGAATATGTCCTCCGGCCACGTCGAGGCCTCGATCGCCATCGTCGTCCTGATGATCGGCCTCGCCGCCGGCGCGCTCATCGTCTTCAAGAAGCTGGGCGGGAAGGGCTACCTCTGGTGATCGCCGTCCGCCGCTTGAGCCTGACCCTGGGCGAGTTCGTCCTGCGGGACATCGACCTGGACGTGGCTGAAGGGGAGTATTTCGTCCTGCTGGGGCCGACGGGCGCGGGCAAGACGGTCCTCCTCGAGTGCCTCGTCGGGCTGCACCGGCCGGCGGCCGGAACGATCCGCCTGGACGGGGCGGACGTCACCTCGGCGCCGCCCGAACGGCGCGGCATCGCCTACGTCCCCCAGGACTACTGCCTCTTCCCCAACCTGACCGCCCGCGACAACATCGCCTACGGGCTGGCCGGCCGCAACCGGCCCCGAGCCGAGATCGAAGCCCGTACGGGCGAGCTGGCCGACTGGCTGGGCGTCCGCCCCCTCCTCGAGCGGCGGCCGCTGACCCTGAGCGGCGGCGAGAAACAGCGCATCGCCCTGGCCCGGGCCCTGGCCGTCCGGCCGCGCCTCCTTCTTCTCGACGAGCCGCTGGCCGCGGTCGATCCTTCGACGCGGGACGAGGTCTGCGGCGAACTGAAGAAAATCCAGCGGGAAGGCCGGACGACGGTCATCCACGTCTGCCACAACTTCGAGGAGGCGCTGACGGTCGCCGACCGGATCGGCATTCTGCGGGACGGCCGCCTGGTCCAGATCGGGAGCCCGCGGGATATTTTCCGCCGGCCCCGGTCGGCCTTCGTCGCCCGCTTCACCGGCGCGGCCAACCTTCTGCCGGGCGAGTGGGCGGACGGCTCGGCCCGCGCGGGCGGATTCCGTTTTCCGGCCGGCGGGCGGAAGCCCGGCCGGGGCTGGATCGTCTTCCGGCCCGAGGACGTCGAAGTCCGCCGCGGCCGAGAGGGGGCGGAAGCGCCGGACGACGGCGAGGCCGAAAAGGCCAAGCGGACCGGCGTCGTAACGGCCGTCTCCGATCGCGGCCCTTACCTGCGGATCGAGATCCGGACGGCCGAAGGCCTGTTCGTGGCCGCCGTCTCGCCTCGCGATGAACGGATCGGCGGCCTGACCGAAGGGGAAAACGTCGAGATCCTCCTGCCCTTCGACCGCGCCGCCTTCATCGAAGACGCGGACGACGGCGAAGAACGCTCACCAAGGAGATCGTCATGAAAAGCAATCGCCCGGCTCGCTTCATCTTCGGCGCGGTTCTGTCGCTGGCCGTCGCCCTGGCCGCCGCGGCCTCCGGATCCGAAGTCAAAGGCAAGTTTCTGATCGTGGGCATGGGCACCGCGCCCGACTTGATCACCCTGCGGGCCGTAGAAGCCGTCCGCGGCGCCGACATCATCATCCTGCACGACGAGCAGGGCCTGGAAGACTGGAAGTCCCTGATCGGGGCCAAGGACGCCTGGATCCTGCCGCGCTATCGCTTCATCTACCTGGGCGTCAAGCCGGAGGCGCTGGCCGACCCCAAGGCCCGAGCCCTGGCCGAGGAAAACGCCAAGGCCCGGGAGGACATGGTCGCGCGCATCCGCGGCGCCCTGGACAAGGGCCGCACCGTGGCCGTCCTCGAAGGCGGTGATCCGATGATGTACGGCGTGACCTGGTATCTGGAGGCCCTGCCGGCGGATACGCCCTCCGAGATCATCCCGGGAGTCGGCGCTCTCCAGGCCGCCGCGGCGGCGGTGAAGGCCAATCTTCCGTACGGCTGGGACACCAGCGCCGTGATCATGACCATGGCCGATTGGGAGGGCCGGGCCGACGTCAACGAGAAGCTCATGGCCGCGGGCTCGACCCTGGCTTTCTACACCATGCACCTGGACTATGAGAAGCTCTTCGAACAACTGCGACGCCACTATCCCGCGGAAACGCCCGTTGCGGTCGTCTCCTACGCCGGGGACCGCGAGAAGGAGCGCGTCCAAAAGAGTACGGTTGGGCGATTCTCTCAAGACATCCGCGTCGCCGACCTGCCGGCCGACGCCCACATGCTGCTGGTGGGAAAATTCCTGACCGCCGGGCAGGCCCGCAAGGACGGCCTGGAAAGCGGCCGCGCCTTCATCGAGAGCATGCGCTTCCAGGACCGGGTACCGGCGAAGCGCTAGGCGGCCGGAGAAGCGGCCCGCGGGCAGTTGGTATATAATCTCCCGCCGCGAGGTATACCATGTCCCCTAAAGAAGCCCCTATCCCGACGCGCAAGCGGATCGCTCTCGTCGCCCACGACAAAAAGAAACAGGATCTGCTCGACTGGGCCCGTTTCAATAAAGGGATGCTGGCCAAGCACGACCTGATCGCCACCGGGACGACCGGAAGCCTCATTCAGAAAGACCTCGGTCTTCCCGTCCGCAAGCTGTTGAGCGGCCCGCTCGGCGGCGATCAGCAGATCGGGGCCCGGATTGCGGACGGGACCATCGACTTTCTGATCTTCTTTTGGGACCCGTTGCAGCCGCTGTCCCACGACACCGACATCAAAGCGCTGCTCCGGATCGCCGTCGTCTGGAACATCCCGGTGGCATGCAACCGGGCCTCGGCCGATTTCATCATCTCCTCGCCCCTCATGTCCGAGGAATATCACCGTCGGAAACCCGATTACGGGGCCTATACGAACCGCCCCCTGGATGTCACCTAGCCCGCCGAACGGCCGTGCTTCCTTCGCCAACCTTTTTACCGGCGCTTCGTCTATACTAGCGATGACCGTTAAGGAGAACCCATGCGCCTATTTCGAAAGATGATCTCGGTCTGTCTGATGGGCGCCGGCCTCTGCCTCGGCGCCGCGGCCCAAGCCTCCCTGGAAGAGCAGTTCCAGGCCGCGAACAAAGAGCTGGCTCAATGCGTCGAAGCCCGGAACTGGACCGGCGCTCTGGACGTTCTGGAACGCCAGTTGAGCCTCGCGGACCGCATCGGGATCCCCTCGATCAGGGCCGACGTCCTTTACAACAAAGCCTGCTATCTCGCGCTCTCCGGACAAAAAGCGCGCGCGATGGAGGCCGCCCGCGAAGCCGTTAAGGCGGGAT
>JAQULS010000182.1 GCA_028749235.1 Acidobacteriota bacterium | reverse complement strand
CCGCGGGCGGCATCGCCGTGACGGCCAGCCACAATCCCAAGGAGTGGAACGGCCTCAAGTTCATCAGCCGCGACGGCCTTTACCTGACGCCGCGGCAGACCGAGGAATACCTCGATATCTACCATCAAGGCGAGTTCGCCCTGGCCTCGGCCGAGCGGTACCGCGCCCCGGGCCGGCTGGACGACGCCTCGGAGCCGCACCTGAGGCGCATCCTGGACCGCTTCGACACCGACAAGGTCCGTCGCCGGCATTTGCGCGTGGCCCTGGATTGCAACAACGGCGCCGGCGCACTCCTCGGGCCGCGACTCCTGGAGGCGTTCGGCTGCGAGGTCGTGCCCCTCTACACCGATCCGAACGGCGAGTTCGCCCACGATTCCGAGCCCCTGCCCGAGAACATTTCGGACATCTGCCGGCTGGTCCGCGAAGCCAAGGCCGACATCGGATTCGTCCAGGACGCCGATGCCGACCGCCTGGCCGTGGTCAACGAGCGCGGCGAGCCGCTGGGCGAAGAACTGACCCTGGCCCTGGCCGTCCGCCACGTCCTGGCCAAGCGGAAAGGCTCGGTCGTCTGCAATCTGTCCTGTTCCCGCCTGATCGACGACCTGGCCGCCGAGCGCGGGGCCAGGGTCTTCCGGACCCGGATCGGCGAGATCAACGTGGTCGAGAAGCTCCTGTCCGCCCGTCCCCGGGCGGTCATCGGCGGCGAGGGCAACGGCGGAGTCATCGATCCCTCGATCCATCCCTGCCGCGACAGCTTCACGGCCATGGCCTTGATTCTCGAACACCTGGCGGAGACACGGCGCAAGGTCTCCGATCTGCAAAAAAGCTTCCCCCGCTACGTCATGATCAAGGAACGGCTTGGGGGATCCGCCGAACAGGCCCACCGCCTGATCGGCCGCCTCAAGAAGGTCTATGAGCCGAAAGGCGCGATCGACCTGACGGACGGGCTGAAGGTGGATTTCCCGGATCATTGGATCCATGTCCGGCCGTCCAACACCGAGCCGATCATCCGCGTCCTGGCCGAGGCCAAGACGCGGGCCAAAGCAGAAGCCGCGATGAGCGACCTGAAGGACGCCATCGCGGCCATCGTCGGACGGGCCTGAACGCCGCGCGAGCTGAAGGCGTCCGGACCCGCGAAAGGAGACCTGCCATGCCCCGCATCAAAACCATCAAGACCGCGTCGAAAACCCGGGCCGCCCGAAAAACCAAGGGCCGGCCGCGCCGGAGCGCACCGTCCGCCTCCGGCCGCAATCCCGTCGGCCGTCCCCCCGCCGCCCTCACGCTCATTCGGGCCAGCGCGGTTCTGACGCCGGAAGCCTCGATCGCCGACGGAGCCATCCTGGCCCGCGGCAAGCGCATCCTGGCGGTCGGAACCTATAAAAAGATGGAAGCCGCGGCCCGCCGGCTCCACAACCGCTCCCGGCGATTCGTCCTGGAAATCCACGACCGACGCGGCTTGATCGCCGTCCCCGGATTCATCGACATCCACCAGCACGGCGGCGGCGGGGCCGACTACATGGACGCCACACCCGAGGCCGTGCGCACGATCCTGCTCCTCCACGCCCGGGAAGGCACCACGTCCATCGTCCCCACCCTCATGACCGCGTCGAAAAAAGACATCGCAAAAGCGGCCCTGGCCGTCGACCGGATCCGCCGGGAAGCGAGGCGCGGCCGGGACAAGGCCGGAGCGAAAATCCTGCCCGAGATCGTCGGCCTCCACGTCGAAGGCCCGCACATCGCGGCCGCAAAGAGAGGCGCCCAGCCCCGGGCCTTCATCCGCCGCTTCGATCCCGAGGCGATCCAGGCCCTGCAAAAAGCGGTCAAGACGCCGATCCGGATCGTCACCCTGGCGCCCGAGCTGCCGGGCGCCGCCGCCTTCATCAAGTTCCTGGACAAGCGCGGCATCATCCCCTCGGCCGGTCATTCGGCCGCAACCTTCGAGCAGGCCCTGGCCGGTTTCGAAGCCGGGGTCCGGCACGGCACGCACCTCTACAACGCCATGAGCGGATTCGGCCACCGCGAGCCCGGCCTGGCCGGCGCCCTGCTCCTCAACGACGAGGCCTCGGTCGAGCTGATCGCGGACGGGCATCACCTCCATCCGGCCACGATCTTCCTGACCATGGCCGCCAAACCGCCCGATAAAGTCGTTTTGGTCACCGACGCGACGCGGCCGGCCGGGATCAGAACCGAGCCCCTGCGGACCAAGGATGGCAAGCTTTTCGGCAGCACTCTGACCCTGCTGCAGGCCGTCCGCAACGTCATCGGCTGGAGCGGCTGGCCGCTGGCCGACGTCCTGCCCCTGGTGACGACCAACCCGGCCAGGCTTCTTGGACTGGATAAAAAGAAGGGCGCCCTGGCCAAGGGATTCGACGCCGACGTGGTCCTTCTCGATCCCGCTTTGCATGTCCATGACGTTTTCGTCGGCGGGCGGGCGGTCTTCCCGGTCGAAACGCGGCCGCGAGGGAGAAAGCCGAAATCCAGGCCGTCAAAGATATAACTTAAGGCCCGCATCGGCTTGACAGTTGCCGGACCTGCTGTTAAGGTAAAAGGGCCGTTTCGCAGATTATTCGGGAAAAATGAAGAAAACAAAGGAGATTTCCATATCTCCCCAGGAGACGTCCATGTCCTCCAAGATCGACTTAGAAGAAATCAACAAGATCATCAAGCTGCTCGAGGAACGCAACCTGGCCGAATTCGAGCTCGAGGTCGAGGGTTTTAAGATCAAGATCTCGCGAAACGCCCAGGTTGTCTACGCGCCGGCCAATCCGCCGGCTCCCTCCTTCCAGCCCCCCGCCCGATCCGACGGCAACGGCGGCATGCCCCACCCGATCGCAACGCCTCCGGCCGAGCCCAAGGGCGACGTTCATTACGTGACGTCTCCGATCGTCGGCACGTTCTATCGCGCGCCGTCTCCCAGCTCGCCGCCCTTCGTGGACGTCGACGAACCGGTTAAAAAGCAGCAAACCCTCTGCATCGTCGAGGCCATGAAGCTGATGAACGAGATCGAGTGCGACGTCGACGGAGTCGTCAAGGAGATCTTCGTCGAGAACGGCAAGCCCGTCGAATACGGCCAGAAACTCTTCGCCATCGTCCCGGGGGCGTGAGGATCCATGTTCTCGAAGATCCTCATCGCCAACCGCGGTGAAATCGCCCTGCGGGTCATCCGGGCGGCCCGCGAGCTGGGCATCAAGACCGTGGCGGTCTATTCCGACGTCGATCGCCATTCGCTCCATACCATGCTGGCCGACGAGAAGTACTGCATCGGCCCGGCGGCGGCCCGGGACAGCTACCTGAACATCCCCAACCTGTTGAGCGTGGCCGAAATCTCCAAGGCCGACGCCATCCACCCCGGGTACGGCTTCCTGGCCGAGAACGCCCGCTTCGCCGAAATCTGCGAGACCTCCGGCCTGACCTTCATCGGCCCGCCGGCCGCCATCATCCGGATGATGGGCGACAAGAACCGGGCCCGCCAGGAGATGGGCAAAGCCAAGCTGCCGCTCATCCCCGGCAGCGACAAAATCCTGGAAGACGCCGCCGAAGCCAAACTCGTGGCCCAGAAGATCGGCTACCCGGTCATCATCAAGGCCTCGGCGGGAGGCGGCGGCAAGGGCATGCGCATCTGCCGCAACCAAAGCCACTTGGAAGAGCAGTTCCCGATCGCCCAAAACGAGGCCAAGACGGCCTTCGGCGATCCGTCTCTCTATATCGAGAAATATATCGCCGGAGCCCATCATATCGAGATCCAGGTCATCGGCGACAAAAAGGGCGAAATCATCGCCTTCGGCGAGCGCGAGTGCTCGGTCCAGCGCAAGTACCAGAAGGTCATCGAGGAAACGCCCTCCGCGTTCGTCGACGACCGGCTGCGTAAACGGATGATGAAAGCCGTCGAAGACGCCGCCCGGCACATCGGCTACGAGAGCCTGGGCACCTTCGAATTCCTGGTCGACGAGGACAAGAAGTTCTACTTCATGGAAGCCAACACCCGGGTCCAGGTCGAGCACCCCATCACCGAGATGGTCTACGGCATCAACCTGGTCAAGACTCAGATCCGGGTGGCGGCGGGAGAAAAGGCCCATTTCCCCTTCGACCTGGAGATGCGCGGCCACGCCATCGAGTGCCGGATCAACGCCGAGGATCCGACGACTTTCGCCCCCTCGCCCGGCACGATCGACTTCCTAGTCCTGCCCGGCGGCGAGGGCATCCGGGTGGATTCGGCCGCCTACGGCGGCTGGCAGATCCCCCCGACCTACGACTCGCTGGTGGCCAAGATCATCGCCTACGCTCCGACCCGGTTCCTGGCCATCAAGAAGATGCAGACCGCCCTGGAGATGACCACCATCGTGGGCATCAAGACGAACATCCCCCTGCACCTGGCCGTCCTGGCCAACTCGGACTTCATGGAGGGGAATTACGACACGCAGTTCCTGGAAAAGTTCCTGGCCAAGAAGGCCAACGGCGGCGTCTAGGCGCTTGGCTGTGTTTTTCGAAAGATCCGGACGGTAAATTCCCCCTCGTTGTCGCCGGTCAGGTTCTCGTTGATGCCGAGCCATAGCCGGCCCGCCTCGGTTATCGTCGCCGCTCCGCCTTGGCCGATCGGGAACGGATCGCCGAGCCTGCGCTCGGTCTTTTCCTTGGTTTCCTTATCCTCGATGACCTCGACCCGATAGACCACCATCCCGATCAGGCAGCCCAGGTTCTTGTCGGGGACGGGCTGCTGCATGGTCCGCAAGGCCAGCCCCTCGGGGCCGCAGTTCGCCACGGGATTGCCCCGCTGGATGCTGATCGATCCCTCGGCCTCGAAGTAATACTCATCGCCCGGCTTGACCTCGATCCCGCTGTCCGTCCAGGCGGTCTTGCCGGCCTGCTTGATCGTCTTGACCAGGACAAAGCCCTCGGGCGCCTGGCTCGCGGCGGGGACGGGAGAAGCCTCCTGGGCCATGAGGACCGCGGACGGAATCAGGCAGAGAAGGAGAACGGAAGCGGCGAGAGCGGCCGCCGGCGGCGATTGCCTCACGATGAACCTCCCTAAATCGCGGCGCGGTCCCGGCCGGGCCGCGGCGGTGTCATTTCGGCTTCAGGGCGCCCAGCATGGCCTGGTGGATCAGCCCGTTGCTGGCGCAGACCTCGGGCCGGTAGACGTCGACGGGCCGGCCTTCGAAGTCCGTGACGATCCCGCCGGCTTCGCGGACGATGACGGCCCCGGCGGCCGTATCCCAGGGACTGAGCTTGAGCTCCCAGAATCCGTCGAAACGGCCGCAGGCGACGTAACAAAGGTCCAGGGCGGCCGACCCGAAGCGCCGGACGCCTTGGCAGCGGAGGATCATCCGTTCGTGCTCGTCGATGTTGCAGCGCGTCGTCCAAACGTCGTAGGCGAACCCGGTGGCCAGGAGGGCGCGGCCCAGGTCGGCCGTCGCCGAGACGCGGATGGGCGAACCGTTGTGGAAGGCGCCGCCGCCGGACACGGCCGTGAACACGTCGCCGCTCATGGGATTATGGACGACGCCGGCCGCCAATTCGCCCCGTCTTTCCAACCCGATCGAAACGCAGAAGAAGGGCACCTTGTGGGCGAAATTGGTCGTCCCGTCGAGGGGATCGATGATCCAGCGGAATTCCGCGCCGGAGAAAGCCTTGAGCCCCTCTTCGGCCAGGAAATCATGCCCGGGGAAAGTCTTGGACAGGCGGTCATAGATTAAAGTCTGGGCTTGGGTGTCGGCTTCGGTGACGAGGTTGATCTCGCCCTTGTAGCGGACTTCGGTCAGGCGGTGATACTTTTCCCGCAGCAGGGCGCCGGCTTCCAGGGCGATGCCGCGGGCCGTCTCGAGCAGGGGGATGAGCTCGCTCATGGCGCCAAACATTTTACCATAACTCGCCT
>JAQULS010000181.1 GCA_028749235.1 Acidobacteriota bacterium | reverse complement strand
ATCATCCCCATGACCAGCCACCCCCTGGACCGTGCCCGCATGGATCACAAGCTGAAGTCGGCCGCCGAGTATGTCCGTCTGCGCACGGAAGTGGACAGCCTGTCCACGGCCAAGGCCGGCGCCGAGGAAAAGCTGAAAAAGGTTTACGCCGAGATCAAGAACATCAACAGCGCTCTGGCCGACGGTCTGCACAAGGAGCTCGAGAAGCGGGCCGTCCTGCAGGAGCGCTGGATCCGGTCGGAGCAGATGAAGCTCCGCTTCGAGGGGCTTCTGCGCAAGCTCTACGCGGCCACCGACGTCAACGTCCTGCTGGACGTGGTGGCCGACATCAAGGAGCTGATCGGCGCCGGCGGACTGTCGCTCTACATCCTGGAAGAGAACGATTCGCTCGGCCGCTACCTGAAGCCCCTGATCTGGGACGGCGCTTACCTGGCCCACGCCGAATTCTCGCGCCACATCGCCCTTTTATCCGGCCAGGATTTCGCTTCCTACATCGCCCGGACCGGGGAGAATCTGCGGCTCCGCGAGCCGCTGCGGGACGAGCGCGCCTCGGCCCGTTACCGGGAGCTCCTCAAATCTCCGCCCCGAAGCCTCATGGCCGCCCCGATCCAGAATGGAGCGAAGGTCATCGGCGTCCTCGAAGTCTACGACAAGTCCGACGGACCGGCTCCCGAGGCGGGGTTTACGGCCGAGGACCTCCAGATACTGCGCGGCTTGTCCGTGCATATCGCCTTGGCCATGACCAAGCTTGACCTGATCCAATACGACGCCCTGACCGGCCTGCTCCGTCCCGACGCGTTCTTCGAGAAGGTCGTCCGGAAGGTCGAAACGTTGAGCAAGCGACGCCAGGAGACGGGATCTTTCGCCCTGGCCATGGGCGACGTCGACTGGTTCAAAGCCTATAACGACCGCAACGGCCACGAGGCGGGCAACCGCCTTCTGCACGATTTGGGAGCCGTTCTGCGGGTTTCCATCCGCGACCAGGACCTGCTTTGCCGTTACGGCGGCGAGGAATTCCTGGTCTTCCTGACCGGAGTCAAGAACATCGAGGAAGCGACTCTGCTTACCGAGCGGATCCGCAAATCGGTCGAAGAGCGCGTCTTCGAGTTCGAGGAGTTTCAGCCGCGCCACTCCCTGACCATGAGCTTCGGAGTGACCCTCGTGCCGCAAGAGCGGACCGGCGCCTCGGCCATCCTGACCCGGGCCTCGCTGAAGATGTTCGTCCAGGAGGCCGATCTGGCCCTGGCCGAAGCCAAGGGCAAGAAGCTGGCGGCCATGGGCGGAGACCTTGGGATGATCCATAAGAACCGGGTTTGCGCCTACGTCCGGGAGAAGGCTTCGGTCATGAGCAAGACGACGATCCTGGGCAAGCCCGGCGAGCACGGTTTCATGGAAAAACGGGCCCACCAGCGCTACCCTGCGTCCACTCTCTGCATCATCCGCGAAAACGGAAGCCACCGGGTCGCGGCCACGGTCGACTTGAGCCAGAGCGGGGCCCGGATCTCGTCCGACACGTCCTTCCCGCTGGCCCGCGTCTTGGACCTCTTCCTCGTCCTCGGCAATCGGGCTTCCCCGTTCCGCGCCGAAGTCGTTTACAGCCAGAAGGCCGGCCTGCAAGGGGCTTACTTTTACGCGGGATTAAGGTTCCTCGACGTGACGACCGCGGACCACCGGCTCCTGGAAGCGTACTTTCTGTCGCTCGGGAGCAAGAACGCCCTGAGCTCCTGACCGAATCCGGTCAGCCCTCCAACTCTTGGATGATCGAGTGCAGGTATTTGGCCGGGGGGGTGATCCGCCGATGGAAGGCATCCTTGAGCTTGTTGGAGGTCGCCTCGAAGGCGGCGAAGTCTTCCTGGTTGCTCCAATTGTCCATGTTCAGCCGTTCCAGAAGATCCTTCAGCACGCCGGGATTGAGGATGCCCTCGGTGTAGCGGGGAAGCCGGCAGGATTCTCGCTCGCACATCCGGACCGAGCGCAAAATGATCTTGCGCAAGATCTCCTGGTTGTTGATGAGTTCCTGCTTGATGAAGAACTGCTCCTTGGGCGTGCCAGCCTGGCCGAGCCGGCCGAATAGCTTGCGGGCTTCCGCCGTGATCGTATCCATGGCGCGCAGGAGCGACTCCCCGTCCAGAATCAGGTGGTCGCGGTTTTGGAAGAAGCTGATCTCGCCGCTGTAGTCGGTGGGCTCGGAACGGCGATAGCGCTCCAAGGCGGTGAAGACGGTGTTGAAGTCCGTGTCGTCGGCCGGGGCCAAGGGAGAAGACGCGGCGGCCGGCGCGTCCGCCATCAAGCCCTGTTCGCGCCGGACGAAGTCCTGGACGAACTGGTTGATTTCGGGCATGTGAAACTCGGACGCCTTTTCAGGCTCGGTCTGGGGCGGCAGAGGCCATTCGCCCTCCTCGGGGCCGGGCGGCAGGCTGACTTCGGACGGCGCAGGCACGGCGTTGGTCCGGGAAGGGAGAAAGGACGCCTTGGCGGCGGCGCTGGAGGTGCCGGCGGCGGGCCCGTCTTGATCAAGCATTTCCTTGATCTTCTTGAGCTTGCCGAGCTCCTTCTCCAGGTCGAAGACGAACTCCCCATCCTCGACGGACGCAGGTTCAAGAACATCGGCCCGGCGGCCGGCCGGACCGGGTTCGGGCGGATGCGCCGCCGCGGACTTCGGCGAAGCCGGAGGAAGGATGGGCTCGGCCTCGACGACGGCGCCGGGGAAGCGCTCCTTCAACCGGGCCCGGATCTCCCCGATCTTTTGCTCGGCCGAGATCCGGAGATCGGCCAACCGGCCGCTCAGTTCGGCCACGATCCGCAGCTCATCCCCGGTCTGCGAGGTCATCTTTTCGATCTCCCGCTGAAAGCCGGCGCTGCGGTCCAGGCGCTCGCGGATCTCGGATTCCAATCCGTCGCGGGCGGATTCGAACTCGGTCACCGCCTCGTGGTATTCGCGCAGGTTGCCTTTTTCCTTCTCGAATTCCTTCTCGATCGTCGCCAATCGCATCTTGGATTCCTCCCGCTCGCGCTGCAGGCGCGCTTCGAGCTCTCGCTCGATCTGTTCCCGCTTCTGCCGGAGGCTCGTCTCCAGGCCGGATTCGATCTCACGGATGAGAGTCGTCGACTCATCAAGCGCATCGCCTTTGGGCGTCATTTCCGTTCTCCTTCAGCCCGCCTCGGGGCCGACCGGGGAATCGCTCTCTTCGGGAGGGTTCCCCGACGCGCGACTAGTGTATCCGATCGCCAGATACGGGGGCAATCACCTCCCCCGACGAGAGATACGAGGATATTTGACTCCCCTCTCTCACCCCTTCGGGGGAGAAGGCTCCCCGCCGGAAGCTACCCCCCGAAACGCGGCTTGCGCCTGCCCGGAAACCTGGGGTATAAGGTAACGTGCGTTCCATGACTACTCCCGGGATCGTCCTCTGCCAGATCGACCGCGGCTGCCGCGAACGGTTGATCCGCGGACTCAAAACCATGCGCCTGGCGGCCCGGCTCGTCCCCGTCGCGGTCGAGGACCTCTTCGCCCGGGCGGAGGATCCCGACAATATCCTCGTTCTGGCCGGGTTGGCGGGTCCCGCCGATCCGGTGCTGAAGCTTCTGGCCAGCCTTAAGAAGGCGCGCCCCAGCCTGTCCATCCTGGCCGTCGTTCCCAAGGCCGCGGAGGATCCGGGGCTGCGGCTTATGCGCGAAGGGCGGGTGGACGGCGCCATCGCCGAAGAGGACGAAACGGGCCTTCTCTCGCTCGTCCGCAGCGAATGGCGCCGGGTCGAAAACGAAGCCTTGGCCGAAGCCCGTTTCCGGGCCTTGCACCGAGTCCAGGCCGAGCAAGCCCGATCGCAGCGCCGGACCTCGGAGCTTGAAGAGATCTACGATTCGACCCTGGAAAACCTGATGACGGCGCTGGATCTGCGCGACGTCGAGACGTTCGGCCATTCCCAGGCCGTGGCCAAGTACACCCAGGTCCTGGCCGGCCTGATCGGCTTGTCCGATCCGGCCGAACTCGACGATCTCCGCCGCGGCGCCCTGCTTCACGACATCGGCAAGATCGCCATCCCCGACGCGATCCTCAAGAAACCGGGGGCCTTGACCGCCGACGAGTGGAACAAGATCCGCCTCCATCCCGCTCTCGGTTTCGGGCTGGTCAAGGAGATCAAGCTGGTCCGGATCGTCGGCGACATCATCCTTCACCACCACGAGCGCTTCGACGGCGCCGGCTATCCGCACGGGCTAAAGGGAGACCGCATTCCGCTGGAGGCCCGGCTGTTCGCCCTGGCCGATGCCTTGGACGCCATCACGGCCCACCGGCCGTACCGGCGGGCCCGCGATTTCCGGGCCGCGCAGAAGGAGATCATCCGCCACGCCGGAACGCAGTTCGATCCCCGGCTGGTGGAGGCGTTCCTCCGGCTGAAGCCCGAGAAGTGGGAGAAGATCCGCTTCGAAACGACGGCCTATGTGCCCGGCATCGAGGAGTTCTCGATCCTGGCGCGCAAGCTCAAGAGCTAGCCGGAGGCCCGCTCCAGCGGGCCGTCACCACCCGGATGACTCCGGCCAGGTCCCGCCTCGTCCCGACCTCCGTCCAAGCCGGCCCGAACAGCGCCCGCACCGCGCGCGCTTGGCCGCGTCCGATCTCCAGGAGAAGCCAGCCTCCAGGCCGGAGCCAGGCCGGAGCGTCGGAGATCAAACGACGGATGATCTCCAATCCGGTCGGCCCCGGGACCAAGGCAGCCTTGGGTTCGTGATCGCGTATTTCCGGCTGCAGCCCGGCCCAATCGGCCTCCCGGACATAAGGCGGATTGGAGACCAGGGCATCCAAACGGCCGGCCAGGCGCCGGCCGCGCAGCGCGGCCAGGAGATCCCCCGGCAGGAATTCGACGTTCCGTAGGCCGTGGCGGGCGGCGTTCCCGCGGGCCGTCCGCAGGGCCGCCCGGCTGGCGTCCGTGGCCAGGATGCGGGCCTCTCGAAGCTCCGTGGCCAAGGCCAGGGCGACGGCGCCGCTTCCGGTCCCTATGTCCGCGATCAGCGGCGCGCCGTCGCCCGCCAAATCCAGCGCGGCTTGAACCAAGGTTTCGGTTTCCGGGCGCGGGATCAGAACGCCCGGCCCGACGGTGAGCGGCAGGGACCAAAACTCTTTTTCACCGATGAGGTAAGCGAAAGGCTCGCGGTTCGCCCGGCGGTCGATCAGGCCAAGATACCCGCCGGCGGCGGCGCGCGGGACGGGCCGCTCGGGATAGGCCAGAATCTCGAGTTCGGTGACTCCGAGCGCGCGCCGAAGAAGGATGCGGGCTTCCAGCCCGCCGGGAGATTTCCCGGCGCCGGACAAGCGGCGGACGCCTTCGGCGGCGAGACCGCCGATCGTCCAGGAGGCGGACCGGGAGCGGACCGTCATGGCCGCGCCTTCAAGCGCCGCCGTTGCGGCGCTCGAGCTCGCGGGCCTGGGCTTCAAAAACGAGCTTCTCCAGAAGCGGGCCGAGGTCCCCGTCCAGAATGCCGGTCATGTTGTGGAAGCTTTCGTTCAAGCGGTGGTCGGTGATCCGGGACTGGGGAAAATTGTAGGTCCGGATCTTCTCGCTCCGCTCCCCCGTCCCGACCTGGGAGCGGCGGTTCTGGGCGATCTTGGCCTGCTGCTCGCCGTGGGCGATGTCCATCAGCCGCGAACGCAGGACCCGGAGGGCTTTTTCCTTGTTGCGGTGCTGGGACTTCTCGTCCTGGCAGGAGACGACCAGGCCCGAAGGCCTATGCGTGATCCGGATGGCGGTGTAGTTGCGGTTGACGTTTTGGCCGCCGGGACCGGATGATCCGAAGGCCTCGATCTTGAGGTCCTTGGGATCGAGCTTGACGTCGATCTCGTCCGCCTCGGCCAGAACGGCCACGGTGACCGTGGAGGTATGGATGCGTCCGCTGGCCTCGGTCTTGGGAACGCGCTGGACGCGGTGCACGCCGCTCTCGTACTTCAGGACCGAATACACACGCTTGCC